>NZ_JAMYQI010000013.1:0-172457 GCF_040320805.1 Mesorhizobium sp. M0615 | reverse complement strand
ACTCCCTACTCCCTACTCCCTACTCCCTACTCCCTACTCCCTACTCCCTACTCCCTACCTCACCACCCTCACCACCGTCCGGTCCGACACCAGCGGCAACAGCCGCGCCATTGTCCGCGCTGTCACCGCCACGCAGCCTTGCGTCGGTGTGAAGCCTGGGCGCGCCAGATGGAAGAAGATGGCGCTGCCGCGGCCGCGCCGGCGCGGCGCCATGTTCCAGTCGAGCACAAGGCAGGCGTCATAGAGGCGGTCGTCGCGCCGCATTCGCTCATGGCTGGCGCCATAGGGGATTTTCACCGGCCGGTTGTAGTTGCGGTCGTCCGGCACCTCGCACCAGCCGAGATCGGCGCCGATCGGCGCCATCGCCAGCTGGGTTTTGCGGCCGGCCGCGAAATGATCGCCCCGAAAATATCCTGACAAAATCCGCATCTCGCCAAGCGGCGTCGCACCGTCGCCTTCGCGCTTATTGGCCGAGATGCCGCCGCGTCCGAGCGCACAGGCAAACACCTTGCTGCCGGCCTGCAATATCCCCTGGCTGGGGTTGCCCGGCCTCGCCCGAACCACCAGCACACGCAGCCTTTTCGGCAAAATTGCGCCGGCTGCATTGCGATCGCGTTTTTTCTTGTATGATCGTGTCACGGAACAAATCACTGTGATCGGACTGTTGCGCCGGTCAGCTTCCGCATAAATGGGAGGCGGTCAACTGAAAATTCTTTTCAAAACAATGGATTGATCCATGACATCACGTACCATTCTGATCGTTGACGATGATGACGACCTGCGCGGAACCCTCGTCGAGCAACTGGCCCTTTACGAAGAATTCGACGTCTTGCAGGAAGCGACCGCCGCCAAAGGCGTCGCCGCGGCGCGCGGCGGGCTCATCGACCTGCTCATCATGGATGTCGGACTGCCCGACATGGATGGCCGCGAGGCGGTGAAGATCCTGCGCAAGGGCGGCTACAAGGCGCCGATCATCATGCTGACCGGCCACGATACCGATTCCGACACAATTCTGGGCCTCGAGGCCGGCGCCAACGACTATGTCACCAAGCCGTTCCGCTTCGCCGTGCTGCTCGCCCGCATACGCGCACAACTGCGCCAGCACGAGCAGAGCGAGGACGCCACCTTTTCGGTCGGGCCCTACACGTTCAAGCCCAGCCAGAAGCTTCTGATCGACCAGCGCGGCGGCAAGGTGCGGCTGACCGAGAAGGAAGCCTCGATCATCAAATATCTCTATCGAGCCGACCAGAAGGTGGTGACGCGCGACGTCCTGCTCGAGGAAGTGTGGGGCTACAATTCCGGCGTCACCACGCACACGCTGGAAACTCACGTCTACCGGCTGCGCCAGAAGATCGAGCGCGATCCTTCCAATGCTGAAATTCTTGTGACAGAAAGCGGCGGCTACAAGCTGGTTCCTTAAACTTTTCATTGTTCGATAAGCGGTCGGGGCGGGACTGTTTCGGGGAGGATCCGGCTGGGGGAGCCTGGATCGGCCCGTTGCGCAGATTGAAGTGTTAGAGCGTCCTTTGCGCGTTCAATTGGACACGCGGCGCTCTAAGGGAGGGATTGGACTGACCGTTCGGGGACGCAGCTAGAGATGGCGCTGGATGACGACATCCGCATCCTGTCCGCCGTGAAGCTCTTTGAGGGTTTCACGCAGGAACAGCTGCGCCTGCTCGCCTTCGGCGCCGAAGCCACCCATCTGCAGGCCGACCGCAAGCTGTACCGCGAGGATGACGAAGCCGACTCAGCCTATATCGTGGTCAGTGGCCGCATCGTGCTCTACCGCGAGCATGACGGCGACCGCATCCCGATCGGCACCGCCGGCCCCGGCACGATCCTCAGCGAACTGGCGCTGATCGCCGACTCAAGACGGCTGACCAGCGCCTCGGCCGAGACCGATTCGGAAGTGATAAGGTTGAGCCGCAAGATGTTTCGCCGCATCCTGGAGGAATATCCCGAAGTGGCGGTGAAACTGCACCAGCGCATCCTCGATGATTTTCAGGCCATGATCGCCCGCATCGAGAAGTTGGCCCCAAGGTTTGGCGGGTAGGTCCCCGCGACCGCGCTCACGCTTGGGTGTGTCGAGATTCAGGTCAGGCCGAGTCGAAAATGGCTGATACCGAGAACCGGAGCGGAGCGTACTCAAAGTACGCACCGGAAGCGCAGGTATCGGCCATTGCAGGCCGGCCTCACCTGAATATCGGCACGCCTAATCCAGGTCGAACCGCGCAATCACCGGCACATGGTCCGAGGGCCGCTCCCAGCCACGCGCCTCTCGCAGGATCTCATAGCCGGCAAAGCTCGGCACCAGGTTCGGTGACGACCAGACATGGTCGAGCCGGCGGCCACGGTTCGAGGCTTCCCAGTCCCGCGCGCGATAGCTCCACCAGGTGTAGAGCTTCTGCTCTGGCGGCACGTCGAGCCGCATCAGGTCGACCCAGTCGCCGGCGATCCGCATCGCGTCGAAATTTTGCGTCTCGACCGGCGTGTGGCTGACGACGTTGAGCAATTGCTTGTGCGACCAGACATCGTGCTCCTGCGGCGCGATGTTGAGGTCGCCGACCAGGATCGAAGCCGACACCTCGTCATGCGCGGCGTGGATGGCGTTCATCTCGGCAACGAAATCGAGCTTGTGGCGGAACTTGCGGTTGATCTCCGGATCGGGCTCGTCGCCGCCGGCCGGCACGTAGAAATTGTGGACCAGGATTGCCTTGCCGCCGGCCTGCACCTTGACCGACAGATGCCGGCTGTCATCGATCTCGCAGAAGCGCCGTTTCTCGACAATCTCGATCGGCCGCCGCGCCACCGTCGCAACGCCGTGATAGCCCTTCTGGCCATGGAATGCGATGTGCTCGTAGCCGGCCTTGCGGAACGCCTTTTCCGGAAACAGCTCGTCGGGAACCTTCGTCTCCTGCAGGCAAAGCACATCGGGCGCCTGCTCCGTCAGCAGCCGCTCGACGATCGGCATGCGCAGGCGCACGGAATTGATGTTCCAGGTGGCGATGGAGAAGGACATGCGGCGATCCGAACAAGGTCGCCGATCTACTGCCAGCCGAGCGCCACAAACACAAGCCAGCCTTTGCGGGCGGCGGCCCTGATTCAGGTCAGGCCGAGTCGAAAATGGTGGTCTCCGAGAACCGGAGCGGAGCGTACTTAAACCACGTGAGCGCCGGAAGCGCAGGAGATCGCCATTTGCAGGCCGGCCTGACCGGATCTAGCGGTGGTTGGTGTTCAGCTCGCGGTTCGCCGTATAGTCGATGGCGAACGTATCCGCAGGGAAGCTGACGCCTTCCTTGGTGTTGTAGATCATCACCGTGGTGTCCTTGCCCTGCGCGTCGGTGATGGTCCACTGGCGCAGATCATAGGATTTCGGATCGAACATCATGGTGATCTTCGAATTGCCGAACACCGACTTGTCGGCAAGCTGGATGGTGGTGAGGTCGCTCTCTTCCTTGATCGATTTGACGCGGCCGCCCGAGAGGTCGATCTTGGTGTCGAGCAACAGCTTCAGCGGTGTCTTCGACAACGGATAGAGATCGGACGTTTTCAGCCGCTTGTTGAGGATGACCACCGACTTGCCGTCGGAAATCACCCGGAAATTCGACTTGCCGTCATAGTTGAAGCGAATCTTGCCTGGCCGCTCAAGGAAGAACTTGCCGCCGGTCTGCTGGTTGTTGGGGCCGAACTGGACGAACTCGCCGCTCATCGATTTGACCGAGGAGAAATGGTCGGCGATCTTTTGCGCCGTCGGCGGCACCGCCGCCTGCGCCGAGGCCAAGAGCTGGAACCCCGGCACGACGTTGATGGCCGCGGCGCCGGCAAGCATCAAGCCAAGGCCGAGCAACTGGCGACGGTTTGGAGCGAAATCGCTGATCGCGGAAAGATCGTTTTTCATGCCGGTCACTCTCGTGTGGTGTGTGTCTCGTTGCAGTCCGTGGACCCCCAGTTAGACTTAAGTTTGGCGGCCGGACAGCGCTCAGTCGCTGTAACGCGCCAAAAGGTTCAAGGTTGCCGCCGGGCCGTATCGGCTGATCAGAACTTGTCGTCCTCGGTCGGCACCAGAATTTCGCGTTTGCCGGCATGGTTGGCCGGGCCGACAATGCCTTCCTTCTCCATCTTCTCGATGATCGAGGCGGCGCGGTTGTAGCCGATGCCGAGCCGGCGCTGGATATAGCTGGTCGACGCCTTGCCGTCGCGCAGCACGACCGAGACCGCCTGGTCGTAGGGATCGTCGGAATCCTCGAAATTGCTGTTGCCGCCGCCGCCAGCGCCGCCCTTGCCCGACGGCTCGTCATCGTCCTCGCCGTCATCCTCGGTGATGGCGTCGAGATATTCGGGCACGCCCTGCAGCTTCAGATGGGCGACGATCTTCTCGACCTCGTCGTCGGCGACGAACGGGCCGTGCACGCGCTGGATGCGGCCGCCGCCGGCCATGTACAGCATGTCGCCCATGCCGAGCAGCTGCTCGGCGCCCTGCTCGCCCAGAATGGTGCGGCTGTCGATCTTCGACGTCACCTGAAAGGAGATACGGGTCGGGAAATTGGCCTTGATGGTGCCGGTGATGACGTCGACCGACGGACGCTGCGTCGCCATGATGACATGGATGCCGGCCGCGCGCGCCATTTGTGCCAGGCGCTGCACCGCGCCTTCGATGTCCTTGCCGGCGACCATCATCAAATCGGCCATCTCGTCGATGATGACGACGATGTAGGGCATCGGCTCGAGATCGAGGTTCTCGGTCTCGTAGATCGCCTCGCCGGTCTGGCGGTCGAAGCCGGTCTGCACGGTGCGCGAGATTTTTTCGCCCTTCTTTTCAGCCAACTGCACGCGCGCGTTGAAGCCGTCGATGTTGCGCACGCCGACCTTGGACATCTTGCGGTAGCGGTCCTCCATCTCGCGCACCGTCCACTTCAACGCCACCACGGCCTTCTTCGGGTCGGTGACCACCGGCGTCAGAAGGTGCGGGATGCCGTCATAGACGGAGAGTTCGAGCATCTTCGGGTCGATCATGATTAGCCGGCAGTCCTGCGGCGTCAGCTTGTAGAGCAGCGACAGGATCATGGTGTTGATGGCGACGGACTTGCCGGAGCCGGTGGTGCCGGCGACCAGCACATGCGGCATCTTGGCGATGTCGACGATCACCGCCTCGCCATTGATGGTCTTGCCCAGCGCCAGCGCCAGCTTGGACTTGGTCGCCTCGAAATCGCGGCTGGCCAGGATCTCCCGGAGATAGACGGTCTCGCGCTTGGCATTCGGCAATTCGATGCCGATGGCGTTGCGGCCGGGCACCACGGCGACGCGGCAGGCAATCGCGCTCATCGAGCGGGCGATGTCGTCGGACAGTCCGATGACGCGCGACGATTTGATGCCGGGCGCCGGCTCCAGCTCATAGAGCGTGACCACCGGGCCGGGCCGCACCGCGATAATCTCGCCCTTGACGCCGAAATCCTCCAGTACGCCTTCGAGCAGGCGCGCATTCTGCTCCAGCGCGTCCTTGGACAGGCTGGCGTCGCGCACCACGTTCTTCGGCTCCGACAGGAAATGCAGCGACGGCATTTCGAATGTTTCCGAGCCGATCAGCGAGGTCTGCGCCTCGCGCTGGACGCGCGCGCCCGGAGCGGGACGCGGCGCAGGTGCGGCGACGCGGGTCGCCGCATCGGAGCGGAAGTTCTGCACCTTGGCGTTCGGCGCGGCACGGCGCTGGACCGGCTCGTCGTCGAGTTCGATCTCCTCGTCGCCATTGTCGAAACCGGCATCGAGGACGTCGTCATCGTCCGGATCGACGGAAACGCTGCGGTCATTGACCATGGCGGCGAAGAATTCCGGCTCGACGCGGGCGCGGCCATCCGGGCTCATCCGCGCTTCGGCGAATTCCGCCGATTCGACCCGTTCGGCGGCGCGGCGCCATGCGGTGGAGCGCTGCTCCATCTCCGGCTCGAACTCGTCGCGCTCCTGCTGGCGGCGCACAGCCCGGCGATGCATCCAGGCGCGGAAAGACAGCCACCAGTGGGTAACGGCGCCGAGCGCCAGTATCCCTTCGTCGCCCTCCTCGTCGTCTTCGTCGAAGAGCAGGTCGTCCTCTCGGGGATCGGGCTCCGCGGTGCGCTCCATGACGGCAAAGCCGTTCTTGCGCGCAATCAGCGCCGAGCCATAGGCAAACAGCCACAGCGCCGGCGCAATGAGCACCATGGCAATGATGCTGGCAACGATGCCGGTCGGGTAGCCGCCAATGACCAGGCCCGGAATATTGAGCACCATGTCGCCGAGCACGCCACCGAGGCCGGTCGGCAACGGCCACGTCTTGGGCGGCACCACGCAGCCGGCCATCGCCGCCGCGAGCAGCGCGAAGCCGAACCAGGCAACGCCGCGCTTCGGCAGCCTATCGACGCCGCGCGCCGAAAACAGGAGAAAGCCCCAGATCACCGCCGGCACCAGGGCGGCGACCGCGGCAAGGCCGAAGAACTGCATGGCGAGGTCGGAGAATACCGCGCCCGCATAGCCCATGGCGTTGGTGACGATGTTGTCGGTGGCGTGCGAGAAGCTGGGATCGGCGACGTTCCAGGTCGCCAGCGCCGCGACGCCAAAGGCGACCAGCGCAAACAGGCCGGCGCCGACCAGCCGCCCGACCTGGCGCCGCGCGAATGCCTGGATGCCGTGCCCCGTATCGGTCAGCGCGAGCGGTGCTGAAGCCCCTGAACGCATGCTTCGTTCCCCGTCTGTCATGGACTGGCCGGGCGCATGACGCACTCCGGCAGATTCGGATGTCAGACTATCGGGGGGAAGGTTAAGGCCGCATTAACTATACGGCAGCCAGAGCCACGATCTTGCTCACTCCACTGTAGGCAGTCTCAACAGTTCGGAACCAATCCGGTCGACGTCTCCCCGCCGGCGGCCATCACTAGAACGTGATTGCGCGGGGATCGAGGCCTGCCAGCACGGTTGCCCAAAAAAGAGAGGCCCGGAATAACCCGGGCCTCAAAGCGTGAACTCCTTTCGGGAGCGTCACGACGGGATGGGAGAATGCGGGGCGGCCGAAGCCGCCCCGCGGTGCTTACGAGTGGTAGGCCGCTTCGCCATGCGAAGTCAGGTCGAGGCCTTCGCGCTCGGCGTCGGCTGTCGGACGCAGACCGATGATCAAGTCGACAACCTTGTAGAGGATGGCGCTGCCGATGCCCGACCACAGCAGGGTTACCAGGACGCCTTTGCCCTGCGCCAGGAGCTGCGTGGCCGTGCCGGCATAGCCGGCGGCGAAGTCGGCCGTCGAATAGTCGACGATGCCGGCGCCGCCGAGGGCGGGATTGACCAGAATGCCAGTGCCGAGCGCACCGATGATGCCACCGACGCAGTGGACGCCGAAGACATCGAGGCTGTCATCATAGTCGAATGTGTTCTTCACCACCGAGACGAAGAAGTAGCAGACGAAGGTGGCGACGATGCCAAGCACGATAGCGCCCATCGGGCCCGCAAAACCTGCAGCCGGCGTAATCGCGACGAGGCCGGTGACGGCGCCCGAAACAGCGCCGAGCATGGAGGCTTTGCCGCGCAGCAGCGATTCAAGCACGATCCAGGCCACCGCCGCCGCCGCCGTGGCGACGAAGGTGTTGATCATGGCCAGCACCGCATAGGCGTTCGCTTCGAGGTTCGAACCGGCGTTGAAGCCGAACCAGCCGACCCACAGCAATGAAGCGCCGACCATGGTCAGCGTCATCGAGTGCGGCGCCATGATGTCCTTCTTGTAGCCGATGCGCTTGCCGATCATCAGCGCGCCGACGAGACCGGCAATGCCCGCATTGATGTGAACGACCGTGCCGCCGGCGAAGTCGATGGCGCCGAAGCTGAAGATCAGGCCGGACGGGTCGGCATAGGCGCTCGGGCCGCCCCAGAACCAGACCATGTGCGCGATCGGGAAGTAGATTAACGTCACCCATAGGATAACGAAAAGGATCAAGGCGGAGAATTTGACGCGTTCGGCGAATGCGCCGACGATCAGGGCGGGCGTGATGCAGGCGAAGGTCATCTGGAAGACGACGAACACCAGTTCAGGAATGGCGACGCCCTTGCTGAAGGTTTCCGAAAGCGTCGATACGTTGACGCCGGAGAGAAACATCTTCGAAAGGCCGCCGACGAAGGCGTTGCCCGGGGTGAAGGCGAGGCTGTAGCCGTAGAAGACCCAGATGATCATGACCACGCTGGTGATGGTGAAGACCTGCATCAGCACCGACAGCATGTTCTTGGTACGAACCAGGCCGCCGTAGAAAAGCGCAAGGCCGGGAATGGTCATCAACAGCACCAGCACGGTGGAAATCATCATCCACGTGGTGTCGCCCTTGTCGACGGTAAAAGCCGGCGCTGCTGGCGCTGCCGCCGCGACGGCGGGAGCCGCCTCCTGCGCGAAGGCAGCAACCGTGCCCAATGCTCCGAGCGCTAAGGAGCCCAGCAGCGCGGAGCGCGCCACTGACTTCAAGGTGGAAGGTATATTCATTGAACTCTCCATTGGAATACGTGTTCGCCGCTCAAAGTGCGTCGGTGTCTGTTTCGCCGGTACGGATGCGCACCGCCTGATCGATGCCGAAGACGAAGATCTTGCCGTCGCCGATCTGGCCGGTCTTGGCCGCCGCCGTGATGGCTTCGACGGCCTTGTCGACCAGGTCTGTGCTAACCGCGACTTCGATCTTGATTTTCGGCAGGAAACTGACCGCGTATTCCGCCCCGCGATAGATTTCCGTGTGTCCCTTCTGACGCCCGTAGCCTTTGACTTCGGTGACGGTCAGGCCCTGGATGCCGACGGCGGTGAGCGCTTCGCGCACCTCGTCGAGCTTGAACGGCTTGATGATTGCCATCACGATTTTCATAAGGTTTCACCCTTTGCTGTTGCGGTCCCCCGCGTTTGCACACCTTCACCGATCCCAAAAAGCCCGGAGAGTGCCCAACAGGATTCAAGCTCCGTGCCAGTTGCCGAAGCAGGTGTTAACTCATTGTAAACAAACGGATCGCTCGAGTCCCGGCGCCACGGTGCGCACTGTCAACCGACAGTCACTGATTAAAAAGTAGGCAATTTTTCGAAAATGCCTATTCCGCAGGCGGCCGCTTCAGCCGGATCAGGCCTTCCTGGGCAACCGAGGCGATCAGCGTGCCGCCGCGGGCAAACAGCGAACCGCGGGTGAAGCCGCGCGACCCCTGCGTCGACGGGCTGTCCTGCGTGTACAGGATCCAGTCATCGAGCGGATGGCTGCGATGGAACCACATCGCATGGTCGAGGCTCGCCGCCTGGATGTCGCGGTCGAAAATGGCGCGGCCGTGCGCAAAGGTCGAGGTGTCGAGCAGCGTCATGTCGGAGAGGTAGGCAAGCACCGCCGCCTGGATGCCGCGGTCGGCCGGCACCGGGCCGGTGGTGCGGATCCAGATGTTCTGCTGCGGCTCCAGCTTTTCGCGGCTGGTGTAATGCTTCAGCATCACCGGCTTCATCTCGATCGGCCGGTCACGCTCCCAGTAGCGCTTGATGCCGTCCGGCACCGCCTCGCGGAACTTGCCCAGCAATTCGCGCTGCGACAACAGGCTGTCGGGCGGCGGCACGTCGCGCGGCATCGGCAGCTGATGCTCAAGGCCAACCTCGTCCTGCTGGAACGAGGCTTCCAGCGAAAAGATCGCCTGGCCGTGCTGGATCGCCACCACGCGCCGCGTGGTGAAGGAGCCGCCATCGCGGATGCGGTCGACCTCGTAGACGATCGGCACCTTGGTGTCGCCGGGCCGCATGAAATAGCCGTGCAGCGAATGCACGTGGCGCTCGGGCTCGACGGTGCGCTGCGCGGCGACCAGCGCCTGGGCGATGGTCTGGCCGCCGAAAACGCGCTGCCAGTCGAGCTTGGGGCTGCGACCACGGTACAGATTGTGTTCCAGCTGCTCGAGGTCGAGAATGCTGAGAAGCTCGTCCATGGCCGCCGTCATGCTTCGTGACCTCGCCGTAAGATGCTATGGCGGTTTCCGACAGGAATGGCGGGCAGTCAAGGCCGGAATGCCCCAGTGGGCGGGGATGGTCGAGACTTCGAAAGGAATTGACATGGCGAACCGCAACCCGGACGCAAAAACCCCGCTCGACGTGCTGGTCGCTGGCGCCGGCTATGTCGGCCTCGCCGCCGCCGTGTCGCTGAAACAGGCGCGGCCGGGCCTCGCCGTGGCGGTCGTTGATGCTGCCCCCGCCGGCGTCTGGCAGAAGGACCGCCGCGCCTCGGCGATCGCCGCCGCCGCCTGCCGCATGTTCGACCAGCTCGGCGTCTGGCAGGAAATCGTCGGGCAATCGCAGGCGATCACCGAGATGATCGTCACCGATTCGCGGACCGCCGACCCGGTGCGTCCGGTGTTTCTCACCTTCGATGGCGAGGTCGCGCCGGGCGAACCGTTCGCCCACATGGTCGCCAACAAGGACCTGAACGGCGCCTTGCGCCGCCGCGCGCAAAAGCTCGGCATCGACATCATCGAAGGTGTCGCGGTCGCATCGTTCGACGGCAATGGCGCCGGCATCACCGTGCATCTGGCCGACGGCGCGGCGATTGAGGCGCGGCTGCTGGTCGCCGCCGACGGCGTCAATTCCAAATTGCGCGACATGGCCGGCATCAAGACGGTGAAATGGGAATATGGCCAGTCCGGCATCGTCTGCACGGTGGCGCATGAGCGCCCGCACAATGGCCGCGCCGAAGAGCATTTTCTGCCGGCCGGCCCGTTTGCAACGCTGCCGCTCAAGCCCACCGAGGACGGCACCAACCGTTCGTCGCTGGTCTGGGTCGAACGTTCCGAGGATGCCGAAAAGCTGGTCTCGGGCGACGACCTCGTCTTCGAGCAGGAGCTTGAATTGCGCTTCGGCCTGAAGCTCGGCGAAATCCGCGTCACCGACAAGCCGCGCGCCTGGCCGCTCGGCCTGACCATCGCGCGCGCCTTCGTCGCCCCGCGCATCGCGCTTGCCGGCGACGCCGCGCACGGCATCCACCCGATCGCCGGCCAGGGCCTCAATCTCGGCTTCAAGGATGTGGCGGCCCTTGCTGAAGTGGTGGTCGAGGCCGATCGCTTGGGACAGGATATCGGCGCGCTCGACGTGCTCGAGCGCTACCAGCAATGGCGCCGCTTCGACACGGTGCAGATGGGCGTCACCACAGATGTGCTGAACCGGCTGTTTTCCAACGACATCGGCCCGCTGCGCCAGCTCCGCGACATAGGCCTCGGCCTTGTCGAACGGATGCCCAGGCTGAAGGAGTTCTTCATCCGCCAGGCGTCGGGGTTGTCCAACGGCACACCACGGCTGCTCAAGGGTGAGGCGATTTAGGCCGGGAATGAGTGCCGCTTTGTCATAGACGCGGCTCGGCTCCTGACATCAGCCGCGCAATGTTGGCGCGGTGGCGCACGATCACGTAGATGCCGCCGGCGATGACCAGCAACCGGTAGGGCAATGGTTGTTCCATGCCGCCGACGAGGGCGATCGCGGTGAGCGCCGCCAGCATCGAACTCAGGGACACAATTCGGGAAACTGCCAACACCACGGCAAATGCCGTCGCCGCGCCTAGACCCACAGGCCAGGACATCGCCAACAAAACACCCAACCCCGTCGCAGCCGATTTGCCGCCGGTGAAATTCAGCCAGATCGAACGGCTATGCCCAAGCAAAACAGCGAGTCCGGCCAGGCATAGAACCCAAGGAACCCAAACGGGCATATCAGATATTGCCGACGGCGGCGTTGCGGAAGACCAGAAACAAAACCAACGGGCAAAGATGACCGCTGCCGCCCCTTTCAGCACGTCCACCAGAAGCACCACCAATTTTGGCCATTTCCCGAGTGTGCGCAATACATTTGTCGCACCGGTGGACTTGGAGCCGTGCTCCCGGATATCGATGCCCCTAAGCAGTTTCCCCGCCAGATAGCCGGCAGGCGTAGAGCCGATAAGGTAAGCGGCAGCCGATCCTACCACGCTCGCTATCCAGAATGACATGCGCCTGGGCTGTTTCTCAGTTGACCTCAAACCCCAGCTTCTGCCGCAGTCGCAGCATGCGTTGGTCGGCGACCTTGAAACTCTGCTCGCCGCTCTTGGCAACACGATCCAGCATCTGCAGCAGGTCTTCGCGCTCATGCGGATCGAGGCGCTCGCGCAGGAAGGGCGCCAGCTTGTCGATGACGATCGTCGTGTCGTCGATCTGCGCCGCGGCCCATTTGGCGTAGACGACGGCTTCATCGGTCTTCTTCTGGTTGTCCGCAATCTGCGAGATCACCTCGCGGATGACCGTTTCGCGCTTCGGCAGGATCGGGCCGTGCTCCGCTGCCAGTGCGGTGATCAGCGTTGCCGCCGCCACCACCGGATCGTCGATCGCCGTCAGCGGCGACAGCGCCGCCTGCTTGCGCAGCTTCTTGCGCCTTATGTTGCCCTGAACGCGGCCGACGACGTCGGCGACCTCGCGCGCGGCTTCGTTCATGGCCTTCATGCGATACCACCAGAACGCCCCGGCTCCCAGCACGCCGAGAATAGCAATCAGGAAAGGCATGTCGAATTCCCCCGAAAATTGCGGCGACGATAGGAGAACTCCGGCGTTGCTTCAACACGCAGAATTGTATCTGATGAGAAAACAGAGCTGGCCCCCTAATCATCCAGACGCCGAGACCGGACGTCCTGGGTTCAGGTCGCTCGTCACGGGCATCTGATGGTGCAACCGCTTAGCGATAACGCCGACTTCGCATCGAGCGCGGTGCCCATCATGACGATCCGTTCGGCCACTGCAATGCGGCTGTCCGCGCGGTGACGCCGGCCTGGGACGATCCGATGTTCCACCCGTTTCTCTACGGGTCGGGGCATGGGGCGGAATACCGCGCCGGCTTCTACGGCCTTGCCGGCTGGCATAGGGAAGGCCATATGCTGCGCGCGCTGTTCGAGGGCGTGATGTTCGAGCATAGGCGCCACATCAATGTCCTGAAGGACGCCGGTGTCAGCTTCGACAAGGCGGTCCTGTCCGGCGGCGGCTCGCGCAGCGAGCACTGGCCGCAAATCTTCGCCGACGGGCTTGGGGTGCCGATCACCGTGCCTGTGGCGCGCGAGACCGGCGCGCTTGGCGCGGCAATCGGCGCCGGGGTCGCGGCCGGCCTGTTCGCCGACTATGAGGCCGGCGTCGACGCCATGACCCGGTCAAGCGCCGCCTATCGTCCGAACCCGGCCATGCAGGACCATTACAACAGGCGTTATCGCGCCTATTGCGGCCTTGCCGATACGCTGCGATCGTTCTGGGACGAACAGGCGGCAGAACCGAGTAGAACACCGCCGAGTAAACCACCGCAATGACCCAACGGCTCGATGGCGACTACGACTACATCATCGTCGGCGCAGGCACGGCGGGCTGCGTGCTGGCCAATCGGCTGAGCGAAAACCCGGCGACGCGCGTGCTGCTGCTTGAGGCCGGCGGCAGCGACAATTATCACTGGGTGCATATCCCGGTCGGCTATCTCTATTGCATCGGCAATCCGCGCACCGACTGGATGA
Source organism: Mesorhizobium sp. M0615 (assembly GCF_040320805.1). Lineage (NCBI taxonomy): Bacteria > Pseudomonadati > Pseudomonadota > Alphaproteobacteria > Hyphomicrobiales > Phyllobacteriaceae > Mesorhizobium > Mesorhizobium sp. M0615. The sequence continues at coordinate 158,946 of NZ_JAMYQI010000013.1, read as the reverse complement.
TGAAGACTGCCCCCGAAGCCGGCCTGAACGGCCGCTCGCTGGTCTATCCCCGGGGCAAGGTGTTGGGCGGCTGCACCTCGGTCAACGGCATGATCTACATGCGGGGACAGGCGGCGGACTATGATGGCTGGCGGCAGATGGGCAATGTCGGCTGGGGCTGGGACGATGTGCTGCCCTATTTCCTCAAATCCGAGGACCATCATGGCGGCAAGACCGAGCTGCACGGTTCCGGCGGCGAATGGAAAGTGGCGCGGCAACGCCTGTCCTGGCCGATCCTGAACACCGTGCAGGAGGCGGCCAAGGAATTCGGCATCATGCCGCGCGAGGATTTCAACGACGGCGACAATGAGGGGTCCGGCTTCTTCGAAGTCAACCAGAGCAAGGGCGTGCGCTGGAACACAGCCAAGGCATTCTTGCGCCCGGCGCTGCGACGGCCGAACCTCAGGCTGGTCGTCAACGCGCATGTCGAGACGGTGTTGTTCGAGGGCAAGCGTGCTATCGGCGTTTGTTATCGCGTCGGCGGCCAAACCATCGAGGCAAAGGCCAGGAGCGAGGTGCTGCTGACCGCCGGCTCGATCAACACGCCGAAACTGCTGGAGCTTTCCGGGGTCGGCGAGCCGGATCGCCTCGCCGCGCTCGGCATCGATGTGGTTCACGCCAGCCCCGATGTCGGCGAGAACCTTCAGGACCATCTGCAGATCCGCACTGTCTACAAAGTGTCGTCGGCGCTGACGCTCAACACGCTAGCCAACAGCCTGAGCGGCAAGGCGAAGATCGCGCTGCAATATGCCTTTGGCCGCTCGGGACCGATGTCGATGGCGCCGAGCCAGTTCGGCATGTTCTCGAAATCCGATCCGTCGATGGCGACGCCGGACCTGGAGTACCACGTCCAGCCCTTGTCTACCGACCGGCTGGGCGACCCGCTGCACCCGTTCCCGGCAATCACCATGTCGGTCTGCAATCTGCGGCCCGAGAGCGTCGGCTCGGTGCACGCTACGACGCGCGAGCTGGCCGTGCAGCCGGAGATCCGGCTGAACTACCTCTCTACGGCGCGCGACCGCGAGATCGCGCTGCGTTCGGTGCGCCAGGCGCGCAGCATCATGACCGCCAAGGCTCTTGCCGGCTTCCATCCGGAAGAAATCCTGCCTGGTCTCGCCCACCAGTCGGACGAGGACCTGCTGCACCAGATCGGCTCGATCGCGACGACCATCTTCCACCCGGTCGGCACCTGTAGGATGGGTGTCGATGGCCGCGCCGTCGTCAGCCCGGACCTGCGCGTGACCGGTGTCGAGGGCCTGCGCGTCGTCGACGCCTCGATCATGCCGCGCATCGTCTCCGGCAACACCGCCTCGCCAGTGGTGATGATCGCCGAGAAGGCGGCGGATATGATCCGCCGGCCTGCATGACGTCGCCGCCGCCTATGACCCCGGCACGTCGTAGATCGCCCTGACTTCGACGGTGCCGATTTCGGCCAGCGGAATTTTGCCGGCGATCTCCAGCGCCTTGTCGAGAGTGTCGGCTTCGATCATGACGAAACCAAGCAACTGCTCCTTGGTTTCGGCAAACGGACCGTCAGTGATCAGCCGCTTGCCTTGGCGCCGCCGCACCGTCTTCGACGTCTTCACCGATTGCAGCGCCTGCGCGATGATCAGCTTGCCTTGCTGGTCCAATGACCGATCATAGGCCATCGAATCGGCGTCGAGCTTGGCCAGACGCTCCGGCGTCATGGCATGGAGGTCCTTTTCCTCGCCGTAGACCAGACAGACATATTTCATTTCCAGCTCCCTTGCTGTGACGAAGCATATGCGATCACGGCGCCGGCGGCATCCCTGCCGGCAGCAGCGTGGTCGAGCACGCAGACCGCAATGCCGATCACAGTGACCGCAGCAAGCAGCCGGCCGAAGCCGGAAGGTCGCGAGCAGTCGATCTCGTGTAGACGCGCGCTTTTGTCGGCGTCGTTCCAATGGGCAGAAAACAGATTGTTCATCTTGGATCTCCATCCGCCACGAGAATCCGTGGACGCTCGCAGGACGGCCGGCGCCGATGCAAGTCGACATTTTTGCACGCACATTTTTTCAGAAAAAATTTGCAGGGCACGCCGGCGTCGCATCCCGCCGAAACAGCGCGGTGGTCTTCCCCTGCCGCCGCGCTATAGTTGGAGGGAACGCCGCGTGGCCGGCGCTGTCGCTGTAATCAAGGAGAATTTTATGGACCGCACCGCAAACGCCGTCTGGAAAGGCAATCTGAAGGAAGGCAAGGGCACGCTCGACAGCCAGAGCGGCACCTTGAAGGGCACGCCCTATTCGTTCAAGGCTCGCTTCGAGGACGAGAGCGGCAAATCCGGCACCAATCCCGAAGAGTTGATCGCGGCGGCACACGCCGGCTGCTACGCCATGCAGCTGTCGCATTTCCTGGCCGAGAACGGCACGCCCGCCACTGAACTCGACGCCAAGGCGGTGGTGACGCTGGTCCCCGGCACCGGCATCACCGGCAGCGCCATCACCCTGATCGGCAAGGTACCGGGCATCGATGCGGCGAAGTTCAAGGAATTGGCCGAGAAGGCCAAGGCCGAATGCCCGGTTTCGAAGGCGCTCGGCGCCATCAAAGTGTCGCTCGACGCGAAACTGGGGTGATCCGCCGATTTTGCCCGGGGTAGCGATCCTTCGCGCCCCCCTCTGCCCTGCCGGGCATCTCCCGGGGAGATTGGAAGCTCGGTAGCTGGCACTCTTCTTTCGACGTTCGTAATTGGCGAAGGCCGGCGTGACATCTGATCTCCCCACTTGAGGGGGAGATGGCCGGCAGGCCAGAGGGGGGTGCTGTCCCGCCGACGTCTCGGATACTATTGGGCGCCCAGCGCATCAAGCCGGGCGCGAAGGGCGGCGACTTCCTGCTCCAGAGCCTCCAATCTTGCTTCCAGGTCGGAAGCAGGCAAGGCCGGCGCACTCCGCTGCATCGATAACGCCGCGACGTCCACCGGTCCTGCGAGCAGATGCATAAAACGGTCCTCGCGCTGCCCCGGCCCGCGCGGTATTTCCTGGATCAGCGGCGGTCGGCGGCCGATCAGCATGTCGAGTTCAGCGCGCAGGTCTTCGATCGACGAAAACCGCGCCATGCGCTCAGCTCGCGCCAGCAACTCATGCGCCGTCTGCGGCCCGCGCAGCAAAAGCAGGCCGATCACCGCAGTCTGCGGCCTAGTCAGCGAGAAGCGCTGCGCCATCTGATGCTCATAGCGCTCGACGCGCGAGCCGAACATCTGACGCACCAGCCCCTTCTGCTCGAGCAGCTTCAGCGTCCGATGCACCTCTGTCGGCTCGAGCGCCATCACAGGCTCGCGCGCCGTCTTCTGGTTGGCGGCTGCAAGTGCTGCATTCAGCGTCAGCGGATAGACATCCGGCGTCAGCTCCTTCTTCTCGATCAGGCAGCCGAGCACACGGGCTTCGACGGGATTGAGAATGGGAAGGTCATCGCTCATTGAAGTTCAGCCTCCCGGCGGTAAAATTCGGTTGCAAGGGCATGTTTGCGCGCTTGGCCGGCTTTGTCCCTGACGGGGCCGACTAGGTTCATTTCGTGGTGACCATAGCGGGCTTCGAGATAGCGCGCGATTGCGGTCGGGATGAGGCCCGAGCCCATCTCCCGCGTCCGGCTTTTGCGCTCGATCAGGCCGCGGATTTCGTCGCTGGCTTGAGCCGGTATCTCGGTCTGATCGAGGCATTCGCCAAGGTTCATCGGCGGCAGGCTGGCAAAGCCGCGCTGTTCCATCCAGTCGAGCGCCACGAGCGGGCGGATCAGATAGAACAGCTTCTTCAGCTTCACCTCGCCGGAGAAACTGCCGATCTTGGCGACATGCGAACGCGCAAGGCCGAGATAGTGGTGCGATACCTTCGCCGGATCGACGATCTCGGCCAGCAAATCGAGAAGGCGCTGGCGAAACCCCGAAACCTCCTCATAGACGATCGGCGACTTCGCCCATTCGACTATGACGGCATTGCCGCCAAGCGCCAGCAGCAACGCCTTGCGCAGATCCCAGCCGCCGGCATCGATCTCGCCTTCGATCGGATACTCGATCACATCGCGCGCCTGCTGCAGCACGAGGTGATCGGTTACCGGTCTGATATAGACAAAGCGGCAGTCATAATCGCTGTCGGGAGACGGAAACCCCCAGGCGCGGCTGCCGCTTTCGATGGCAAACAGGATTTTTACAGGCTGGCTTCGCACCAGATCAAGGCGGGCGCGCAGCGCCGCGACGGCGTCCGGCGAAAAGTCGGCGGGTAGCGGTGGCGTCAGACTCTGCGCTCCACCATCATCTTCTTGATCTCGGCAATCGCCTTGGCCGGGTTGAGCCCCTTCGGGCAGGTCTGGGCGCAGTTCATGATGGTGTGGCAGCGGTAGAGCCGGAACGGGTCTTCGAGATCGTCGAGCCGTTCGCCCGTGGCTTCGTCGCGGCTGTCGATCAGCCAGCGATAGGCCTGCAGCAGCGTCGCCGGGCCGAGATAGCGGTCGCCGTTCCACCAATAGCTCGGGCACGAGGTCGAGCAGCAGGCGCATAGGATGCACTCGTAGAGCCCGTCGAGCTTTTCGCGGTCCTCATGGCTCTGCAGCCATTCCTTGGCTGGCTCTGGCGACACTGTCTTCAGCCATGGCTGGATCGAGGCGTGCTGGGCGTAGAAATTGGTGAGGTCGGGCACCAGGTCCTTGACCACCTGCATATGCGGCAGCGGGTAGACTTTGACGGCGCCGGAAATGTCGTCGCAGCCCTTGGTGCAGGCCAGCGTGTTGGAGCCATCGATGTTCATGGCGCAGGAGCCGCAAATGCCTTCGCGGCAGGAGCGGCGCAACGCCAGCGTCGGGTCGATCTTGTTCTTGATCCAGAGCAGCGCGTCGAGCACCATCGGCCCACAATCGTCCATGTCGACGAAATAGGTGTCGATGCGCGGGTTCTCGTCATCGTCGGGCGACCAGCGGTAGATGCGGTATTCCCGCAGGTTGGTGGCGCCCTCCGGCTTCGGCCAGGTCTTGCCCGGCTGCACCTTGGAGTTCTTGGGAAGCGTGAGTTCGACCATTACCTCTGGTCCTTTCGGATGACGGGCTTCGGCACCATGGTCAGTACACCCTGGCCTTCGGCGCGATCTTGGCAAGGCTGATGCCGCCGTCCTTTTCCGCCACCAGCGGCTCGGTGTGCACGGGACGATAGCTGAGGCTCACCTGGCCGTCCTCGCTTAGCCGAGCCAGCGTATGCTTGCGCCAGACAATGTCGTCGCGGGCCGAAAAATCTTCGCGCGCATGCGCGCCGCGGCTCTCCTTGCGCGCCTCGGCGCCGTAGACCGTGGTGATGGCGTTGGCCATCAGATTTTCCAGCTCCAGCGTCTCGACCAGATCGGAATTCCAGATCGTCGAACGGTCGGAGACTTTCAGGTCCTTGAGCTCGGTCCATATCTGCGAAATGCGCTTGCAGCCGTTTTCGAGTGACTCCTGTGTGCGGAACACGGCCGCGTCTTCCTGCATCGCCTTCTGCATTTTCTCACGCAGAACGGCGGTTGGCGTCGACCCATTGGCGTGGCGCAGCCGGTCGAAGCGATCCATGATCTTTTCGACCGAGGCTTCGTTGGGCGAAGGGATCGCCGAATTACGGTCGATGACCTGGCCGGCGCGGATTGCGGCGGCGCGGCCGAACACCACCAGATCGATCAACGAGTTCGAGCCCAGCCGGTTGGCGCCGTGCACGGAGGCACAGCCGGCCTCGCCGACCGCCATCAGCCCGGGTGACACCCGGTCAGGATTCTCGACCGTCGGGTTCAGCACCTCGCCCCAGTAATTGGTCGGCACGCCGCCCATATTGTAGTGCACCGTCGGCAGCACCGGGATCGGCTCCTTGGTCAGGTCGACGCCGGCGAAAATCCTGGCCGATTCCGAAATGCCCGGCAGCCGCTCATGCAGCACGGCCGGATCGAGATGATCGAGATGCAGGAAAATATGGTCCTTGTTCTTGCCGACCCCGCGGCCTTCGCGGATCTCCAGCGTCATGCAACGCGAGACGACGTCGCGCGAGGCCAGGTCCTTGGCCGACGGCGCGTAGCGTTCCATGAAGCGCTCGCCCTCGGAATTGACGAGATAGCCGCCCTCGCCGCGCGCGCCTTCGGTGATCAGGCAGCCGGCGCCATAGATGCCGGTCGGATGAAACTGCACGAACTCCATATCCTGCAGCGGGAAGCCGGCCCGTGCCGCCATGCCGCCGCCGTCGCCTGTACAGGTGTGCGCCGACGTCGCCGAGAAATAGGCGCGGCCATATCCGCCGGTCGCCAGCACCACCATCTTGGCGGAGAAGCGATGGATGGTGCCGTCGTCGAGGTTCCAGGCGACGACGCCGGTGCAGGTGCCGTCCGGTTCCATGATCAGGTCGAGCGCAAAATACTCGATGAAGAACTGTGCATTGTTCTTCAGCGACTGGCCGTAGAGCGTGTGCAGGATGGCGTGACCGGTGCGGTCGGCGGCAGCACAGGTGCGCTGCACCGGCGGGCCATCGCCATAATTCATCATGTGTCCGCCGAACGGCCGCTGGTAGATCTTGCCCTCTTCGGTGCGCGAGAACGGCACGCCGTAATGCTCGAGCTCGTAGACCGCCGCCGGTGCCTCGCGCACCAGATATTCCATGGCGTCGACGTCGCCCAGCCAGTCCGAACCCTTGACGGTGTCGTACATGTGCCACTGCCAGGAGTCCGGACCCATGTTGGACAGCGACGCGGCAATGCCGCCTTGTGCCGCCACCGTGTGCGAGCGGGTCGGGAACACTTTGGTGATGCAGGCCGTGCGCAGGCCCTGCTCGGCCATGCCGAGCGTGGCGCGCAGGCCGGCGCCGCCGGCGCCGACGACCACCACGTCGAACTTGTGGTCGACAAAGGTATAGCCGGTGGCCGATTTCGCGTCCTTGGACAAATCAGCCTCCGAATGCCAGTTTGAGCAGGGCGAAGATCGAGGCGACGCCGACCGCTATGGTGAAAAACGTGCTGAGTGCGATCAGCGCCAGCTTCATGCCTTCGGCATGCACGTAATCCTCGATAATGACCTGCATGCCGACACGCATATGGGTGAGACCGGAAACGAGCACCAGCGCCAACACCAGCGCCACGAACGGACTGGCGAGCGCCGCCCGCACCTCGGCGAAGCCGGCGCCATTGAGCGCGATCAGGAACCCGACGAAGAACAGTATCAGCGGGATGTTGGCAATGGCCGTCAGCCGCTGTCGCCAGAAATGCCCGGTGCCTTCGCGGGCCGAGCCCAGACCGCGGACCTTGGCCAGCGGCGTGCGCATATCGTTGTTGTTCGTGCCGCTCATCACAAGGTTCCCCGCGCCATGTAGCCGGCGACCCAGATCAGCAGCGTGAGCAGGATGGAACCGGCGAGCGTCGCCCAGGCGATCTTCGATGCCGTGTGTTTCTCCAGCCCGGCGCCGGTGTCCCAGACGAGATGGCGCACGCCGCCCAGCATGTGGTGCATCAGCGCCCAGGTGTAGCCGAACAGGATGAGCCGGCCGAGCCAGGTGCCGAAGGCCCAGTTGATCCAATCGAAAGCGCCTTGCGAACTCGCCGCCGCCATCAGCCACGCGGCGACCAGCAGCGTGCCGAAATACAGCGCCCCGCCAGTGATGCGGTGAATGATCGACATCGTCATGGTGATCGGTGGGCGGTAAATCGTCAGGTGCGGCGAGAGCGGCCGTTCACGTCTGGCGGTTCGGGTGGCTGGTGATTTGCTCATGGCTGCCCCAGTTCGATGTCCGGAGCCGCGGTGGAAAGCGGCACTTACCGCCTCGATATATGACTTCAGACAGCCGGTTTCTAATGCTCTTTTTGCACCGCGTCAAAGCCGGAAAATCGTTTTGAAAACGTCATTTAGTCTGACAAAAGGCTGCTGTTTCGCTTCAATCGATTTGGCCACCGTCGAAAGCCGGCGCACCGTTCGCTGCAGTGCGGCATTTCCTTTGCAATCGACGCCAGGCTATCGTTTGCAGGTCTGTGGTGTCGAGCCCCTCTTCATCACCAGCGCCTCGCGCGCGTCGATCACGATTGCGTCATGCGACGCGGCTTCCTGGTAGCGGCTGGACTGGTTGGCGGGTGATGCGGCAAACTCCTCGGTCGTGCCATCGGGCCTGACAACGCGCAACGCCGTGCCGAGGTTCTGGATGGTGATCATGCCGCCATTGCCGCATCTGTAAGTTGCCGTGCCGACAGCAGACCGCGGCGCGGTAAGGTCGGTGACGATCTTGGCTGAAGGTGCGGCAGGCGCTGTCGGAGCCGTTGCGGAAGCCGGGGGCGCCACAGGTGCGGCGGACTGCTTAGCCGGCACGGGCGCGACAGTGGGTGGTACGGTATTCACCGCCGTCGGCGCGCCGTTCTGCGGCACGCAGGCTGCGGCAGTCAGCAAGGGGATCGACAACAGCGTCACCCGAAACGTCCGGCGTAACGCCATATGCTGTCCTCCTGCGCGGCTAACTAGCCGCGATGTTCCACCAAGATCAAGCTCACCCCACGTCAGCGTAGTTGTGTGCGTCGCGGCCGATGGTGCGGGCAAGCATGGCCGAATGATGACGCCCAGGTTTCCATCCCGTCGGATATTAACCATGTTTGGCGAGAGATCGCCGCCGGATGCGCCTGCCCTCTTAACAAAGGTTAAGAACAGGTTAATTTCCGATTCGACCGGGTCCACAGCAGAGAGGACACCATGCTTTCGAATTCAGGAAGAGCGCGCCTTGCGGCGCTTGTGCTGGCGACAGCCAGTCTCGGCTTCGCCGCCCCGGCAATGGCCTGGTCGCGCCATCATGACCGCGTCTATGCCGATTCCCTGGGCAATCTCGTCATCGACAGCGCCGCCGGCTACAAGCGCATCATTGTCGGCCAAGGCAGGCTGGCCAAGAAATTGTCCGACTACACCAGCGCCGGGCAGCCGGAAGCGGAACCGGAAGTCCTTTATGAAGACGAGGCGGATCACATCTCCAGGCGTGGCTGCTACCAGCCGCCGGTGTTCGTGAAGGGCCGCTCCTATATGTACGGCCTCTCCGATGGCGAAATGCCCAACCTCAGCCCTTGCCGCTGATGATCCGGCACGGCCGAGAGGCCGTTTAAGCGAGACGCTAACCGACGCTGCCTGTATCCGGGATGAACACCGTTTCCGCCCGCTCATAGGACAATCGCACACTGTCGCGGCCGTTCTTCTTGGCCTTGTAGAGCGCTTCGTCGGCGCGCCGCATCAGCGGCTCCAGCCCTTCGTCGCCGGTGCGCGCCGCGACGCCGAAGCTCGCGGTCACCCTGGTGCCCGGCGGCAACCCGTCGACACTGCCGGCCGAATAGTGCGTGCGCACGGCTTCGGCAAACAGCCGCGCCGTGGCAAGATCGCTCAGCGACAGAAGCACAGCGAACTCCTCGCCGCCGATGCGGCCGGCAACCGCACGCGTGCCGGCGGCCGCGCGAAGCTTGGCGGCGAAGTCGGCGATCACCTGGTCGCCCGCGGCATGTCCGTATTTGTCGTTGAGCGCCTTGAAGTGATCGAGATCGGCCAGCACCAGCGCGACCGGCACCTTGGTAACAGCGCAATGCTGCAGCACCAGCAAGGCGCGCTCCTCGAAACCCCTGCGGTTGAGCAGGCCAGACAGCGGATCGGTGTGCGTCTCGGTCTTCAGCGCCTTCATCACGTCGAGCGCAGCTGCCGAGAACAGGCAGAGCGCGATCAGCAACGACAGCAGCGCGTGCGTCAAAAGCGCCGTCGTCCAGTAGGACGAGCCATAAAACCCGTCATAGCTGGTGAACGGCCCGTGCCAGATGACGACGAGCAGCGTGCGGCCGATGAAGTTCAGCCCGGACAGCAGCGACAATACGAACAGGATTTTTTCCGTCGGGCCGTTCTTGCGCACGGCACGCAGCTCGGCTGCGACCAGCAGGCTGAGGCCACCAAAGCCGAAATTGATCGACAGGATGCGCCAAGTTAGGTCCGGCTGGACGAACAGGAACCAGGAGAATGCGACCATCCCGCCACCCGCCAGAATGCCGATCGCGATATAGGGCACGCGCCTGCCGTAGCGCGAGATGATCGCACCGACGAGGCAGCAGGCGGCGAGCGTGAAGCAGAGGTTGGAGACCAGCTTGGTCAGCACCATGCCGCCGGGCAGCGTGAAATACTGCAGCAGGAAGCCGGGCGCGGACACGCAATAGCTCGTGCCGAGCACAGCCAGATAGGGCCGGTGGCGCTGGTAGAACCACAGCACGAGGAACGCCGCGCCGAGCGCCAGCGCGATCGTCGGATTGAGCAGCGCTATGAACAGGCCGGTGTCCAAAGGACGGTGACTTCCCCGCTTGACGTCAGGGAAGACCTTAGAGCGCAAGCCCCAACAAGCGGTTAAGCCGGGACGAATATGCAAGTCGCCACTGATGAAGCTGCTGCACGGAACCGGGACCTGAGGCAGGCGTTTCGTGACAGCAATCAAGGAGAAGTTATTCATGGCCGACACGATCACGCTGACCGACCACGAAGCAATTCGCTCATGGGCCGCAGGGCGCGCCGGATTTCCGGCGATCGTCGATGTATCGCCCGAAACCGGAACGCAGCCGTTGCTGAGGCTCGTCTTCGGCCAGCACGCCTATCAGGACCAGGATCAACCTGAACGCCCGATCAACGCAGGCGGCTACGAGCTGGTCGAATGGGACGAGTGGTTCAAGATCTTCGACGAGCGCGAACTGGCGCTGGTGGTCGCGGCCGACGAACCCGGCAGCCGGGAGGAATTTCATGAAATCATCCGGCGTGCCGGCTAGGGCATATACCCCAAGGGTCTTAGAGCGGCGCGCATTAAACAAAACCCCGAACGGTTTTGCCGTTCGGGGTTTGCATAAGCTCAGATCAGGCTTGAAACAGTCTGCGCTATTTCCAGTCGCGGATGTCGACGAAATGGCCGGCGATCGCCGCCGCCGCCGCCATCGCCGGCGACACCAGATGGGTGCGGCCCTTGAAGCCTTGCCGGCCCTCGAAATTGCGGTTCGAGGTCGAGGCGCAGCGCTCATGCGGCTTCAGCCGGTCGTCGTTCATGGCCAGGCACATCGAGCAGCCCGGCTCGCGCCAGTCGAAACCGGCGGCAATGAAGATCTTGTCGAGACCCTCGGCCTCCGCCTGTTCCTTGACCAGACCGGAGCCCGGCACGATCATCGCATCGACATGCGCACTCACCGTCTTGCCTTCGACCACCTTGGCCACCGCACGCAGATCCTCGATGCGGCCATTGGTGCAGGAGCCGATGAAGACGCGGTCGAGCGTGATGTCGGTGATCTTCGTGCCCGGCGTCAGCCCCATATAGTCGAGCGCGCGGATCTTTGACGTCCGCTTGTTCTCGTCCGTGATCTCTTCCGGATCGGGAACGACGCCCTGCACCGAAACGACGTCCTCGGGCGAGGAACCCCAGGAGACGATCGGCGGCAGCTTGGCCGCGTCGAGCACGATCACCTTGTCGAAATGCGCGCCCTCGTCGGACTGCAGCGTCTTCCAGTATTCGAGCGCGGCGTCCCACGACGCGCCCTTCGGCGCGCGCGGCTTGTCTTTGACATAGGCGAAGGTGGTTTCGTCGGCCGCGATCAGGCCGGCGCGCGCGCCGCCCTCGATCGACATGTTGCAGATCGTCATGCGGCCTTCCATCGACAGCGCGCGGATCGCCTCGCCGGCATATTCGATGACATAGCCGGTGCCGCCGGCAGTGCCGATCTCGCCGATGATGGCGAGGATAATGTCCTTGGCGGTGACGCCTTCCGGCAGCACGCCGTCGACGCGCACCAGCATGTTCTTGGCCTTGCGCTGGATCAGCGTCTGGGTCGCCAGCACATGCTCGACCTCGGAGGTGCCGATGCCATGTGCCAATGCGCCGAAGGCGCCATGCGTCGAGGTGTGGCTGTCGCCGCAGACGATCGTCATGCCAGGCAGCGTGAAGCCCTGCTCCGGCCCGATGATGTGGACGATGCCCTGGCGGATATCGTTTTCGGAGTAATATTCGACGCCGAAATCCCTAGCGTTCTTGGCCAAGGCCTCGACCTGGATGCGGCTTTCCTCGTTCTTGATGCCGAATTTGCGCTCCGGCGAGGTCGAGACATTATGATCGACCACGGCCAGCGTCTTTTCCGGATGCCGGACTTTTCTGCCGGTCATGCGCAGACCTTCGAAGGCCTGCGGGCTGGTCACTTCATGGACGAGATGGCGGTCGATGTAGAGCAGGCAGGTGCCATCGTCCTGGCGGTCGACGACGTGGTCGTCGAATATCTTGTCGTAGAGGGTGCGCGGTGCGCTCATGTGCGTAAATCCGTCGATTTGCAAAAAAGGGGAGGGGCAGACGCGCCTAAGCCTTCGGCCCAGCGAAAGCGGCTTAGCTAAGTCGGCTGGTGAGCGCGCCGGAAATGCGCGAAGAGAAACGCGACGGCAGGCGTTTTCTGTCCTGCAGCACGAAACCCTTATAGGCCGGATCGCCAAAAAGCTCTTCCATGGCGTGGCTCATACCAATGTTTTGGCTTTTCGGCAATTGCGGCGTGTTTTCCCTTCTCCCCTTGTAAGAGAAGGGGAAGGGGCGGCGCTCAAAGCACCTCGAACACAAAAGTCTTTACCAACGCATCCGGCTCGGCGATCGCATAGCAGCGGAACCATGGGCTTTGCTCGACCGGCCGCCATTTCCCGGCCCGTTCCAACTCATCGAACACGTCCTGGAAGCCGCCGCTGTCAAACACCTGGTCGCGCACGGTGAAGATGGCGTGGCCGCCTTTTCTGGTGATGCGGACAAGCTCGTGCAGGCCGGACGCCGGCGCATGGCTGATGGTGAACACGCCAGTCGAGAAGAAGGCGCGGAAATGCCCGTCCGGCCAGGGCAGCGGCCCGCCGAGCATTGCCTGCTTCAGATCGCCATAGGCATTGCGGCTGCCGGCGATCTTCAGCATGTCGTCGGAGAGGTCGAGCCCGGCAATGTCGTGATAACCCAGCGCCTTCAATGACGGGCCCGACAGGCCGGTGCCGCAGCCGGCGTCGAGCAGCGGGCCTTCACCCACCTTCACATGGCGCGCCACCCAGGCGGTGATCAGGAACGGCAGCAGATAGCCGAGCGAAGCGGTCTCGCCGTCATAGGTCGCGGCCCAGTCTGCATAGGCCTTGGCCAGCCCTTCCGGCGTGTCGGCCGAATAGACGGTACCCAGCGCCGCATTGGCCTTGTCGATCGTCATCGCCTGCATCCTCCGGAATCCTGTCCTCCGCGATCGTAGCCGTGCCCGCGTCGGACTTCTATTCCTGCTGCGCCCGCCGCAGTCGTTGCTCCAGCCCCCGCAGCGCCAGCGACAGGCTGACGGTGAGGATGAGATAGATATAGGCGACGATCGAATAGGTCTCGAAGAAGCGGAACGAGCCGGCGGCGTAGATCTTGCCCATCTGCGTGATGTCGGCGACGCCGAGCACCGAGACCAGCGAGGAATCCTTGACCATGGCGACGAAGTCATTGCCGAGCGGCGGCAGGATGGTGCGGATCGCCTGTGGGAACACGATCAGCCGGAAGCGCTGCGTGCGCGTCAGCCCGAGCGCCTTGGCAGCCTCGATCTGGCCTTTCTCGACCGACTGGATGCCGGCGCGGAAGACCTCGGAGATGAAGGCGGAATAACCGATGGTCAGCGCCATGATTGCACGCCACAACAGCGACACGTCGCGCACCAAAAGCTCGCCGAGATAGCCGGCGTTTTGCAGCGGCGCGGTCAGCGCATTCCACGCAGCCACGAAGGCCGGCGCGCCGGCGAAGGCGATCCAGAACAACAGCACCAGGATCGGCACGCCGCGGATGATCTCGACATAGAAACGAGCGATCTGCCTGAGCCAACGCGACCCCGACAACCCCATCAGCGCAATGCCGAGCCCGACGGCGGAAGCCAGCGCGAAGGCGACCACGGTGACAAGAATGGTGATGCCGATGCCTTTGGCGACGGTGGCAAAAACCTGGGCGTAGAGATCGCTGGCGGCAATGGAGAGCGCAGCGACGACGGCGAGCGCGATCGCGGCGGCAAGCCACCAGGGGAAATCGGATTTTGGGGTTGAGGCGTGGGGCGTGGCCATCAGGGCGCTTCACCCTCCCCCTTGTGGGGAGGGTCGGCGAACAAGCTTTGCATCGCAAAGCTGGTGAGCCGGGGTGGGGGTGGTGACAAAGCGCCGGCGCTGGCACCCCCACCCCGCTCCGCTTCGCGGATCGACCCTCCCCACAAGGGGGAGGGTAAGGAGTCGGACATCACCGCCCCATCTTGTAGTCGAGAAACCACTTCTTGTTGAGCGCCTCGATCGTGCCGTCGGCCTTCAGCGCCGCGATCGCCGCGTTGACCGGCTTCACCAGGTCCGAGCCCTTCGGGAAGATGAAGCCAAAATCCTCGGTGCCGAGCGGGCCGCCGATCAGCTTGAGCTTGCCGCCGGAGGCATCGACATAGCCTTTGCCGGCGGTGCCGTCGGTCAGGACGACATCGACGTCGCCGGATTTCAGTGCCTGCACCGAAGCGCCGAAGGTCTCGAACTGCTTGATGCGCGGGTTCTGCTCATTGCCGTCGAGCACGCTGTAGACGGCGGTGTAGAACGGCGTCGTTCCGGCCTGCGCGCCGATCAACCCGTCCTTGAAGGCGGCGAAGGTCTTGGCGTCGGTGAAGCGGCTTTCATCGGCGCGCACCAGCATGAACTGCTCCGAACGCATATAGGGGTCGGAGAAATCGACCTTCTCCTTTCGGTCGTCCTTGATGGTGATGCCGGTCATGCCAATGTTGTACTGGTTGTCGGAAACCGCCTGGATCATCGCGTCCCAGGAGGTGTTCTGGTACTCCACCTTGAAGTTCAGCCGCTTGGCGATTTCGTCCATCGCGTCATACTCCCAGCCGATCTGCTTGCCGGTCTTGGCGTCGATGAACTGCAACGGCGGATAGGCGTTTTCCGTCACTACCACGACCTTCTTGCCGCCGAGATCGGGCAGCGCATCGGCCGCCCATGCAGCGACGGGCGCGAGGAAACAGGCCGCGAGGGCGGCCAGCAGCAGCTTCGATTTGGTCATGACACGCTCCAGGATGAGAAGCCCGCTTGCAGCCGGGCTCGCATGAAAATCCAGGCGCGACTTTAGCCGTCCGCAGACGGCTTGCAAGCCGGTCCGGTGCTCAGCGTCCGGTGAAAGCGGATTCCAATGCCTTCAACCAACGCGGTTTTAGAACGCCCCGTGGTCGGAATTTATTCCGTGATTGCGCCGCCGGCAAACCAGGCCCCTCCTGGACACGGGAACCCGTCAGATGACGGATCAGGATGGTGACGTAGCCTCACGCAGCTTGGCGACAAATCCGGTCAAGGTCCGGTGCAGCGACTTCAGCTCCTCGACTTCCAGCGGCATGGCGCAGGCAAGGCCTGCGGATACGTCCTTGATGCGGGCGCGCAGCGCCTGGCCCTTGGCAGTCGGTTCGACCAGCACGCGGCGCTCGTCGGCCGGATCGCGACGGCGGGTGACGAGACCAGCCGCTTCCATCCGCTTGAGCAGAGGCGTCAATGTCGCCGAATCCAGCCCCAGCGCCTCGCCGAGTTCGCCGACCGTGCTCGGCGCATGCTGCCACAGCGCCAGCATCGCCAAATATTGCGGATAGGTCAGGCCGAGCGGGTCAAGCAGCGGCCGATAGAGCTTGGTCATCAGCCCGCTCGCCGAATAGAGCGCGAAGCAGAGCTGCTGGTCGAGGCGCGGAACGGCGATCCTCCCGGCGGTGTCCGCCGGGACTTCGCTGGCCCTGGTTTCGGTCTTCGTCGTCATGCTGCCTTTGCCGGAAGCGCCACGGTCGAAAGCGCCACCTCGATATTGCCTTTGATCGCATTGGAATAGGGGCAAATCTGATGCGCTGCCGATACAAGCGCTTCCGCCGCCGCCTGATCAAGGCCTTTGGTCTCCGCGGCCAGTGCGACACCAAGTTTGAAGCCTTCACCATTGGGAAGCAGGCTGACGGTGGCGCTCACCGCCGCATCGTCCAGCGGCAGCTTCTGCTTGCGCGCGACGAAGCGGATGGCGCTTTCGAAGCAGGCGGCATAGCCGACCGCGAACAGCTGCTCGGGATTGGTGGCGCCACCCTGTCCACCGAGCTCCTTCGGCAAAGCGAGGTCGACCTTCAGCAGGCCGTCGCTGGTCTCGCCTTGGCCGGCGCGGCCGCCGGTGACGCGAGCCTGTGTGGTGTAGAGTGCCATGTCAGTTCTCCATTTGCTTTGTATCCGATCATTTAGTGTACAAGATAATTCGAGTCAACAGCCGTGGCGCAACTCTCGGCCGGCAATCGTTCACAGTCTGGTGAAACGAAAAAAGGCGGCCGAAGCCGCCTTTTCAAAATCCTTGGTCGAGATCTTATTCGGCCGGGGTCGCTTCCGCGGCCTTTGCAGCCTCGTCGGCGGCCTTGGCGGCTTCGTCGGCGGCCTTCTTCTCGGCGGCTTCCTGCGCGGCCTTCTCGGCTGCCAGCGCCTGCACGGCGGCGATCTTCTCGGCCTCGATGCGGGCCTTCTCAGCGTTCAGCGCGTCGCGCTCCTCATCGTTCAGCTTGCGGGCGCGCACGCCGGTGTTTTCCGAAATACGGGCCGACTTGCCGCGACGGTCGCGCAAATAATAGAGCTTGGCGCGGCGCACCTTGCCGCGGCGCACGATCTCGACGCCTTCGACCATCGGCGAGTAGACCGGGAAAACGCGCTCGACGCCTTCGCCGTAGGAGATCTTGCGGACGGTGAAATTTTCCTGGAAGCCGGCGCCGGCGCGGGCGATGACGACGCCCTCATAGGCCTGGACGCGGGTGCGGGTGCCTTCGGTCACGCGGACCTGGACGCGCACGGTGTCGCCGGGCTGAAACTCGGGAAGCTTGCGCTTGGCTTCGATCTTGGCGGCCTGTTCGGCCTCGAGCTGACGGATGATATCCATCTCAATAGTCCACTTCTTGTTCTTCCGACAGTCAGAGCGTCCGACACTCGCCTTGCAGTTCCATTGACCGCTCGGCTATGCCCTTTGTCCCCGAGACATCTTGTCTTCGAAACATTGGGCAGGGGCGACTACACCGTCATTGTTGACGGGTCCGGGAGATTTTTCTCGCCAGTACGGGCGGGCACATACAGCTATTTCACTGACTTGTCACGCCTTGGCCCTGTCTTTTTTGGTCGCATGCCACCACGCAATCGTCCAGTGCAGGGTTGCGCCGGCCCTTCAAGCTTCCTAATCCGGGAGCAGCACACTTGTCCGGCGGCCTCACAATGTCTGTTTTCGACGCAGTCCTGCTCTTCCTCGCGGGTTTTCTGTCAGGCGCCGTCAACGCCGTTGCCGGCGGCGGCACCTTCATAACCTTCGGCGCCATGACGCTGGCCGGCCTGCCGCCGATCGTCGCCAACGCCACGTCCTCGGTAACGCAGTTTCCCGGTTACATCACCTCGACGCTGGCTTACTGGACCGACATCAAGCATTTCTGGCGCGGCGCGCTGCTGCTTTGCCTGATCTCGGCTTTGGGCGCGCTGGCTGGTGCGCTCATCCTGCTGGCGCTCTCAAATCCGTCGTTCCGCGCCCTCGTGCCGTGGCTGCTGCTGGCCGCAACCGCCTTGTTCGCCGCCGGGCCGTGGCTGAAACCAACGCCGAAGCCTGGGCATGAAGCCACGGTCGGCTCTCTGGCCGGTTCGCTGGCGCAGTTCGCTACCGCCATCTATGGCGGCTTCTTCGGCGCCGGCATGGGCGTCATGATGCTGGCGACGCTCGGCCTGACGCAATCCGGCGACTATCACCGGCTGAACGCGCTGAAGAACATGCTGGCCGTGGTCATCGCCGCCGTTGCCATACTGGTCTTCGTTTCCGGCGGCGTTGTTGCCTGGCCTCAGGCAATCGTCATGATCCCCGGCGGCGCGCTCGGCGGCTATGCCGGCGTCTGGATCGCCAAGCGCGTGCCGCAAAACGCAGTACGCGGCTTCGTCATCGCCGTCGGCCTGTTTCTCGCCGTCTACTATTTTGCCAAGGGCTGAGCGGCGAGCAAATCCGGCCGCCGCTCCTTCGTCAGCCTCTCGGACTCTGCGCGGCGCCAGGCGGCGATCTTCTTGTGATTGCCGGAAACCAGCACGTCGGGGATTGGCCTGCCTTCGAACTCCTGCGGTCGCGTGTAATGCGGATGTTCGAGCAGACCGTTCTCAAAACTTTCTTCCTCGCCTGATACCGCATTGCCCATCACACCGGGCAACAGCCGGACCACGGCATCGAGCAGCACCAGGGCTGCCGGCTCGCCACCGGAGAGGATGAAATCGCCGATCGAGACTTCCTCCAGCCCACGCGCCTCGATCAATCGCTGGTCTACACCCTCGAAGCGGCCGCAGACGATGACGGCGCCCGGCCCGGCGGCCAGCTCGCGCACCCGCGCCTGCGTCAACGGCTTGCCGCGCGGGCTCATCAGCAATTTTGGCCGCGGATCGCCGGACGGCGAGGTGTGGTCGATCGCCTTGGCCAGCACATCGGCGCGCATCACCATGCCGGCGCCACCGCCGGCCGGCGTGTCGTCGACGGTGTGATGGCGATCGCTGGCGAAGTCGCGGATCTGGATAGCTTCCAGCGACCATGTCCCGACTTCGAGCGCCCGTCCGGCCAGCGACAGACCTAGCCCGCCCGGAAACATCTCGGGATAGAGCGTCAGCACCGAAGCCTTGAACGTCACCGGTTGCCCCCGGCGTCGCGTGGCCCGCGCGGCCGGCCCTTCGCGTCGAAGTCTTCTTCGCGCGGCGCCTCGCCATCCTCGTCCTCGACCAGCCCGGCCGCCGCCGGATCGACACGGACAAAACCTTCGGCAACCACCACCTGCGGCACGGCGGCCTGCGTGAACGGGATCAGCACGCCTTTGCGCCCGCCAAGCGTGACATCGAGAATGTCGCCGCCGCCGAAATTGTGTACCGCGACCACCTTGCCGACAACCGCATCCGTGTCGTCGCGGACTTCCAGCCCGACGAGATCGGCGTGGTAGAACTCGTCCTCTTCGCCATCGTCCGGCAGCATCGAGCGGTCGACGAACAGCTCCGTGCCGGCCAGCGCCTCGGCGGCGTTGCGGTCGGCAATGCCCTTGAAACGCACCACGACGACAGTGTTTGCCGGCCTTATGTCGATGATCTGGAAGGCGCGGCCGTCCTTGGCATAGAGCGGGCCATAATCCGCCAGCGCCAGCGGCTCGCCGGTGAAGGTTTTCACCCGCAATTCGCCCTTGATGCCGTGGGCGGCGCCGATCACGGCCATTTGCACGGGGTTCTGGGGCTTCGACATGGCTGATATCCTTTGCCCTGCTCTAACGCCCTACCGGCGTCATTTCAATGATCGCCCGTGGCCATTTCAATGACAGGTTCTTCACCGCTTCCTAACCCGGCTGCCTGACAATGGCGGCATGCAGGAATTTCTCATCCCGGCAAAACCCGACCTCCAGGCAGCGCGCGAAAGCTGGCTGAAGATGCTGGCGCGCGAGCGTCGGCTGTCACCGGCGACTGTCGAGGCCTACGAGCGCGACACGCGCCAGTTCCTGCATTTCCTGACCGGACATTGCGGCGGCTCGCCCGGCATTTCCGACATCGCAACCTTACGCCCGGCCGATCTGCGCGGCTTTCTTGCCGCGCGGCGCAACGCTGGCGCTGGCGCCCGCACGCTCGGCCGGGGTCTTGCCGGCATCCGTTCGCTGCTGCGTTTCCTCGAACGGCGCGGCCTCGCCAACGCCGCGGGTGCAGCAGCTTTGCGCGCGCCGCGCCAGCCGAAATCGCTGCCCAAGCCGCTGACCGCCAGCGATGCCAAACATGTCGTGTCGGTGGAAGGCCAGCTGGCTGAAGAGCCCTGGATCGCCGCCCGCAACGCCGCCGTGCTGACGCTGCTTTATGGATCGGGCCTGCGCATTTCCGAAGCGCTGGGCCTCAGCGCCGCCGACCTGGCATCGGAAGCCGACACCGTGCTGCGCGTCACCGGCAAGGGTGGCAAGACACGGCTGGTGCCGGTGCTGCCGGTGGCGCTCAGGGCAATCGCCGAATACCGAAAACTGTGTCCCTACCATCTCGATCCCAAGGGCCTGCTATTTCGCGGCGCCCGCGGCGGGCCGCTCAACCCGGCCATCGTCCAGCGCGACATGGCCAGGCTGCGCTCGGCGTTGAACCTGCCCGACACCGCGACGCCGCACGCGTTGCGCCATTCCTTCGCCACCCATCTGCTCGGGCGCGGCGGCGACCTGCGCACCATCCAGGAACTGCTCGGCCACGCCAGCCTGTCGACGACGCAGGTCTATACCGGCGTCGACACGGCAAGGCTGCTCGAGATCTACGAATCTGCCCATCCCCGCGCGTGACACTGTATAAGTCCAGGACAATTTCCCCACGCCGGTTAACCGTTTCGCCGCTTTTCAGTCCTAGAACCGCACCATGAAACGCGCCCTTGCCATCGCCGACCGCGCCGCCCTTGTGTCGCTGAAGCTGCTCGTCGCGCTCAACGCCCTGTTTTTCCTGTCTTTCCTCATCGTGCTGCTGCTTGCCATGGGCAGGGCGCATGCCGAAGCCCCGGCCTGCGCCGGCGCCGATCTGCTGTCGGCCCTGCAGAAGGAAGACCCCGCCACCTATTCCAGGATCGAGACGGAAGCAGCAGCGACGCTGAACGGCAAGGGCCTGTTGTGGAAGCTGGAGAAATCAGGCGAAAAGCCATCCTTCCTGTTCGGCACCATGCACATGACCGACCCGCGCGTGACCACTCTGCCGCCGGCAGCCAGGAAAGCCTATGGCGCTGCCGGCACCATCATCATCGAGACCACCGACGTGCTCGACAAGCAGAAGATGATGGAGGCCATGCTCAAGGAACCCGAGCTGATGATGTTCACCGACAACACGACGTTGTCGTCGCTGTTGTCGCCGGAGGATGCGGCGGTGGTGAACAAAGGGCTCGATGCGCGCGGCATTCCGCCGGCGAGCGTCTCCAAGATGAAGCCGTGGCTGCTGTCGGCCATGGTCGCGCTGCCGGTCTGTGAGGTCGCCCGTCAGGCAGGCGGCGCACCGGTTCTCGACGTCAAGCTGGCGCAGGACGCCAAGGCTAATGGCAAGCCGGTGGAAGGGTTGGAGACCGCAGCCAGCCAGCTGCGCGCCATGGCCTCGCTGCCGCTTGCGTTCCACATCAAGGGGCTGGTCGAGACCCTGAAGCTCGGCGACAAGATAAACGACATCAACGAAACCATGATCGTGCTTTACCAGCGCGGCGACACCGGCACCTTCTGGCCGCTGTTGCGTTCGATCTCGCCCGACGAAGACGACGCAGGTTACGCCGAATTCGACCGGACGATGATCACCGGCCGCAACAAGGTCATGGCCGACCATGCCGCACCGATCCTGGCCAAGGGCAATGCCTTCATGGCCGTCGGCGCCATGCATCTTCCCGGCCCCGAAGGCCTGGTCGAGGATTTTCGCAAGGCCGGCTATACCGTCACCGCCGTCGACTGAGCAGCGCCCGTCTTGAATGCCGAATCACGTAAGCCCGGCTCTGTGCGGTGCGCAACTGATTCGCAAAGCGGAGGCGGTTGGCCCTATTTTTGGCGGAAAAGGCCAGCTAAGCTCGTTCTACCTCTTTCGTGATTGATTTTGCGGGGGAAATACAGGCCAACAAGCGGTTGCGAATCAGAATTTTCCTGCGTTCGTCAATTTGAAGGCCTAGTATGAACCCGTTCAACGGTTGCGCGTTGAGGGGTGTTGATTGATGCTTTTCATCCACGGAGGACACTTTTATGGCGAACCCTAACGATCCAGCGCCCAGGTCGGGTGGTGGCAGCGGCTGGCTGATTGCGCTGGTCGTCGTCATCCTTGCGATTGTCGCGTACTATGTTTTCGGCAGAAGCGGCGAACATCCTGCGCCCGCAGAGCCGCCGGCAGCCAGCACACCGGCGCCCGCACCTGCACCGGCTGAGCCGATGAAGCCCGCCGAACCGGCTCCCGCACCAGCCCCTGCGCCCGCACCGGCTCCTGCGCCAGCCCCGGCACCCGCGCCCGCTCCGGCGCCGAGCCCGTAATCTGGCCAACTGATCTGGCATCTTGATTCCAGCCAAGAACGGCCCGCTGAAAAGCGGGCCGTTGTGTTTGGGGCACCTATCGGCGAGCGTCGCGATTCTTCACCGCCCCCTCTGTCCTGCCGGACATCTCCCCCTCGAGAGGGGAGATCGGCTGTCTCACGAACAGCGCCGGGTTAGAAACGTGAGAAACTTGAAAGCTCGCGACGCGGCGGTGAAGTCCAATCTCCCCCCTTGAGGGGGAGATGGCCGGCAGGCCACAGGGGGGTGCTGTCCCTCCAGCGTTTCCTTAAATATGGATCGGCTTGAAGAACGTCGCCAGCGCTGCTTCCTTCACCGCTTCCGACATTGTCGGATGCGCGTGGCAGGTGCGGGCGAGGTCTTCGGATGAGCCGCCGAATTCCATCAGCACCGCCGCCTCATGAATCATCTCGCCGGCGCCGAAGCCGACAATGTGGACGCCGAGCACGCGGTCGCTGGCTTTGTCGGCGAGGATCTTCACGAAGCCGTCCGTGTGCAGCATGGCGCGCGCGCGGCCGTTGGCGGTGAACGGGAATTTGCCGCTTTTGTAGTCGATGCCGGCCTTCCTCAGCTCTTCCTCTGTCTTGCCGACCGAAGCGATTTCCGGGCTGGTGTAGACGACGCTCGGAATGACGTCGTAATTCACATGGCCGGCCTGGCCGGCAATGGTCTCGGCCACCGCCACGCCTTCATCCTCGGCCTTGTGCGCCAGCATCGGCCCGGCGATGACGTCGCCAATGGCGTAGATGCCGGCCACGTTGGTCCTGAGATGCCCGTCGGTCTTGACCCGGCCGCGCTCGTCGACCTCGACGCCGGCTTCTTTCAACCCGAGGCTGTCGGAATAGGCCCGGCGTCCGGTCGAGATCAGCACCGCGTCGGCCTCGATGGTCTCGGCCGCACCACCCTTGACCGGCTCGAAGGTAACGGCGGCGCCCTTTTTGGCCTTGGTCACCCCTGTCACCTTGGTGCCGAGCTTGAACTCGAAACCCTGCTTGGAAAGCAGGCGCTGGAACTGCTTGGAGACCTCGCCGTCCATGCCGCCCAGGATGGTGTCGAGGAATTCGACCACGGTGACCTTGGCGCCGAGCCGTGCCCAGACCGAGCCGAGCTCCAGACCGATGACCCCACCGCCGACAACCACCAGATGTCCCGGCACCTTCTCCAGCGACAGCGCGCCGGTCGACGACACGATCACCTTCTCGTCGATGTCGACCTTGACGCCGGGAATGCCGGCGACATCGGAGCCCGTGGCAATAACGATATTTTTCGTCTCGATCTCCTCGACCTTGCCGTCCTCAGCCGTCACCGACGCCTTGCCGGCCGCAACCACCTTCCCGGTGCCACGGAAACTATCGATCTTGTTTTTCTTGAACAGGAAGGCGACGCCATTGACGTTGGCCGAAACGGTCGCGTCCTTGTGCGCCATCATCTTCTTCAGATTGAGTTTCGGCGCCGGTATCTCGACGCCCAGCGCATCGAAGGAATGGCCGGCCTCGGCGAACATCTCCGAGGCATAAAGCAGCGCCTTGGATGGGATGCAGCCGATGTTCAGGCAGGTGCCGCCGAAAGTGGCGTTCTTCTCGACCACCGCGACCTTGAGCCCGAGCTGTGCCGCCTTGATGGCACAGACATAGCCGCCCGGCCCCGACCCGATGATAACGACATCATAAGCCATGTTCGTTTCCCTTAGCTTGGGGCTCAGCGGCCGCCGCTTACATTCAGGATTGCGCCCGTCGTGTAGGACGCTTCATCCGACAAAAAATAGAGAACGGCATGCGCGACTTCATCCGCCGTGCCGGCTCGTTTCATCGGCAGCATGTCGCGGAACCGCTCGACCCGGTCCGGCTGGCCGCCCGAAGCGTGGATCTCGGTGTCGATGATGCCCGGCCGTATCGCGTTGACGCGCACGCCTTCGGTCGCGACTTCGCGCGCCAGGCCGAGCGTAAAAGTGTCGATCGCCGCCTTGGACGCTGCATAGTCGACATATTCGCCGGGCGAGCCGTGTAGCGACGCCGCCGACGAGATGTTGACGATGGCGCCGCCCTGGCCGCCATGCTTGCTCGACATGCGCCGCACCGCTTCGCGGGCGCACAGAAACGAGCCGATGACATTGATGCGCATCATGCGCTCCAGCCGCGCCAGGCTCATCTCGTCGACACGCGCCTTGACGTCGACGATTCCGGCATTGTTGACCAGGGCGTCGAGCCGGCCATAGGCGCTATCGACGGCTTCAAACACGGCGACGATGTCAGCCTCGACGCCGACATCGCCCTTGACCGCTATCGCTTCACCGCCACCGGCCTCGATCTCGGCGACCAGCGCCTGGGCCGCGGCCTCGTTTGCGGCATAGTTGACCGCGACGCGGTAGCCGGCCTTCGCCGCAAGCCGGCAAGTGGCCGCACCAATGCCGCGGCTGCCGCCGGTGACCAGAAGAACTTTCTTCGCCGCGCTCATTCCTGGCAACCTTTCAGCAAAAACACATCCCACGGCAGTTTCGAAAAACCGTTGGAGCCAAAGGCGGACGACATCTGCAACGATGGACCCAGGTCGGGGAAGATCAGGCTCTGCGGCGCGTCCGTGCCTTCGGCCGCCAGCAGCGCAATGTTGCCCTTGTCGTCGGCGCTGTAGACCACGCCCTGCCAGACCGTGCAGGCGGCAAGCTCGTCACCGGTGACGTCGCCGGTCGGGCATTTGTACATCAGCGAGCCATGCGGTCGCGAAACACCGGAGGTCCACATCACAAGGCCGTCGAGCACGATGCCCTTGTCGAGCACCATCTCGAAGGTATTGGTGACGGTGGCCGCACCCATCGTCGGCCGAAAATCGATTCCGGCATCGCTCTCGGCATCGCCATAAACGGCAAGCGCCAGAGGGCAGGCGGCGTGTGCGGGGATCGGCGTCGCCACCGCTGCTGCTAGCGACAGGGCCAGAACACGCTGCGAAATGCGGAAGGACCGGATTGTCATTCGTCGCCCTGAACATCCCGGTCGACAAGGAAGACCGCTGCTAGAAAGTAATCTATCTCAAAGACAATTTTCGCATCCCCGTCCACCGGAATGGTGTTGATCTCATACTTGAGGGTCAAATAGCGGGAGCCTTCCGACAGTTCGATATAGATGTCGCGCTCATCGCCGCCACCGATTGTCCAATTGAACTCAGGCTTGTTCAGGACCTGCAGCGCTTTCGGCAACGCGTGAAATGCAATCGGGTCGTTGCCAGCCAGAATGGTTGGATGTCTTCCCAGATTGAGTGCGAAATCGCCGCGCCAGGTCGCCATCATGCCATTGAGTGCCAAGGCGGTCTTGGAAGGCTCGACGCTGATCGATCGCAAGCGAAAATCGGGGCTGAAGAAGAATTCGCAATTGGCGCCATAGATACACCACGCGGACTCCGTGTCCCCGTGGCGATAATGACCGTCCGCCCGCACATCCTCCGCCTCGATCAGTTGTCGAACCGCCTCACGGCTGCTTTTGCCGAGTTCGAGAGGACCCGCGCGGCCAGTCGTCAGGAGTTCGAAAAGATCGATCGGCTGGGCGGGCTCGGCCATCCCGGATCACTCACAGATCGAGCACCAGCCGTTCGGGATCCTCCAGACTATCCTTGACGCGGACCAGGAAGGTCACAGCTTCCTTGCCGTCGACAATGCGGTGATCGTAGCTCAGCGCCAAGTACATCATCGGCCGGATCACGATCTGGCCGCCGACCACGACCGGCCGGTCCTGGATCTTGTGCATGCCCAAAATCCCGGACTGCGGCGCATTGAGGATCGGCGTCGACATCAGCGAGCCGTAGACGCCGCCGTTGGAGATCGTGAACGTGCCGCCTTGCATGTCGGCGACGGAGAGCTTGCCGTCACGCGCGGCGATGCCCAGCCGGCCGATATCCTTCTCGATCTCGGCAATCGACATTTGGTCGGCATTGCGCACCACTGGCACGACGAGACCCTTTTCGGTGCCGACGGCAACGCCGATATGGGCATAGTTCTTGAAGATGATGTCGGTGCCGTCGATCTCGGCATTGACCGAGGGGATTTCCTTCAATGCGTGCGTAACCGCCTTGGTGAAGAAGCCCATGAAGCCGAGCTTCACGCCATGCTTCTTCTCGAAGATGTCCTTGTACTTGGTCCTGAGCGCCATCACCGCCGACATGTCGACCTCGTTGAAGGTGGTCAGCATGGCGGCGGTCAACTGCGCTTCCTTCAGCCGGCGCGCAATGGTCTGGCGCAGCTTGGTCATGCGCACGCGCTCCTCGCGCGACGCATCGTCGCCCGAGGACGGCGCACGCACGGCGACCGGAGCCGGTGCGGCCTTCGGAATTTCGGCCGGCTGCGACGGCGCGCCCTTGGAAATCGCGTCGAGCACATCGCCTTTCAGCACCTGGCCGCGCTTGCCCGAGCCAGAAACCTGGTCGACCGACAGATTGTTCTCGGCGATCAGCTTTGCGGCAGCTGGCGCCGGCGGCATGGCGCGCGGCTCGACCGGCCCGGCATCGCCGGCAATCTTGGCGGTCTCGGCCGCGGCCTGCTTGGTCGTATGTGCCGCGTCGGGGCTCGACGCCTGCGACACAGCTTGCGGCTTGGTCTCCTGCTTGGACGCCGGGGCGGCGGCAGCGCCTCCAGCCGAGATCGAACCGAGCAGCGCACCGACGCCGACGGTCTCGCCTTCCTTGGCGGTGATCTCGCCCAGCGTGCCGGCGGCGGCGGCAGGCACTTCCACCGTCACCTTGTCGGTTTCGAGCTCGACCAGCGGCTCGTCGACGGCAATGGCATCGCCGACCTTCTTGAACCACTTGCCGATGGTCGCCTCGGTGACGGATTCGCCGAGAGTGGGAACGCGGATTTCGGTAGCCATTGTGCCTGTCCGTTTCTTCTCTGTCTGTTCTATTCGCCGGGTTTGTTCTATTCGCCGAGCGCGTCTTCGAGCAGGGCGGCGAGCTGCGCCAAATGCTTCGACATCAGACCGGTCGCCGGCGATGCCGCCGCCGGCCTGCCGGTGTAGCGCACCCGCTGATGCTTGGCGTCGATATGCGCCAGCACCCATTCCAGATAAGGGTCGATGAACGACCATGCGCCCATGTTCTTGGGTTCTTCCTGGCACCACACCATCTCCGCATTGCGGAAACGCGACAGTTCGGTGATCAGCGCCTTGGCCGGGAAGGGATAGAGCTGTTCGACGCGCAGCAGGTAGATGTCGTTGATGCCGCGCTTCTCGCGCTCCTCGTAGAGGTCATAATAGACTTTGCCCGAGCACAGCACGACGCGGCGGATCTTGGAATCCTTGGTGAGCTTGATCGCTTGGTTCTGCAGCAGCTGGGCATCGTCCCACAAAAGCCGGTGGAACGAGCTTTCGCCCGAAATTTCCGGCAGCGTCGACACTGCCCGCTTGTGGCGCAGCAGCGACTTCGGCGTCATCAGGATCAGCGGCTTGCGGAAGTCGCGCTTCAGCTGCCGGCGCAATATGTGGAAGTAGTTGGCCGGCGTGGTGCAGTTGGCGACTTGCATATTGTCTTCGGCGCAAAGCTGCAGAAAGCGCTCGAGCCGGGCCGAGGAATGCTCTGGACCCTGGCCTTCATAGCCATGCGGCAGCAGGCAGACCAGGCCTGACATTCTGAGCCACTTGCGCTCGCCCGACGAGATGAACTGGTCGAACACCACCTGGGCGCCGTTGGCGAAGTCGCCGAACTGCGCTTCCCAGAGCGTCAGCGCCTTAGGCTCGGCCAGGCTGTAGCCATATTCGAAGCCGAGCACCGCCTCTTCCGACAGCATCGAGTTGATGACTTCGTAGCCGGCCTGTGCCGCCGACAGATTGTTGAGCGGGATGTAGCGGGTCTCGTCGCGCTGGTCGTAGAGCACGGAATGGCGCTGCGAGAAGGTGCCGCGTTCGGAATCCTGGCCGGAGAGCCGGATCGGATTGCCGTCGAGCAGGATGGCGCCGAAGGCCAGCGCCTCGGCCGTCGACCAGTCGATGCCTTCGCCGGAGTCGATCGCCTGGCGGCGGTTTTCGAGGAAGCGGATGATGGTCTTGTGCGCCTCGAAACCCTTCGGCACCTCGGTCAGTTTCTTGCCGATGTCCTTCAGCACCTTGACCGGCACGGCCGTCTTGCCGCGGCGCTGTTCGTCCTGGTTGTCCGCGGTGCGCAGGCCAGACCAGGCGCCGTCCAGCCAGTCGGCCTTGTTGGGCTTGTAGTGCTGGCCGACTTCCCATTCGGATTCCAGATGGGCGCGCCAGTCGGCCTTCATCTTGTCGAGTTCGGCCTGGCTGATATGGCCCTCGGCGATCAGCCGCTCGCCATAGATCTGCACCGTCGTCTTGTGGTTGCGGATGTTGGCGTACATGATCGGCTGGGTGAAAGCCGGCTCGTCGCCCTCATTGTGGCCGAAGCGGCGGTAGCAGAACATGTCCACCACCACCGGCTTGTGGAACTTCATGCGGAATTCGATCGCCACCTTCGTGGCGTGCACCACCGCTTCCGGGTCGTCGCCATTGACGTGGAAGATCGGCGCCTCGATCATCTTGGCGACGTCGGACGGATAGGGCGACGAGCGCGAGAAGCGCGGATTGGTGGTGAAGCCGATCTGGTTGTTGATGATGAAATGCAGCGTGCCGGCGACGCGGTGGCCGCGCAGGCCCGACAGGCCGAGAATTTCCGCGATTACGCCCTGGCCAGCAAAGGCGGCGTCGCCATGCAGAAGCAGCGGCAGCACCTTGGCGCGCTCTTCCAGCGGCACGATCTCCTCGCGGCTGCGGCCGAACAGATAGTCCTGCTTGGCGCGCGCCTTGCCCATCACAACCGGATCGACGATTTCCAGATGCGAAGGATTGGCGGTCAGCGACAGATGCACCTTGTTGCCGTCGAATTCGCGGTCCGACGAGGCGCCGAGATGGTACTTGACGTCGCCCGAGCCCTCGACCTCGTCAGGAGCGGCCGAGCCGCCCTTGAATTCGTGGAAGATGGCGCGATGCGGTTTGGCCATCACCTGGGACAGCACATTCAGCCGGCCGCGATGCGCCATGCCGAGCACGATCTCCTTCATGCCGAGCTGGCCGCCGCGCTTGATGATCTGCTCCAGCGCCGGGATCAGGCCTTCGCTGCCATCGAGGCCGAAGCGCTTGGTACCCTTGTACTTGACATCGATGAACTGCTCGAAGCCTTCGGCCTCGACCAGCTTCTGCAGGATCGCTTTTTTTCCTGTAGCGGTGAAGGAAATCTCCTTGTCGGCACCCTCGATGCGCGCCTGGATCCAGGCCTTTTCCTCGGGGTCGGAAATGTGCATGAACTCGACACCGAGCGTCGAGCAATAGGTGCGGGTCAGGATCTCCAGCATCTGCCGGATGGTGCCGAATTCGAGGCCGAGCACATTGTCGAGGAAGATCGGCCGGTCGTAGTCGGCTGCGGTGAAACCGTAATTTTCCGGGGACAGCTCGTTATAGTCCTCAAGCGGCTTGGCGATGCCGAGCGGGTCGAGATTGGCGTGCAGATGGCCCCGCATGCGGAAGGCGCGGATCATCATGATGGCGCGCACCGAATCGCGCGTCGCCTGATGCACGTCGGCATCCGACAGCACGACGCCATTGGTGACCGCCTTGTCCTTGACCTTCTTTTCCAGATGCTTCTCGACGATGCCCCAATTGCCGTCCAGCGCCGACACCAGTTCGCCATTGGCTTGCAGCGGCCAGGACGGCTTTGCCCAGGAAGCGCCCTTGGCGTTCTTGCGGACATCGCCGGCGTCGTCCTTCAGCCCGGCGAAGAAGTCCTGCCATTCGGGGTTTACCGACTCTGGATCATCCTCATAGGACGCGTACAGCGCGTCGATATAGTCGGCATTGCCGCCATACAGGAAAGAGGTGAGCGAAAATTGGTCGTTGGCCTGATCTTGTCTTGCCATTTTTGTCCGCGGAGCCTGGCTCCGTCTCCTTTTCAAAAGCGAATAGTGAGTAGCGAATAGCGAGTAGGGATTTTTCCCGGGTCGCGCCGTTGCTCTCTTTTCCCTATTCGCTATTCAGTACTCGCTACTCACTTAGCCTTGATCGCCTCAACCAGCGTCGTGCCCAGACGCGCCGGCGATGGCGATACTTTAATATCGGCCGATTCCATCGCCGCGATCTTGTCTTCCGCGCCGCCCTTACCGCCGGAGATGACCGCGCCCGCATGGCCCATGGTGCGACCGGCCGGCGCGGTGCGCCCGGCGATGAAGCCGGCCATCGGTTTCCTGCGGCCGCGCTTGGCCTCGTCCTTGAGGAACTGCGCGGCGTCTTCCTCGGCCGAACCGCCGATCTCGCCGATCATGATGATCGACTTGGTCTCGTCGTCGGCGAGGAACATTTCGAGCATGTCGATGAACTCGGTGCCTTTGACGGGGTCGCCGCCGATACCGACGGCGGTGGTCTGGCCGAGGCCGACATTGGTGGTCTGGAACACTGCCTCGTAGGTAAGCGTTCCCGAGCGCGAAACAACGCCGACCGAGCCCTTGCGGAAGATGTTGCCGGGCATGATACCGATCTTGCATTCGTCGGGGGTGAGCACGCCGGGGCAGTTCGGGCCGATCAGCCGCGAGGTCGAGCGGTCGAGCCGCGCCTTGACCCTGACCATGTCCATCACCGGAATGCCTTCGGTGATGCAGACGATCAGCGGGATCTCGGCTTCGATGGCTTCGAGGATGGCTTCGGCGGCGCCCGCCGGCGGCACATAGACCACCGAGGCATTGGCGCCGGTCTTTTCCTTGCCCTCGGCAACGGAAGCGAAGATCGGCAGGTTTTCGCCCTTGGCGCTGGTCCAGGTCTCGCCACCCTTCTTGGGATGGATGCCGCCGACCATCTTGGTGCCGTGATAGGCCAAGGCCTGCTCGGTGTGGAACGTGCCGGTCTTGCCGGTCAGGCCCTGAACCAGCACCTTGGTGTTCTTGTCGATGAGAATGGACATCGGAGCCCTTTTCTAAAAACCGTTGATCGAGGAAGGCGAAACGCGCCGGTAGACGCCGCTCACCATGTCTTGCCAGCTGTCGATGCCGGCAGGTTTGAAATGCAGTCGCATCCGGTAGGCATCGACATTGTCGAAAATATACGTCACGCGTGCTGAGCCACGCGGCGACGACCGCTCCAGAACCAGCTCATCGCCGTTCCACGTTCCTGTGGCCGGCGAGGCCGGCACAAAACCCATGGAGTCGAACTGGTGCATGGTGAAGAGCCTGTTTGGCTGGTCGAAGCCGAACACGCTGTGCGAGCCGAACGAGACCGTGCCGTCGCGGCGCTGGCGATAGCGCTGCACCACGAACAGGCCGCCGAACTGTGGCTCTGCCAGCACTTCCGACGCCGCCGGTCCGCCATCGGCCCACTGCGTTTCCGCCACCTCTTCCTCGCCGCGCCAAGCGCCGACCAGTGCCTGCAGGCGCTGGTGATCGGCCGAGAGCGAGGAGAACGCGTTCATGGGTCAGAGCCGCTTCAGGTCGGAGACGGTGAGGTCGCTCTTGGCGTTGCCGGTGTTGAGCGTCGTTGCCGGCTCGAACATCAGCACCACCGGCTCGGCGGTCAGCGACCGCGGCCGATGCTCGACGCCCTTAGGCACGACGATGAAATCACCCTCGCCGAGTTCGACCGGACCGTCACGGAAATCGATGGCGATCTTGCCCCGCAGGACGAGGAAGGCTTCGTCCTCATGCTCATGCGCATGCCAGTCGAAGGTCTCGCCGAACTTGGCGACCTTGGCCTGGCTGTCATTGACGTCGCCGGCGATATGCGGATCGAAGACCTTGGTGATCTTCGCGTCCGCCGCCTCGACGAGGTTTATCATGCGCGGAGGCATTCGCCTTCAGCCCTTCACCGCCGCCACGATCTTCTTGGCTGCGTCGTCGAGATCATCGGCCGACACCACGTTCAGGCCGCTGTCGTTGATGATCTTCTTGCCGAGTTCGGCGTTTGTGCCTTCGAGGCGCACCACCAGCGGCACTTCCAGGCCGACTTCCTTGACCGCGGCAATGACGCCCTCGGCAATGATGTCGCACTTCATGATGCCGCCGAAGATGTTGATCAAAATGCCTTTGACCGCCGGGTCCCTGGTGATGATCTTGAACGCTGCCGTCACTTTTTCCTTGGACGCACCGCCGCCGACATCGAGGAAGTTGGCGGGCTCGGCGCCGTAGAGCTTGATGATGTCCATCGTCGCCATCGCGAGGCCGGCGCCATTGACCATGCAGCCGATATTGCCGTCGAGCGCGACATAGGCGAGGTCGTATTTCGACGCCTCGATCTCCTTCTCGTCCTCTTCCGTGGTGTCGCGCAATTCCATCAGTTCGGGGTGGCGAAACAGCGCGTTGTTGTCGAACGACACCTTGGCGTCCAGCACGCGCAGGCGGCCGTTTTTCATCACTATCAGCGGGTTGACCTCGAGCAGGCTCATGTCCTTCTCGACAAAGGCCTTGTAGAGGATCGGGAACAGCGTGCCGGCATCCTTGGCGGCATCGCCGGTGAGGCCCAGCGCTTCCACCAATATGTCGACGTCGATGGTCGTCACGCCGGCCAGCGGATCGATGGCGCGGGTGATGATCTTTTCCGGTGTGTCGTGGGCGACGCCTTCAATGTCCATGCCGCCCTCGGTCGAGACGACGAAAGCGATGCGGCCGACCGAGCGGTCGACCAGGATCGACAGATAAAGCTCGCGATCGATGTCGGCGCCGTCCTCGATATAGAGGCGGTTGACCTGCTTGCCGGCGGGGCCGGTCTGCTTGGTCACCAGCGTGTGGCCGAGCATCTCATTGGCGTTGGCAACGACTT
The DNA here is from genome assembly GCF_040320805.1 of Mesorhizobium sp. M0615. NCBI lineage: Bacteria > Pseudomonadati > Pseudomonadota > Alphaproteobacteria > Hyphomicrobiales > Phyllobacteriaceae > Mesorhizobium > Mesorhizobium sp. M0615. The sequence continues at coordinate 126,110 of NZ_JAMYQI010000013.1, read as the reverse complement.
CGGCAACCGACTTAGCCAGCCGCACGCCGCCCTTTGCGTCGGGCGACAGTTCCTTGAACTTCCCCTTGCCGCGGCCGCCGGCATGGATTTGGCTCTTCACCACATAGAGCGGACCGGGAAGCGCTTGTGCCGCGGCTTCCGCTTCGCTTGCCTTGAACACCGGCACGCCTTCGGCCACCGGCGCGCCAAAGCTCTTCAGCAGCGCCTTGCCTTGATATTCATGGATGTTCATCTGGATGGTCTCCGGAGGATTATTTCGAGGCGAGATGCGGGGCGATCTTGACGCAGGCCTCGGTCAGGCCCTGCACCGTCGCCACCGAAGCGTCGAACATCTTCTGCTCGGCCTTGTTGAGGTCGATCTCGATGATGCGCTCGACGCCGCCGGCGCCGATGACCACGGGAACGCCGACATAGGTGCCCTTGACGCCATACTGACCCGAGAGATGCGCCGCACAAGGCAGCACACGCTTCTTGTCCTTGAGATAGGATTCGGCCATCGAAATTGCGGAAGCCGCCGGCGCATAGTAGGCCGAGCCGGTCTTCAAGAGGCCGACGATCTCGGCGCCGCCATCGCGGGTACGCTGCACGATCTGGTCGAGCTTTTCCTTCGAGGTCCAACCCATCTTGATGAGGTCGGGCAGCGGAATGCCCGACACCGTGGAATAGCGGATCATCGGCACCATGGAATCGCCGTGGCCGCCAAGCACGAAGGCGGTAACGTCCTCGACCGAGACCTTGAATTCCTCGGCTAGGAAATAGCGGAAGCGCGCGCTGTCGAGCACGCCGGCCATGCCGACGACATGGGTCTTGGGCAGGCCCGAAAACTTCTGCAGCGCCCATACCATGGCGTCGAGCGGGTTGGTGATGCAGATGACGAAGGCCTTGGGTGCATATTTCTTCAGCCCGGCGCCGACCTGTTCCATGACCTTGAGGTTGATGCCGAGCAGATCGTCGCGGCTCATACCCGGCTTGCGCGGCACGCCGGCAGTGACGATGCAGACATCGGCGCCCTCGATCCCGGCATAATCATTGACGCCGGTCAGCCGGGAGTCAAAACCATCGACCGGCGAAGACTGCGCGATATCGAGCCCCTTGCCTTGCGGGATGCCCTCGGCAATATCGAATAGCACCACGTCGCCGAGGTCCTTGAGGCCGATCATGTGAGCGAGCGTGCCGCCGATCATGCCGGAGCCGATGAGCGCTATCTTGTTGCGTGCCATGTGAGGAAATTTTCCCTTTGTCTGTGACGACGCCCAAATCTGGTGATCTGGTTGACGGCGCCGAGGAAGAGGCCGGAATGCTGTGGTCTCAGCGAGATTTCGCCGCATCCAGTAGCCTTGGTGGAAAATATATTCAATCGATTATTTTCGAGTGAACAATTTCAATCGGTTAGAAACATTGGGATTTACGTAAACGTCAAAGTTTGTAAGCCGACTTGAGAGATTTTACACAATGAACGTGGAAATCAGAAGACTATATCCAGGCGATGACGCCCTTGTGAAGCGCATCGCCGAGACGTGTTCGATGAACCGGTACGGGCCGACAGACTGTCCGCCTACCTCGCCTCCTCAGGTCATATGATGATTGTGGCACTGACCGATGGCGTCGTCGTCGGCCAGTGTGCTGCCGTCATCCACCGCCACCTGGACAAGGTCAGCGAACTCTACATCGTCGAGGTCGGCGTCTCACCCGCCTACCAGCGCCATGGCATCGCGCGAAAGATGCTCGACGCCATGTTCGCGCTCGGCCGCGAGCAGGGATGCGGCGAAGCCTGGGTCGGCACCGAACCGGACAATGTCCCAGGGCGCGCGCTATATGAATCGCGCAAGGAGGTGCATGGGCCGGCGGAGTCGTTTGTGATGTATGTGTACGAGCTTTAGGCGTCGGCGGGACAGCGCCCCCTCTGCCTTGCCAGGCATCTCCCCCACGAGGGGGGAGATCGGACGTCACGCGACCTTTCGCCAATCTCCAATGGCCGCAGGAATGAGCGGAGCGCCGAAACCGCCAATCTCCCCCCGTGTGGGGGAGATGTCCGGCAGGACAGAGGGGGGCGCGAAGGATCACTACATAATGACCTCTTGGAACCCTCAGACCTGCGCTTCCGCGTTGTCCTTCTGCCGTTCCGCCCAGTCCTCCAGCCAGTCGCGGCTTTGCATCTCGATCAGCCGCGAGGCGGTGCGTTCGAATTCGAACACCTCGACGCCGCGCCTGGCCGTATAGAGCTCCGGCGGCGAGGCGTCGGCGCTTACCACCAGCCGCGTGTGATGATCGTAGAGCGTGTCTATCAGGAGGATGAAGCGCTTGGCCTCGTTGCGCTTGCCTTCGCCCAGCACCGGCACGTGATCGATGAAGACGGTCGAGAAGCGGCCGGCAATGGCCAGAAAATCGCGCGCGCCGAGCGGCTTTTCGCAGAGGTCGGCGAAGGAAAACCGCGCTGCATCCCCGGCGGCAGCCGGTATCCTCACTTGCCGCCCCTTGAGCGTCAGCGAGGTCTCGGCCGTCAGCGCTCCACGCGTCATCGCCTGCCAGGCCTCGTCGAGCACACGGTCGGCTTCGGCATCCGCCGGGGTGACATAAACCGACGTGCGGGCGAGCTTTTCCAGCCTGTAGTCCTTGTCGGCATCAAGCGTCAGCACATGGGCGTGGCGCTCGAGAATGCTGATGAAGGGCAGGAAGAGCTGGCGGTTCAGCCCGTCGCGATAAAGGTCCTGCGGCGCGACATTCGAGGTGGCGACCAGAACCACGCCATTGGCGAACAGCGCCGAAAACAGCCGCGACAGGACCATCGCATCGGCAATGTCGGTGACCGAAAACTCATCGAAGCACAGCACCCAGGCCTGTTCGGCAAGCTGAAGCGCGACCGGCGGGATCGGGTCGTCCTCCTTGACGTCGCCGTTCTTGCGCGCCTGCCGGTGCTTCTGGATGCGGTCCTGCACATCGGCCATGAAGTCGTTGAAATGAACGCGGCGCTTGCGCCTGACCGGCAACAGCTCGAAGAACATATCCATCAGCATGGTCTTGCCGCGACCGACGCCGCCATGAATGTAGAGGCCCTTGACGACCTCGCGCGTCTCGCGCTTGCGGGCAAACAGCCAGCCGAGCGCGCTCGACTTGTGCGCCAGCCGCTTGACCGAGATCTCGTCGGTCAGCCGGTCGAGCGCGGCGGCGATGCGCTCCTGCGCAGGATCGCGCTCGATGGCGCCGGTTGCGACCAGATGGTCGTAGCGCTGCCTGACGGTCGCATGGGTCTGGAGGCCGTCACGCAGATGCATCGGTCACGTCGCTTACTTTGAGCGGATTGCTCCAGGAAAGATCAGGGTGTGTTGAGGTTCAGGTCAGGCCGAGCCGAGAATGGTGGCTCCTGAGAACCGGAGCGGAGCGTACTTAAGTACGCACCTGAAGCGCAGGAAGCCGCCGTTCGCAGGCCGGCCTCACCTGAATATCAGCATACCCTGCCTACCTTGTAAGCGATATCGGCAAGCCGTTGGTAGTCTGGCCGTCGAATTTCGAACCGCCCGAGGAATAGAGCCGCGCCAGCGTGCCGCCATTCTCGTCATAGAGCGTCAGCTGCTTGCCGGCGACGTTCCACGATTTGATGCCGTCGATGGGCGGCGGGCAATGCAGCGGCCCGGCGCGGAAGCCGGCGCCGAATTTGGTCTGCGGCGTCGCCACCTTGCAGCTCTGTCCGGACACGCTGGCGTTCCAGACGCCGGCAACGCTCGCAGCGGTAAGGTCGGAGGCTCCGGCCGGCGCCGATCCGTCCGGCGGCAGCGAGGCGACCTGCGCGCCTGCCGGCGCGGTCGGGAATTGCGATGGGTCGGTGGTGCCCGGCGCTGCCGGGGGCGGCAGTTGGCTTCCGCTCACCGTGCCGGCGGGCGCGGGCTGCAGCGGGGCGGGCTGCTGGTCATCCATCGATGAAAAACGCGAGGTCGAACAGCCGCTCGCAACGAGCGCTGCCAGCGATACGGCCATCAGCCCGCTTCTCGAAAAAATCATTCAAACCTCCGTCGGATCCGGCTGGGGGGAAGCCGTCCGCACAATCTCACCCCTCACCAAGATGGAGAAGGTGGCGAAATTTCAACCCGATATGGTTAAAATAGGGTTTGCACCACGAATTGTTGTAAATTTGTCGCAAAATGGCTGGCGGACAAAAGGCATGTCTTCGCTCTAGCGCGGTTCCAACCGGTACATTGGTTGCGAAAGCGGCACCGGAGCCCGCAGCAGGTCGGCGCATCGGCGGTCGAGCGCAACTGCCGGCGCAAAACTGACTGAAGCGCTTGAGGCGCAAGGCCTGGCGCGTGAGCGGTTTCGCGCCTTGCGTCCGGGCGAGGTTTGGGACGTTCCCGAGATCGAGCGCGGCTGGAGTCTGCATTTGGCCGTTTACGGCACTGCCATTTTAGCCGATGGTCTATCGCAATAGGGGGAACAGATGAAATCAATCTTGGCAGTTTTGATCGCGCTGGTAATTTCGACGCCGGCCGCTTTCGCGGGTGAAATCACCGATCGCGCCGCTGAAGCCGAAAAGGCACTGCAGGCGGGTGATGGCGCCGGCGCGCTGGACAAATTCCGCAGCGCCGAGGACGCTCTGTGGCAAGCGATGCCGCTTGGCGTGCAAAATGTGAAGCATATCCTGTCGGCCAGCGGGTTCGGCGCCTACGCCGAGCGCCCGAACCATGTCTACAAGCCGGGCGAAGAGATTGTGCTTTATATGGAGCCGGTTGGTTACGCCTACGGCTCGGATGGGCTCGGCAACAACCAGATCGCGCTTTACGTTGACCTTACCGTGCTTTCCCAGTCGGGCGAGAAGCTGGGAACCGACGAAAAGCTTGGTCGGGTCCAGCTCGCCTCGCGCTCGCATAACCGAGAGATGTTCTTCAAATTAAACGTCTCCCTGGATGGCGTTCCCCCCGGCAAATACCGCGCGGATTTCCTCATGCACGACGAGAACTCGCCAAAGACGGCGCCTTTCACGACCGACTTCGAGATTGCCGAATAGCGCACCCAGTCGGAAAGAGCCTCGCGGCAACGGAACCAGAGCGCCGCAGATGCGTTCTTAAGCCGGCTGCAGGCCAGTCAATTTGCGAGGCATTGTCCATGATCAAATGGATCATCATTCTTCTGATCGTTGCTGCCGCCGCCAGCCTGCTCGGCATGCCGGCGCTGGCCGGTGCCGCCGCCACCGGCGCGCGCCTGCTGATCGGCATCGTTCTCGTCATCTTCCTGCTGATCGTACTCGGCGTTTTCGCGGTAACCTAGACGCAGCCCACACTGGTAATTCCCGCCCGTTTCCGCCATATAGCGGCGAAACGTACAGGAATTACCTCAGATCATGGCAGGCACTGCCCCCTTCGCCAAGATGAACGGCATCGGCAACGAAATCATCGTCGCCGACATGCGTGGCCGTGCCGATAGGGTCACGGCGGCGTCGGCTGTCGCGCTGAACGCCGATGCGGCGACCAGGTTCGACCAGATCATGGCGATCCACGATTCGCGCACGCCGGGCACCGCCTTTTACATCGACATCTTGAATTCCGACGGCTCGGGCGCGCAGGCCTGCGGCAACGGCATGCGCTGTGTCGTCCAGGCGCTGGCTGCCGAAACCGGCCAGAAGACTTTCACCTTCGAGACCCGCGCCGGCATCCTCAACGCCGTCGAACATGCCGACGGCACCATCTCGGTCGACATGGGCACGCCGCGCTTTGGCTGGCAGGACATTCCGCTGGCCGAGGAATTCCGCGACACCCGCATGATCGAGTTGCAGATCGGCCCCATCGACGCGCCGGTGCTGCATTCGCCTTCGGCTCTCTCGATGGGCAACCCGCACGCCATCTTCTGGGTCGACAACGATGTCTGGTCCTACGAACTCGAGCGTTTCGGCCCGCTGCTCGAAAATCATCCGATCTTCCCCGAGCGCGCCAACATCACCATCGCCCAGGTAACGTCGCCGGAGACGATGATCATCCGCACCTGGGAGCGCGGCGCCGGCCTGACTAAGGCCTGCGGCTCGGCCGCTTGCGCTTCCGTCGTCGCCGCTGCCCGCACCCGGCGCACCGGCCGCAGCGTTACGCTGATGACGCCCGGCGGCGGCTCGCTGCATGTGGAATGGCGCGACGACGACCACGTCATCCTGACCGGCGCCGCCGAATGGGAATTTTCCGGCAGTTTCGATCCGTCGACCGGCAGCTGGGCCCGCGACACCGAAAGCGCGGCCTGATGTCTGCACTTGCCGATACCAAGGGCCTCAACTCCCAAGGCATAGACGTCGTCACCTTCGGCTGCCGTCTCAACACCTATGAATCCGAGGTGATGCGGCGCGAGGCCGAAAGTGCCGGCCTCGGCGTGCTCAAAGGCGGCGCCATCATCTTCAACACCTGCGCCGTCACCGCCGAAGCGGTGCGCCAGGCCAGGCAGTCGATCAGAAAGGCCCGCCGCGAAAATCCGGCGGCGCGCATCATCGTCACCGGCTGCGCCGCGCAAACCGAACCGCAGAATTTTGCCGCCATGGACGAGGTCGACCTCGTGCTTGGCAACGAAGAGAAGCTGAAGGCCAACTCCTACCGCGCGCTGCCGGATTTCGGCGTCAACGACAGCGAGAAGGCGCGCGTCAACGACATTTTCTCGGTGCGCGAGACCGCCGGCCACATGGTCGACGCCATTGAGGGCCGGGCACGTGCTTTCGTCCAGGTGCAGAACGGCTGCGACCATCGCTGCACCTTCTGCATCATCCCCTATGGCCGCGGCAACTCACGCTCGGTGCCGATGGGCGCGGTTGTCGAGCAGGTCAAGCGTCTCGCCGGCAACGGCTATGCCGAGATCGTGCTGACCGGCGTCGACATGACCTCTTTCGGCGCCGACCTGCCGGGCGCGCCGAAGCTGGGAAAGCTGGTGAAGACCATCCTGAAGCAGGTGCCTGATGTGAAGCGGCTGCGGCTGTCCTCCATCGATTCGATCGAGGCGGATGATGATCTGCTCGACGCCATCGCCACCGAACCCAGGCTGATGCCGCATCTGCATCTGTCGCTGCAATCAGGTGACGACATGATCCTGAAGCGCATGAAGCGCAGGCATTTGCGCGACCAGTCGATCCGCTTCTGCGAAGATGTGCGCAAATTGCGCCCGGCAATCGTCTTCGGCGCCGACATCATCGCCGGCTTCCCGACCGAGACCGAGGAAATGTTTCAGAATTCGATAAAGATCGTCGAGGAATGTGGGCTGACGCACCTGCATGTCTTCCCGTTTTCGCCGCGCGAAGGCACGCCCGCCGCGCGCATGCCGCAGGTCCGCCGCGAACTGGTCAAGCAGCGCGCGGCCCAGCTGCGCGCCGCTGGTGAGACTGCGTATCGCCGCCATCTGTCGTCGCTTCCCGGAACGCGCCAAACGATCCTTATCGAGCGCGACGGCCTCGGCCGCACCGAAGGGTTCACGCTTGCCGCGCTCGGCACAGGCGCGCCGGGCGAGATCGTCGAGGCAGACATCACCGGCCATGACGGCGTGCGCCTAATAGCGGCGCCGCTCACTGCCTGCGCCGCCTGAGACGATTGAAGCATGGCCGGTTTTTTCAAGAACATATTTTCGTTCGGCAAGAAGGAAGTCGTCGAGGAGCGCATCGACGAAACCGCTCCCCTGCCGCCGATCAAATGGGATGCGCTTGAGGCGCTGAAGCCGGCGGCCGAGCAGGTCGTTCCGGAGTTCTTGAAGCGCGAGGAGCCCGAGCCGCCGACGCCCCACCCTCCCCTCGATGGGGAGGGTCGCCACGAAGTGGCGGGGAGGGGTGAGAGCGCCGACGCCGGCGCCACTCACCCCCACCCCCAAGCTTCGCTTGGGACCTCCCCCATCGAGGGGGAGGTAAAGCCTGCGCCGCAGTCGGCGCCAGAAGAACCGAAGCCCGAACCCGCGCCGACCATCCCGCCCGCGCCGGAACCGGTCGTCCCATCCGAGCCGGAACCGTTGCCGGAGCCCGCGCCGGTAGAAGAACCGCAGCCTGAGCCGGAGATACCCGAGCCGCCTGCACCGGAAGAAGTTCCTGCGCCGCCAGCCGTTCCGGAGCCGGCTCCCGAGCCGCAACCCCAAGAAGTGCCGCCGGCGCCGGCCGAGCCGGAGATCGAACCATCGCGTCCGGAACCGCAGCTGGAGCCGGCTCCCGTCGAAGTGCCGACGCCTGCCGATACTCCAGCAGAACCGGCCGCCCCGATCGAAGTGCCGCAACCGTCCGCGCCTCCCGCACAGCCTACCTCAGAGGTCAGCGCCGCCCCTCATCCGCCTGCCGGCACCTTCTCCCCGTATAGCCACGGGGAGAAGGACGAGGCGCCCCACCCTCCCCTCGATGGGGAGGGTCGACGCGAAGCGGCGGGGTGGGGTGATGGCGCCGACGCCAGCGCAAATCACCCTCACCCCCAAGCTTCGCTTGGGACCTCCCCCATCAAGGGGGAGGTAAAGCGCACGTCGGTTGAAGCTGTACCCGCGCCGGTCGAAGCCAAGACCATCGTTGCCGAGCTAGCGCCCGCGCCGGCCCCGCAACCTTCGCCACAGTCAAAACCAGCTCCCGGCAAAGTCACCGTCACCAAAAAGGTCGAGCAGAAAGCCGAGCCGCAAAAGGCGCCCGAACCGGCGCCGCGACGCTCCTGGTTCCAGCGCATGCGCGACGGGCTTGCCCGCTCCTCGAAAGAACTCACCGGCAACATTGCCGGCGTCTTCACCAAGCGAAAGCTCGACGAAGAGACGCTACAGGACCTCGAAGACGTGCTGATCCGCGCCGATCTCGGCATGGAAACAGCCTTGCGCGTCACCGATGCGCTCGCCGCCAGCCGCTATGGCAAGGATGTCTCCGACGCGGATGTCCGCACCATCATGGCGGCCGAGGTGGAGAAGGTGCTGGCCCATGTCGCCATGCCGCTGGAGCTCGACCTGTCGCACAAGCCGCATGTCATTCTGGTGGTCGGCGTCAACGGCACCGGCAAGACCACGACCATCGGCAAGCTCGCCGCCAAACTGACCGATGGTGGCCTGTCGGTGATGCTGGCCGCCGGCGATACCTTTCGCGCTGCAGCCATCGAGCAGCTGAAGATCTGGGGCGAGAGGACGAAGTCCCCGGTCATCGCCTCGAAGATCGGCGCGGATGCCGCCGGCCTCGCCTACGACGCTTTCGAACGCGCCAAGGAGGCCGGCTCCGACGTACTGATCATCGACACCGCCGGCCGGCTGCAAAACAAGACCGAACTGATGGCGGAGCTGGAAAAGATCGTGCGCGTGCTGGGCAAGCTCGATCCGGAAGCGCCGCATACCGTGCTGCAGACGGTCGACGCCACCACCGGCCAGAATGCGCTCAATCAGGTCGAGATCTTCCGCAATGTCGCCGGCGTCAATGGCCTGGTGATGACCAAGCTGGACGGCACGGCGCGCGGCGGTATTCTGGTCGCGATCGCGGCAAAGCACAAACTGCCGGTCTATTTCATCGGCGTCGGCGAACAGGTCGACGACCTCGAACCATTCTCGGCCGGCGAATTCGCCAGGGCGATCGCCGGCGTAGCGTAACAGGCAATGATCCCGAAGAGCTGCAGGCTTTTTTGGACAAGATCATGCGTCAGAAGGAAGTCATGAACCCTCCCATCCTCGAACGCGACCCGTCCGACCCGCGAAAGAAGAAAGAAAGCGTCAATCCGCTGCTCAAGCTGGTGCTGGAACTCGGGCCGCTGATGGTGTTCTTCTTCGCCAATGCACGCGGCGCCTGGCTGGTGCAGAAATTTCCTGTCCTGGCCGAATTCGGCGGGCCGATCTTCGTCGCTACCGGCCTGTTCATGGCGGCGACCGCGATCGCGCTGATCGCGTCCTGGCTGCTGCTGCGCACCTTGCCGATCATGCCGATGGTCTCGGGCGTCGTCGTCTTCATCTTCGGCGCGCTGACGCTCTATCTGCAGGACGACGTGTTCATCAAGATGAAGCCGACCATCGTCAACACCCTGTTCGGCGGCGTGCTGCTCGGCGGTCTGTATTTCGGCCGATCGCTGCTCGGCTATGTCTTCGATTCGGCCTTTCGCCTCGATGCCGAAGGCTGGCGCAAGCTGACTTTCCGCTGGGGCCTGTTCTTCCTGTTCCTGGCTCTTGCCAATGAAGTGGTGTGGCGGAATTTTTCCACCGACTTCTGGGTTACCTTCAAGGTCTGGGGCATCATGCCGATCACCCTGTTGTTCACCTTCAGCCAGATGCCGCTGATCCTGCACCATTCGATCGAGGATAAGGCCGAGAAGGTGGAAGAAGCCGGCAAGTAGAGCAATTCCAGGAAAAGTGTGAAGCGGTTTTCCGTCCGGAATTGCGTCCGAATAAACGGAGACGGCCATGGAATTCGTCACCACGCGCGATGAACTGAGGGCGATCTACAAAACGCCGCGGCCGACCGACGCATCGATGCGCAAGGAGCTCAGGGCGCTCGACGGCCACTGCCGCTCCTTCATCGGCAAGAGCCCCTTCGTGCTGATTGGTTCTTCCGACGGCGCCGGAAATTCCGACGTGACGCCGAAAGGCGACAGGCCGGGCTTCGCCCTTGTCCTAGACGACACGACCATCGCCATTCCCGACCGGCCCGGCAACAACCGGCTGGACACGCTGGAAAACATCCTGCTCAACCCTTCGGTCGGCCTGCTTTTCCTCATCCCCGGCATGAACGAGACGCTGCGCATCAATGGCGACGCCCGCATAACCGTCGATGCCGGTTTGCGCGAGCGCCTCGCCGTCGACGGCAAGCAACCGCAAAGCGTCGTCGTGGTGAGCGTCAAGGCCGCCTACATGCACTGCGCCAAGGCCTTCATGCGCTCCGACTTGTGGAAGCCGGACAGCTGGCACAACCGCGCGACATTGCCGACGCTGGGTCAGATGCTGTCCGATCAGATGGCGCATACCGAAACTGCCGACGATTTCGACCGCTCACTGGACGAGGCCTACAGCAAGACCCTGTGGTAGATTTCGGGTACGATTCGCCATTGCCGGTTTCCCTAGTCTTGGTTCCCCGTGATCGAACTCCTCGCCATCTCCGGCAGCCTGCGCGCCGCCTCGACCAATTCGGCGCTGCTGGCGGCGCTGTCCGCGAACGCGCCTTCGGATTGCCGCGTAACTGTCTATGACGGGCTCGGCCTGCTGCCGATCTTCAACCCGGATGACGAAGGCGAGCGCACACCGGCCGAGGCCACGCGGCTGATCGAGGCCGTCACCGGCGCCGACGGCATCATCGTCTCCTGCCCCGAATATGCCCATGGCGTGCCGGGCGGCATGAAAAACGCGCTCGACTGGCTGGTCTCACGCGACGCCGCAGTCAGCAAGCCCGCCATGCTGGCCCACGCCTCCGCGCGCTCGCTCTATGCCCGCGCCGCGCTGGCCGAGATCATGCGCACCATGTCGTTCGCGCTTTGTGAGGACGCAGTGCTGGAGATCGCCTTGCTCGGCAAGAAACCGCCGGAGATGGAAGCGATCCTGGTAGAGGACGAGAACCTGCGGGCCATGCGCGAAGCGGTGCAGGTTTTCGCGAGTTTTATACGCGCAAACGTTGCCTCGTCATCCTAGGGCGGAGCAAGGAGCGAAGCGACGCGGCGCAGACCCTAGGATGACGAACGAAAGGGTGCGGCCGCACCCCAACGTGCCGCTGTGCTACCCCTTCCGCAACGTCTCGACATCAGTCTTGCCGACATACCAGTCACGCGCATTGACCTCTTCGAACACCACCCAGACGTCGTCATTGCTAAGCCCGGTGGCGTCCATGATGGCCGCCGTGACCTTTTTGGCGATGTCGGCCTTCTTGCCAGCGGGATCAGCGGCGATCACTTCCTTGACGATGCGGATGTTGACGAATGGCATGACGTCCTCCCCTTGAATTGTGTCTGATACCGCCGCCGCTGGGCGGCTTCGAAATCCGCTCCGGCGAACCGCTTGGCGGCGGTTCCGGCGGCCGCCGCGCAACAGGCGCCGCGGACATGCGCAGAAATGCCATCAAGGGCCGCCAGAGAAGCGTTTCCAGCAGCCTCAATACGTCTTCGCCCCGTTCACCATCAGCCGCACCATGTAGAGCGACGTGGTGCCGGCGATGTAGAGGCAGTTCAGCTTGTTGCCGCCGAACACGCAATTGGCGGTCACTTCCGGCACCTTGACCTTGCCGATCAGCGTGCCGTCGGGATCGTAGCAATGGATGCCGTCGGCGGCACTGGTCCAGATGCGGCCGGCCTCGTCGAGCCGGAAGCCGTCGAACAGGCCGGCCGTGCAGTCAGCGAACACCTTCCCGCCCGAGACCTTCTTGCCGTGCTTGCCGACGTTGAAGACTCGCATATGCGCGGGGTTCTGCGCGCCATGGGTGCGGCCGGTGTCGACGACATAGAGCTGGCTTTCATCCAGTGAAAAGGCAAGCCCGTTCGGCCGGACCATGTCGGTGATGACGGCCTCGACCTCGCCCGTATCCGGATCGACCCGGTAGACATTGCAAGCGCCGATCTCGCTTTCGGCCTTGTCGCCCTCATAGTCGGTGTCGATGCCGTAGCTCGGATCGGTGAACCAGATCGAGCCGTCGGATTTCACGACCGCGTCATTGGGCGAATTCAGCCGCTTGCCCTTCCATTCGGCCGCGATGGTGGTGACGGAACCGTCATGCTCGGTGCGGCTGACGCGGCGGCCGGAATGCTCGCACGTCACCAGTCGGCCCTGGCGGTCGACGGTGTTGCCGTTGGAATTGCCGGAGGGCTGACGGAAGACGCTGACATTGCCGTCGGTCTCGTCATAGCGCAGCATGCGGTTGTTGGGGATGTCGGACCAGACGACATAGCGGCCGGCGGCGAACCAGGCCGGCCCTTCCGCCCACTGACATCCGGTAAACAGCTTTTCCACCTGGGCGTTGCCGTTGAACAGCCGCGCGAAACGCGGATCGAGAATTTCGTAATAGTCTGCGGTCGCCATGCATTTCCTCCGGGCATCACGTGACGCGCGGATCAAGCCAGCCTGCGGGCGCGATGGCAAGGTGGCGCAGGCGCAATTTGTAAGACAAAAGGTGCCCGGCCGGCATGGCCCGCCAGCCTGTCCGGCCGTTTATGGTGCTGTAGCGCTGTATTAACCCGCTATGCGCCCTGTGCAATGGTGCATTGCAACATCTTCTTTTTGCACCGCACCATTCCTATGTCATGGTGCGAACGACCAAGGGAGGAACAAATTCACCGCTGATATGCGGCACGAAAGGACCCTTGCTATGGCTTTTGACAACCTCTTCTCCCGCGCGCGCACCTCGATGGCCAAGCGCCGCCACTACAACCGCCTCGTCGCGGAAATCGAAAACCTGACGAGCCGCGATCTGGCCGACCTGCGCGCCGACCGCTCGGAAATGCTCTACCAGGTCCACAGGCAGATCTACGGCTGAGCATTTCAGACCTCAGCGGGGCACCGCCCCCTCACCCGGATTGCCAAACCGAATTGCATGAGCAATTCGGGCAATCCGACCTCTCCCCCCAGGGAGAGGAGCTAGCCTGTGCCGATGCTTCCCTCTTCTCCCCCACGGGGAGGAGGGGGCGCGTAGCGGCCCGATGAGGGGGCATGGCGCCAACGTCAGCCCGGTGCCGCGAGCGCCTTTTCAATCTGCGGCAACAGAACATCCCTCGCCGACTCCCCTGTCAGCGGCCCGACATGCTTGTAGGCAATCTTGCCGTCCTTGCCGATGACGAACGTTTCCGGCACGCCGTAGACGCCCCAGTCGATGGCCGTGCGGCCAGCCTCGTCGACACCTATCGCCTGGAATGGATTGCCGAGATCACCAAGGAACCGGCGCGCGTTTTGCGCTTGGTCCTTGTAGTTTAGCGCGGCCATGACGAAGCGCTTGTCCTGCGACAGCGCCAAGAGCACCGGATGCTCTTCCCGGCACGGCGCGCACCACGATGCAAAGACGTTGACCAGCGTTACCTTGCCGGCGAAGGCTTTCGAATCCAGCCCGGGCAGGTTTGACCCTTCCAGCGCCGGCAGGTTGGTCTGCGGCGCCGGCAGGCCGATCAGCGCCGACGGCACTGCCGCCTCATCGCGTCCCGACAAAAGCTGCGACAGGAACAATCCGGCGAGGCCGAGAAAAACCAGCAGCGGCAACAGCACGATCAGGCGGCGGCGCGGCGACGCCGGCGTTTCGCTTTCCGTGCTCATGGCTTGCTGGCCCCAGTGCTGGCCCCAGTACCGGCTTTGTCCGAGCGACGCCGCACGCCGGCCGCTTCGAGGTCTGCCAGTTCGCGCTTGCGGGTCCGCTGGTCGAGCAGGATCCAGCCGATCAGCCCGGCCAGCACGATCGCCGTGATGCCATAGGCGGCCGCGACATAGAGTGCGTGTGCACTCATGCGCTTCGCTCCCCTTCCACCGTCACTTCGTCGTGCTCGATCATGGCCTTCCCATAGCTTTGCGGCCTTCTTAGCTTTGCCGCTGGGGCTTCGCAATTGATCGTCGCGCCGGAGCGGTCATATCAATCCGTTCCATGCCGCAGCGCCAGCGCCGCCGCCACCGGACCCAGCACGGCAAGAAACAGCGTCAGCGCGGCAAGAATGAGGAAGGGCAGCAGGAACGGATCAGGGTCGGCCACCGCGCCGTAGCTCGCCGACACCCCGAAGATCAGCACCGGGATGGTCAGCGGCAGCACCAGCACCGAGATCAGCAGCCCGCCACGTGGCAGCGCCACCGCCACCGCCGCCCCGACCGCGCCGATGAAAGTGATCGCCGGCGTGCCGACCAGCAGCGTCAGCGCGGTGGCGCCGATGCTGAGCGGCTCCATGTTCATGAACAGGCTCAGCAGAGGTGCCGCAACCACCAGCGGCAGAACGCTGCCCGCCCAATGCGCCAGGCACTTCACCAGCACCGTCAACGCCAGCATGTGGCGGTCATTGCCCAGCACCAGAAGATCGAGCGAACCGTCTTCGCGATCGGCCTGAAACAGCCGGTCGAGGCCGAGCAGGCAGGCGAGCAGAGCGCCGATCCAAAGGATCGCCGGACCGATGCGGCCCAGCAGCTTCAGGTCCGGTCCGACACCGAAGGGGATGGTGGCGATGACGGCGAGGAAGAAGATGACGCCGGTGAGCGCTCCGCCGCCGGCGCGGACGGAGAGGCGGATGTCGCGCAGGAAGAGGGCTAGCATTGCCAAGCCGCGCCTGCGGTTTGATCGCCATCTTGCCGAAGGTGGCGTTCCTTCACACCCCCCTCTGTCCTCCCGGACATCTCCCCCGCAAGGGGGGAGATTGGCAGCTCCACTGCTGACGCCTCTTTTTCAATGCCGGTGATTGGCGAAAGCCGGCATGACATCTGATCTCCCCCCCTGCGGGGGAGATGCCCGGCAGGGCAGAGGGGGGTGGGCGGGAATGCCGGCATCACCCTGTTGCTCCCATCCTCAATGCCTGTGCTCCATCCAATCCCAGCGGCAGGTGCGTCGCCGCGACAATAATCCCGCCCTCCGCGCAATGCCTCGTCATCAGCCCCGCAAACCGCGCCTCCGAAGCCTTGTCCAGCCCAGCCGTCGGCTCATCCAGCAGCCACAGCGGCTTATGACTGACCAGCAATTTCGCAATCGCCGCCCGCCGCCTTTGCCCGGTCGACAAATATCCGAAAGGCAGATGGCCGATGCCGCCGAGACCAACCGTCTCCAGCGCCTCCCCCACACCCGACTGCCCATCGCCGTTGAAATCGCGCCAGAAGCGCAGATTCTCCGCCACGCTGAGCGCCGTCTTCATTGCATTGAGGTGGCCGAGATAGTGGACCGCCGAAGCGATCGTCGGAAACGTCTCGCCGCCGCCCTCGATGCGCACGTCGCCTTGCGCCTTCGGCAGCAGCCCGGCGATGACCCTGAGCAGCGTCGATTTGCCCGAACCGTTCGGCCCGGTGACGACCAGCACCTGGCCCTTGTCGAGCGCAAAACCGATGCCGGAAAAGACCGTCTCGCCGCCGCGTTCGCCGCCCAGATTTTCGGCAATCAGCCGCATGCCTGCCCGTCCCGAAAACTTTACCGCGCGATAGCTGCCGCATCGCACAAATTTGCTCCGCAACTGTCTAGAACTATTCCAGAAAATTCTCTATATGCGGGACATCCGTGCCAGCGGTCGGCACGGGAACAGAATTTGCGCCGAACCAGCGCACGCGCCGCCTTGAACGGCTCGGGTTGGCTGGGAACGGACAGCGGAAATGGCCGTACCCGCACCTTTGCGCGTGATTGCATGCCCATCGGCGTCCGTTCCCTTTCAGGCTGAACAGACAAGGACGGACCGCACGTGTCAAAATCCCTCGACAGTTTCAATTGCCGCCGCACCCTCACCGTGGGTGGCGCGGACTATGTCTATTACAATCTGGTCGAGGCCGAGAGGAACGGCCTCACCGGCATTGCCCAGCTGCCTTATTCGATGAAGGTGCTGCTGGAAAACCTTTTGCGCAATGAAGACGGCCGCTCCGTCACCAAGGACTCTATCCAGGCTGTGGCCGGCTGGCTGACCGACAAGGGCACCGCCGGCGTCGAGATCGCCTATCGCCCGGCGCGTGTCCTGATGCAGGATTTCACCGGCGTCCCGGCGGTGGTCGACCTTGCCGCCATGCGCGACGGCCTCAAGGCGCTCGGCGGGGATCCGCAGAAGATCAATCCGCTGGTGCCGGTCGACCTCGTCATCGACCACTCCGTCATCGTCGACGAATTCGGCACGCCACTGGCCTTTGCCAGGAATGTCGAGCTCGAATATGAGCGCAACGAAGAGCGCTATAAATTCCTGAAATGGGGCCAGCAGGCGTTCCGCAATTTTCGCGTCGTGCCGCCCGGGACCGGCATCTGCCATCAGGTCAACCTCGAATATCTCGGTCAGGTCGTCTGGACCAACACGGAAGACGGCGAAACGACCGCCTATCCCGACACCTGCGTCGGCACCGATTCGCACACCACTATGATCAACGGCCTTGGCGTCCTCGGCTGGGGCGTCGGCGGTATCGAGGCCGAGGCGGCGATGCTCGGCCAGCCGGTTTCCATGCTGTTGCCCGAAGTCATCGGCTTCCGCCTTACCGGCAAGCTCAGGGAGGGCATCACCGCCACCGACCTCGTACTGACCGTCACCCAGATGCTGCGCAAGAAGGGCGTCGTCGGCAAGTTCGTCGAGTTCTTCGGCCCGGGCCTGTCCAACATGACGCTGGCCGACCGCGCCACCATCGGCAACATGGCGCCCGAATATGGCGCCACCTGCGGCTTCTTCCCGGTCGACGGCGAGACCATCCGCTACCTCACAATGTCGGGCCGCGAGGAAAGCCGCATCGCCCTGGTCGAGGCCTATTCCAAGGCGCAAGGCATGTGGCGTGACGCCGGCTCGGCCGACCCTGTCTTCACTGACCTGCTCGAACTCGAGCTCGACAGCGTCGTGCCGTCGATGGCAGGTCCCAAGCGTCCCGAAGGCCGCGTTCCGCTCGAAGGCATTCCGGCCGGCTTCGCCAAGGCAATGGAGACCGAGTACAAGAAGGCTGCCGAAATCCACAAGCGCTATGCCGTCGAAGGCACCGACCATGATCTCGGCCATGGCGATGTCGTCATTGCCGCCATCACGTCCTGCACCAACACCTCCAACCCGAGCGTGCTGATCGGCGCCGGCCTCTTGGCGCGCAACGCCAACCGGCTCGGCCTCAAGCAGAAGCCGTGGGTGAAGACCTCGCTGGCGCCGGGCAGCCAGGTGGTCGCCGAATATCTGGAAAAGTCCGGCCTGCAGAAGGAGCTCGACCAGATCGGCTTCAACCTGGTTGGTTTCGGCTGCACCACCTGCATCGGCAATTCGGGCCCGTTGCCAGCGCCGATCTCCAAGACCATCAACGATAAGGGCCTGATCGCCGCCGCGGTGCTCTCCGGCAACCGCAATTTCGAAGGCCGCGTTTCGCCTGACGTGCAGGCGAACTATCTGGCGTCGCCGCCGCTGGTGGTAGCCCATGCTTTGGCCGGCACCGTCACCAAGGACCTGACCACCGAGCCACTCGGCGAAGGCCGCGACGGCAAGCCGGTCTATCTCAGGGATATCTGGCCGAGTTCGGCCGAGATCCAGGAGTTCATCGAGAAGAACGTCACACGTGAGCTGTTCGCCCGCAAATATGCCGACGTCTTCAAGGGCGACGAATACTGGCAGAACGTCAAGGCGCCGGAAGGCCAGACCTATGCCTGGGACGACAACTCGACCTATGTGCAGAACCCGCCCTATTTCGCCGGCATGACCTCCGGTTTCGGCAAGATCGGCGACATCAAGGGCGCGCGCGTGCTCGGCCTGTTCGGCGACAAGATCACCACCGATCACATCTCACCGGCGGGTTCGATCAAGGCCGCTTCCCCGGCCGGCAAATACCTCACCGACCATGGCGTCGGCGTTGCCGACTTCAACCAGTACGGCACAAGGCGCGGCAACCATGAGGTGATGATGCGCGGCACCTTCGCCAACATCCGCATCCGCAACCATATGCTGGGCGAGAACGGCCGCGAGGGCGGCTACACCATCCACTACCCGTCGAAGGAAGAGGAATCGATCTACGACGCGGCGATGAGGTACAAAAAGGAAGGCGTGCCGCTGGTCATCTTCGCCGGCGTCGAATACGGCAACGGCTCCTCGCGCGACTGGGCAGCTAAAGGAACGAATCTCCTCGGTGTCCGTGCCGTCATCGCCCAGTCCTTCGAGCGCATCCATCGCTCCAACCTAGTCGGCATGGGCGTCATCCCCTTCGTCTTCGAGGAAGGCACCTCATGGGCCTCGCTCAACCTCAAGGGTGACGAGCTGGTCGAGATCGACGGCATAAGCACCATCAAGCCACGCCAGACGATGATCGCCAAGGTGACCTATGGCGACGGCACCGTGAAGAACGTGCCGATCATCTGCCGCATCGATACGCTGGACGAACTCGACTACTTCAAGAATGGCGGCATTTTGCAATACGTGCTGCGCGATCTGGCCGCGTAGCGGCCAGGGCTTAGGCAGTAGGGATTGGGCGGTAGCGGGGAACGACATCCCCTACTCCCTACTCCCTACTCCCTACTCCCTACTCCCTACTCCCTACTCCCTACTCCCAGTCTTTCCAAAGCATTGCCCGACCCGATCGAAGCCCCGCCCTGTACGACAGGAGTAAAAACCGGCTGGGCTCAGCAAGATCTGCCCCACGCTCCTGATGCCATGCTCCCGATCGAACCGGGCGGTGAAGTGCTCCCCCTGTGATGGCCATGCCCATGGTTGCGGCAGCAAAAATTTCACCGCAACGTGACTTCCCGTTGACTGTCGCTTCTGCCACAAATCTGGGCAACCAGAACAAGGCCGGCGTCACCGGCGGGAATCGGAACGATCATGGCACCTCGACACCCTCTCCGGCTTGCGGCTTTTGCGCTGGCCTTCTCGGCGCTTGCCGGGACCGGGTTCGCCGAGGAATCGGGAACGACCCAGACCGACAAACCGCAGATTGACAGGCCCTTGGGCGTGGTCGAGCTGTTCACCAGCCAGGGCTGCAATTCCTGCCCGCCGGCGGACGCTTTCTTTGCCGAGCTGGCGGCCAAGGACAACGTCGTCGCGCTCGCCTACCACGTCAATTACTGGGACTATCTCGGCTGGCAGGACACGCTGAGCAGCAAGGACAATACCGACCGGCAATATGACTATATGCGCGCCTTCGGCACCCGCTCCGTCTACACGCCGCAAGCCGTCATCAATGGTCGCAGCCATGTCAACGGTGCCAGCCGCAAGGAGGTCGACGGCGCGCTTGCCCGCATGGAGAAATCCGGTGAAGGCATGCGGGTCAGCGTCAAGGTCAGCCGCACCAGCGATCGCGTCATGATCGATGCCGGCGACGCCGGTAGCGGCCCCAGCGACGCCCATGTCGTCATCGTCTATTTCGAACCACCGCAGACGGTGACCATCGCCAAGGGCGAGAACACCGGCCGCAGCATGACCTACTGGAACGCCGTCACCGGCATCCAGACCGCCGGCATGTGGCACGGCAAGGCGCAGCGCTACGAATTGCCGATGACCGAGATCGCCAAGAAAGGCGGCTGCGCCGTGCTGCTGCAATCGGTCGGCAAGGACGGCCTGCCGGGGCCTATTCTGGGCGCGGCGTTTATTCACAAGCCTTAAGAGGCTGGTCCATATCTTTTGATATCGGCGGGACAGCACCCCCCTCTGGCCTGCCGGCCATCTCCCCCGCAAGGAGGGAGATTGGCAGCTTCGCCACATCCGCCATCCTGTCCCACGTTTGAGATTGGCGAAAGCAAAGCAAACGCGAAATCTGATCTCCACCCTTGCGGGGAGATGTCCGGCAGGACAGAGGGGGGTGTGAAGGATCACGACGACAAGTGTCTGGCGCCGCCCAACAAAAAAACCGACGTCAGCTTGCTTCTGACGTCGGTCATTTAGGCTTTGGGATCGTCGCACCCGGTCTCTCCCTGAGGAAAGTCCGAGGTTGGTTCGATCCGACGCAGACCCGTGGGCGGGGGGCTTGGGGTTTACGAGCCGGTGCCGGACCGAACCGTCTCAGGCAACGCCGGTAAATTCGTCGGACATTGGGGCATGAGCGCGGATAAAAAAAGGCGGAAATGTGGCGAGGCATCACCAATTCAAACACCGCGTTTTATAAAAGTGACTGGACGTTGCGAAAACAGCGCGGTCCCGGGATGGTTGGCCGGGCCTTGCAATTCCACGGCGAACACGCCAACTTCTGCAAGCGAGATTCATTTTCAAAGGGATCGCGGGATGACCGATCGCAGCGGTGGGACGGAGGATGGGGACGCATCCGCAATATTGATCCCGCTGCACGAGGCGCGACGCGAACGCCTCGACCAGCCGGTCCGTTTCGACCGGCGTGAACTCGACGAGATCCTGAGGCTGTACGGACGCATGGTCGCCGCCAACGAATGGCGCGACTATGCCATCGATCATCTGTCTGATCGGGCTGTGTTTTCAGTCTTCCGCCGGGCCAGCGAAGTGCCGCTGTTCCAGATCGTCAAGGATCCGAAACTGGCACGCCGGCAAGGCGCCTTCGCCGTCATCGCCGCCGACGGCCGAATCCTCAAGCGCGGCCAGGAACTCGGTCGCGTGCTCAACGTCTTCGATGCTAAGCTGAAGATTGTCCAGGCCTAATTGAAAATTGGGGAATTGAAGAGCTGAAGAATTGAAAAAAGAGGATGTAACGGTCGAAATACCGCCGGGTTTGTTCTCAGCTATTCAGATCCTCAATTCTTCAGTTCTCTTCAGTTCTCCTCAATTCCCCTCCTCAGGCTCTCACGAAACTTCCGCTCCGGCAGCGAATGCGGATCGGGCGGAACCGTTACGCCGCCATTCAGCGACAGCTGCATGAACACCGTGTCAAGCCAGCGCCCATGCTTGTAGCCGGAGCCTTCCAGGCGACCGGAATGGCGAAAGCCGAGCTTTTCATGCAGCCGCACCGAGGCGCTGTCTGCATGGCCGTCGCCGATCACCGCGACGATCTGGCGAAAGCCCGCCATACGGCAGGCTTCAATCAGCGCCTGCATCAGCAGCAGCCCGACGCCCTGGCCCTTCGCATCAGGCGCGACATAGACGGAATCCTCTACGATGAAGCGGTAGGCCGGGCGCGGCCGGAACGCGCCGGCATAGGCGTAGCCGAGCAGCGCGCCATCTCGTTCCGCCACCAGATAGGGAAAGCCCCCCGCCGTCAGGCTGTCGAAGCGCCCACCCATCTCAGTGCGGCTGGGCGGCTCCAGCTCATAGCTCGCGGTGCCATGCGTCACGGCATCGCCGTAGATCTCGGTGATTCGGCCGAGGTCGCCTTCCAAGGCCGCGCGGATGGAAATAGTGCTCATGATTTATGCAGACGATTCATCTGCCTCCATGACAGCAAAGGCCGGCACAAAAGAAAAGGGCGGCCGTTGGCCGCCCTCTTGATATCAGCTGGTCCAGTTGCCTGATGGGAAGACCGCCTAGCGGCGATCGCCCATGAACTGCAGCAGGAACATGAACAGGTTGATGAAGTCGAGATATAGCCTCAACGCGCCCATGATCGCCTTGCGGCCGGCAACGTCGGCCTGATCGCCTTCGTAGTACATTTCCTTGATGGTCTGCGTGTCATAGGCGGTGAGCCCGGCGAAGATCAGCACGCCGATCGCCGAGATGGCGAAGCCGAGCGCCGACGATTGCAGGAAGATGTTGATCAGCATGGCGATCACCAGGCCGACCACGCCCATGACCAGGAACGAGCCGAACGCCGAAAGGTCGCGCTTGGTCGTGTAGCCGTAGAGCGACAGCGCGCCGAAGGCGGCCGCCGTGGCAAAGAAGGTCTGAGTGATCGAGGCGCCGGTGTAGACCAGGAAGATGGTCGACAGCGACAGGCCGACCAGGCCCGAATAGACCCAGAAGGTGGTTTGCGCCGCGGCCACGCTCATCGACTGGATCCTGAACGACAGGAAGAAGACGGCGGCGAGCGGAGCCAGGATGACCACCCAGCGGAAGGCGCTGGCATAGATCAGCGTGCCGAAAGCGGTCAGCTGTCCGTCGCCGGTGACGGCGAGCTGGAAAGCGCCCCAGGCGGCGACGCCGGTGATGAGGAGGCCAAGCCCCATCAAATTGTAGACCTTGAGCATGTAAGTGCGCAGGCCTTGGTCGATGTCGGCGCGCGCGCCCGGCACGGCCGAAGTCTGGTAGTTGCGAATGGGCTCAGCCATTGGAATCCTCTGTTGCTTCTGCCCCGTACGGTGTCAGGCCCTTTCGGACCTGGGCGCCGCTGGCGGGGCTCCAGCATGCCTGTGGCGAAATATGATGGTTCTTGACGTCAAGAACAAGACCGTAACAGGCTGCAACGCTTGGTGAATCGCAGGAAGCCGGTTTTCTTGGGCTTCCATGACTGCACATTACCAAGATTTAATCGGAAACGGCAGATTCGGCCAACCTTGCCGTTTTGGGCCTAGAGGTTGCGCAGCACCGGCGCCGCCTTGTGCCCGAGCACCCGCCAGGTGCCGGCAAGGCCGATGCCGACCGTGATCACCAGCGCAAACACCAAGGTCGCCACTGCCACCTCCGGCATGAAATGCGACGGCAACGTCATGATGCGGGCAACGATGTACCAGGCGGCGATGCCGCCGGCAGCCAACGCAAACACCGCGGTGGCCAGGCCGATCAGCATATATTCCAGCGAAAACGCCGCGATCAGCGTGCGCCTCGTGGCGCCCAGCGTCTTCAGCACCACGGCATCGTGGATGCGGGCGCGATTTCCCGCGGCGAGCGCGCCGGCCAGCACCAGCACCGAAGCGATCAGCGCCACGCCGGCCGCCGCCCGGATCGCCGTGCCGAGCTGGCCGACCAGCCGGTTGACGACATCGAGCGCGTCCTTGACCCGAACTGTCGTCACCGCCGGGAAGGCGCGGGTGACGGCGTTGAGCAGGCGGGCATCCTCTGCTGCCGTGGCATCCTTTTCGGTCAGCGTCGCCAGCCAGCCATGCGGGGCGCCGGCAAAAGTGTTGGGCGAGAACACCATGACGAAGTTGATGCCCATCGTCTCCCATTGCACCTCTCGGAAATTGGCGATCCTGGCCGTCACATTGCGTCCGAGCACATTGACGGTGACGGTATCGCCAAGCTTCAGGCCGAGCGCCTTGCCTTCATCGTTGGAGAACGAAACCAGCGGTTCGCCGCTGTAATTCTCCGGCCACCAGATGCCTTCGGTCAGTGTCGCATTGGCCGGCTGTTTGGCGTCGTAGGTCAGGCCGCGATCGCCGCGCAGCACCCAGGCGCCTTCCGATGGCACATCGGCCTTGTCGACACTAACGCCGTTCAGCGCCATCACCCGGCCGCGCAGCATCGGCACCTTGACCAGCGTTCCCTTCGGCGCCTCATTGCCGATCAATGTCGAGAAGGCATCGACCTCGCTATTCTGGATGTCGACGAAGAAGAAATTCGGCGCCCGTTCCGGCAGACTGCCGGAGATCTGCTGCCTGAGATTGCCGTCGATCAGCGCCAGCGTCACCAAAAGCGTCAGCCCGAGGCCCAGCGACAGCACGACGGACGGCGTCAGCGCGCCGGGCCGGTGGATATTGCCGATGGCGAGCCTGAGCGCGACCGAGCGCACACGCGGGCTTTTGCGCGCCACCCACTGCACCAGCGCACCGACCAGGCGCAACACCAGAAAGGCAAAGATCGTCGCGCCGACGAAGATCAAGGCGATGCGCCGGTCGCCGGAAAACAGGATGGCGAGCGCCGCCAAAGCGAGCGCGATGCCGACCGCCGTGGCAAGATAGGGCAGGCGTGGAAAGCCGCGGCCCTCAAAACCCATTTCGCGAAACAGCGCGGTCGCCGGCACATCGCGGGCGCGGCCGAGCGGCAACAGCGCGAAGGCAAGCGTCACCAGCAGCCCGAACAGCGCGGCAAGAGCCAGCGCACCGGGATAGAAGCCGCCTTCAGCCGGCACCGGAATGAACGACTGGAGCGCAGCGCTGGCTGCAAACGGCATGGCGGCGCCGAGGATGAGGCCAAGCGCGATGCCGAGGCCGGCGATTATCAGGATTTGCACGAGATAGACGGTGAAGACGAAGCCGCCCGAGGCGCCAAGGCTCTTGAAGGTGGCGATGACGCCGCGCTTGCCGTCGAGGTAGGCGCGCACCGCATTGGCAACGCCGACGCCGCCGACCACCAGCGCCGTCAGCCCGACCAGCGTCAGGAATTGCGAGAAGCGCTCGACGTTGGCCGACAGCGCCGGCGCCGCATTGGAACGCGTGCGGATCGACCAGCCGGCTTCAGGGAAATCGCTCGCCGCCCGGTCCTGGATGGTCTTGAGATCGGCCTCGCTGGCGCCGGCCGGCAGCCGAACCTTGTAGGCATTCTCGACCAGGCTGCCCGGCTGGATCAGGCCGGACGCGGCAAGCCCCGCGGTCGAGACCATCAGCCGCGGCGCGAAGCCGAAACCGTCCGACACCGCATCCGGTTCGCTCACCAGCCTGGCCCGCAATTCGAATGTCGCGCTGCCGACCTTCAGCCGGTCACCGATCTTCACATTCAGCCGGTCGAACAACAGGTCGGGCGCGGCGGCGCCAAAGACGCCTGATTTCTCGTCGAACAAATCCTTTCTGCCAAGCTGCGGCGCGGTCTCGATCGCGCCATAGAGCGTATAGGCGTCGTCGACGGCCTTGGCCTCGACCAGCGCCTGGTCGGAGCCGTCTTCCAGCCGCGCCATCGAGCGCATATTGGCGCTGTGCGACACAGTGCCGAGGCGGTCGAGGAAGGTGCTTTCGGCTGGCGTCGCATCGCGCTGGTTGAGCTGGAAGCGCAAGTCGCCGCCAAGCAGCGTCTGGCCCTGGTCGGCAACGCCTGCGGTGATCGCCTGCGCCACCGAATTGACCCCGCCGATTGCAGCGACGCCGAGCGCGATGCAGGCAAGGAAGATCATGAAGCCGGACAGTCCGCCGCGCATCTCGCGCAGCGAAAAGCGGAACGCGAGCTTCAGCGTCTGCGACAGTGGCATCAGGCCGGCACCTTGACCTGCGCTACCGGCGCATCCTCGATGCGGCCGGAGCGCATCGACACCTGGCGCGAGCAGCGCGCCGCAAGGGCCGGATCGTGCGTGACCAGCACCAAGGTCATGCCGCGCTCGGCCGCCTTGGCGAACAAAAGGTCGGCAACCTGCCGCCCCGTCGCCTGGTCGAGATTGCCGGTCGGCTCGTCGGCGATGAGAATGCGCGGCGACGGCGCCAGCGCGCGGGCGATCGCCACGCGCTGCTGTTCGCCGCCGGACAGCTCGCCCGGATAGTGGGTGACGCGGTCGCTCAAGCCCACCGCTGCCAGCTCGCGCGCGGCGACGCCGAACGGATCGGCATGGCCGGCCAGTTCCAGCGGCACTGCGACATTTTCGAGCGCCGTCATGTTGGGAATGAGATGGAAGGACTGAAAGACGATGCCTATGTTTCGGCCCCGAAACGAGGCGATCTGGTCCTCGCTTTGGCCGTTCAGCAATTCGCCGGCAATGCGCACCGTGCCCGAATCGACCCGCTCCAGCCCGGCCAGCACCATCAGCAAGGTCGACTTGCCGGAACCCGAAGGGCCGACAATGCCGGTCGCCTCGCCGCGCGTCACGTCAAGGCTGACGCCTTTCAGCACATGCACAGACGAAGCCCCTTGGCCCAGGGTCAGGGATATGTCTTTCAGCGCGATGACGGCTTCTGTCACAATTAAAGCGTCCTATATCAGGATGAAGGCTCTGCTTGCCGGAAGCCGTCGCCGGAAGAATTCCTCGGGTATATGGGGCCTGCCACATGTCTTTCAAACGGAAGATATCTTTCAAACGCTTGAATGCCGCAGGGCTCGTCTTTTTCGTCACCCTTTGCGGCGCCATTTCGTCGGTACGCGCCGAGACGTTCACCATCGTCGGGTTCGGCGACAGCCTGATGGCCGGTTTCGGCCTCGGGCCTGGCGATGGCTTTACCGACAAATTGCAAGCTGCGCTGCGGGCCAAAGGCCATGACGTCACCGTAGCCAACGCCGGCGTTTCAGGCGACACCTCGAGCGGCGGCTTGGCACGGCTTGACTGGTCGGTACCGGATGGGACAAGGCTGGTTATCCTCGAACTCGGCGCCAACGACATGCTGCGCGGCGTCTCGCCCAGCATTACGGAAAAGAACCTGGACGACATGCTGGCGAAGCTGAAAGCGCGCAAGATCGCGGTGCTTTTGGCCGGCATGCGCGCCGCTCCCAATCTCGGCGCCGACTACCAGAACGCCTTCGATGCGATCTATCCAAAGCTTGCCGCGAAATACGATGTGCCGCTCTATCCGTTTTTTCTCGATGGCGTCGCCGGGCAGTCCGGCCTGCAGTTGGAGGATGGCCTGCATCCCAATCCGAAGGGCGTCGCAGCGATGGTCAAGCGCATCCTGCCCGCCGTGGAGAACGCGATTGCGGCAGTTCAGGGTGGCGGTTGAACGCCGGCGTGACGAGAATAACACGCGGCGATCATTTTGACCGGTGTGGCCAAAAAGGACATATAGCCTCCAAAAGGAGGGTCATATGGCCATTATCATCAAGAGAGAGGACGCTGTTCGCCTCGCGCGAACTTTGAAACAAAAGACCGGGCTGCAGAGGGCCCGGGTCGCCTGTTCGTAAAAATGCCTGCAACCAACAAACCACTTGCCCCGTTTGACTATCGATGATTCGCTAGGGGCACAGTTCGATTCGAGGAAGGGAGGCTCACCATGCCGCGTCTTTTCACCGCCCTCGAAATACCCCGTGACGCCGCTCTTTCGCTGTCCCTGCTCAGGGGCGGCCTGCCCGGAGCCCGCTGGATCGATGTCGAAAACTACCATCTGACGCTGCGCTTCATCGGCGACGTCGAAGGCCATATCGCCGACGAAATCGCCAACGCGCTCGACCGGGTGCACCGCCCATCCTTCTCGCTCACCCTGTCCGGAGTTGGCGCTTTCGGCCAGAAGAAGCCGCACGCCGTCTGGGCCGGCGTCTTCGCCTCGCCCGACCTTTCGGCGCTGCAGAGCGAAATCGACCGCATCTGCCAGCGGCTCGGCTTGCTTGCCGACCCGCGCAAGTTCACCCCGCATGTTACGCTGGCACGCTTGCGCAATTCGAGCCCGCTCGACGTCGCGCAGTACCTGTCGGCGCGCGGCAATTTTTCGACGCTGCCGTTTCGCGTCGGCCGCTTCGTGCTGATGTCGTCGCGCGATTCGGTCGGCGGCGGTCCCTACATTGTCGAGGAGGCGTGGCCGCTCTCCGGCGTCGACGCCCGCGCCACCAATCTCGTCGCCAGCGCCTCCGACGCTTCGCGGATCATGCGGTAGACCGAAGCGAACGCTTCGGCCCCGTTATAATAGGGATCCGGCACGTCGCGGGTTTTGCCCTGCGCAAACTCTGCCAAGAGATGAATACGTTCGCGGGCACCGGCCGGCGCCAACGCCTTGAGGTCGCGGACATTTTGCCGATCCATGCCGAGGATCAGGTCGAAGCGCGAAAAATCCCCCGGCCTGACCTTGCGTGCCCGCTGCCCTGATATGTCGAGGCCGTGGCGGGCCGCAATCGCGATCGAGCGCGGGTCGGGCGCTTCGCCGAGGTTCCAGCCGCCGGTCGCCGCAGAGTCCAGCACGATGTCGTCCAGCACCATGTCGCGGCCGCGTTCCGCCAGCACGGCGCGAACACGCCTTCGGCCAGGGGTGAGCGGCAGATGTTGCCGAGGCAGACGAAGAGTATGGAATTTATCGGCTTTACGCTCATTCGATATGCGCCGTTCGTGCATTTGGAAGCCCAAAACGCAAAGGACTTTTGGGCGACTTGCATTATGGTGAGGGTCGATATCTGGGATAGCACGGGAAATCATCATGACGAGAGAGAAACTCAGCAAGGACGCCATCGCCGGCGCACTGGCCGAACTGGCCGGCTGGTCGCAGGCAGCCGATGGCGCCTCCATCAAGCGCAGCTTCGACTTCAAGAATTTTTCCGAAGCCTTCGCCTTCATGACCCGCGTCGCGCTGGCCGCCGAGAAGATGGACCATCATCCCGACTGGTCGAACGTCTACAAGACTGTCGACGTGACGCTCAACACCCATGATGCCGGTGGTGTCACTGCGCTCGACATCGCGCTGGCCAAGAAGATGAATGGGTATGCTGGCGGCTGAACGCTGGGGCGGCAACGCCAAATCGGCGCCATCCTCTTGCAGTGGACCGGGACTTTCACCACATTTTCCGTGGCGGCCGCGCGCAACGCGTAGCGCGACGGCCGGCAAGGAGAGGATTGATGGCGCAGCAGCCCGGTTTTGATTTCTTCGGCTTCGGCAGCAAGCTCGGCGACGAGAGTGAAGTGCGCGCCAAATTCTGGCGCACGGCCAAGAAGGCCGCCCGGCAGATTCCGTTCATGGAAGAGGTCGTCGCCGGCTATTATTGCGCGCTCGACAGGAAGACGCCTTTGCGTGCCAAGGGCATATTGCTGGCAGCGCTTGGCTATTTCGTGCTGCCGGTCGACGTCATACCCGATTTCGTCTTCGGCCTCGGCTTCACCGACGACATCGCCGTGCTGACCGCCGCGATCTCCACGGTAAGCGCCCATATCACCCCTGCGCACCGCAAGGCCGCCAAGGAGGCGATCGCCGACAAGAGCTGAATCGGCGTCGCGTTGGCAACTTGGTTCAGAAGAAATCCTCCGCTCAAACAGGACGATAGCGGCTGGGCTTCGGGTTCCGCTGCGGCCGTTGGAAAAGTCAAACTCTTGCCGCTTTCGTGGCCTCCAAGTCGCCGCAGGGACATTGCGAAAGCCGTTTTTTCAAGAAGCGGCGCGGAAATGGCGGTGGTTTCCATGGGTGAATGTCCTTTTCCGAGGGAAATTCACCGTTTGGTAACCCAGATTAAATCAAAATGAAGCGACGGGCAGGACGCCAAGCCGGCCTGCCCCGCACCATTTGGAATACGGGAAAAGCGATGCGCGGATTGATTGCACTAGTCTCGAGCCTGGTCCTGGTGGCTTTTGCCGCGCCGGCGCTGGCGCAGCAGGCGACCAAGATCGGCCAGCACAATGCCTGGGGCACCTACAGCTACCAGGCGCAGGGCGGCAAGGTCTGCTATGTGCTCACCGTGCCGACCGACAAGCAGCCGCCGACGCTCGATCACGGCGACATGTTCTTCTTCGTCAGCCAGCGGCCGGGCCAGCAAGTGTCCTACGAGCCGCAATTCATCGCCGGCTACACATTCCAGGAAGGCTCCAAGGCCACCGTCACCATCGACAAGAAGACGTTCTCGATGTTCACCCGCGGCAAGTCGGCCTGGGTCGAGAACGCCGCCGAAGAGCCGGTGCTGATCGCCGCCATGAAGACCGGCACCGACATGAAGGTCTCGGCGAAGTCTGGCCGCGGCAATCCGACGACCTATGTGTTTTCGCTGAAAGGCATCTCGGCCGCGCTGACGTCGATCGCCAAGTGCAAGTAGGCTAGCGCGGTTCCCGCCGCATGACTCTCGCCGCAACCTGTGCTATGCGCCGCGCTTCTTTTCGGCACGATGGATGAAATCGGCCGCAATTCGCTTATATTGGCGCTGATATGACCCTTTCCTTCGATCTCACCACTGAGGGCGCACCCGACGCGTTGCGCGCTCGCGCCACGCCCGAGAAGCCGTCGCTGATCGGCCTGACCCGGGCCGAGCTCGGTGAAGCCATTGTCAGTGCCGGCATCGTGCCCGAGCGCCAGGCGAAAATGCGCGCCCAGCAGCTCTGGCACTGGATGTATGTGCGCGGCGTCTCCGATTTTGCCGGCATGTTCAACATCTCCAAGGATCTGCGCGCCGAACTCGACAAGCATTTTACCGTCGCCCGGCCCGAAATCGTCGAGGAGCAGATTTCCTCCGACGGCACGCGCAAGTGGCTGTTCCGCTTTCCGCCGCGCGGCGCCGGCCGTCCGGTCGAGATCGAGACCGTCTACATCCCCGAAGAAGGCCGCGGCACGCTCTGCATCTCCTCGCAGGTCGGCTGCACGCTGACCTGTTCGTTCTGCCACACCGGCACGCAGAAGCTGGTGCGCAATTTGACGGCGGAAGAGATCCTGGCGCAATTGCTCACCGCCCGCGACCGGCTCGGCGATTTCCCCGACCGCGACACACCCGACGGCGCCATCGTCCCTGCCGAGGGCAGAAAAGTCTCCAACGTCGTCATGATGGGCATGGGCGAGCCGCTCTACAATTTCGAGGCGGTGAAGAAGGCGCTGCTGATTGCCTCCGACGGCGACGGACTGTCGCTGTCGAAGCGCCGCATTACGCTCTCGACCTCCGGCGTGGTGCCCGAGATCTTCCGCACCGGCGAGGAGATAGGGGTCATGCTGGCGATCTCGCTGCACGCCACCAATGACGATCTGCGCGACCTGCTTGTGCCGATCAACAAGAAGTATCCGCTGAAGGAACTGATCGAGGCCTGCCGCGCCTATCCCGGCCTGTCCAACGCCAAGCGCATCACCTTCGAATATGTGATGCTGAAGGACGTCAACGATTCCATCGAGGACGCCAAGGGGCTGATCAAGCTGCTCAAAGGCATTCCAGCCAAGATCAATCTGATCCCGTTCAACCCGTGGCCGGGCACCAACTATCAGTGCTCGGACTGGGAGACGATCGAGAAGTTTGCCGACTACATCAACAATGCCGGCTATGCCTCGCCGATCCGCACGCCGCGCGGCCGCGACATCCTGGCCGCCTGCGGCCAGCTCAAATCCGACTCCGAACGCATGCGCAAGGTCGACCGCCTGGCGCTGGAAGCCATGATGATTGCGGGGCATGGCGAGGCGTGAGCCGCCTCTTCGCCTACCTCGTCCGCTTCACCGTCATCCTGTTCGGCTATGTCGTCGCCTCATTGGCGGCGAGCGCCTTTCTCAACGTGCTGTTCCTGGCTTCCGTCGGTTATAAGCCGGACGATGCGCACCCGATGATGGCCACGGCGCTCTATTTTTCGATTCCGTTCGTGGCGCTGCTTGTCGCCTATTTCGCTTTCATACCGGCGGTGGTCGCAATCCTGATCTCCGAGGTCCTCAGCCGCCGCGACTGGCTGTTCTATGCACTCGCGGGCGGCGTCGTGGCCGCGGCCTTCCTCGGCTTCGTCCATCAGAACGTGGATGTCGACGTCACCAAACCGCACGCCATCGCCGCGGTGATCGGCTGCGGCATGGTCGGCGGCATCTTCTACTGGCTAAGCGCCGGCCGCTGGGCCGGAAGCTGGTGGCAGGCCGCTACTTCGCCTGAGCTGTCAGGATCTTGAGCGCGAAGGCCGAAAACACACCGGCAAAGAGATAGTCTACCACCCGCGTCACCCGCGGGCTGGCCTTCATCGCCGCCGAAAACCTTTCCGCAGCAAACACCATCGGCGCTGTCACCGGGACCGACAGCACGATGAACATGAGGCCGAGGAAGAACAGTTTTCCCGGCGCGTTCGGATCGTGAGCGGAGACGAACTGCGGCAGAAACGTCATGAAGAACAGGATGATCTTCGGGTTGAGCAGATTGACGCCAAGCCCGGCAGCCCAGCTGCGGAACAGCGAAATCTGCGGCCCGTTCTTCTTCTGCGGTGAAAACGCCGAGCCCTTGGTGATTGCCTGCCAGGCCAGGAACACCAGATAGGCGGCGCCGAACGTTTTCAGCACGAGGAAGGCCATTGGCGAGGCGACGATCAGCGCCGAGATGCCGACCGCCACCAAAGTTGTGTGGATCAGCGTGCCGAACAGAGCACCCGCCAGCGAGGCAAAGCCGGCGGCGCGGCCCTGGCTCAGTGTGCGCGAGACGAACAGCGTCATATCCGGCCCCGGCGTGATCGCCAGGATCATGGTGGCGATGGCGAACTGGATCAGCGTGGTGGTGTCGGGAATGAAGGACATCGGTGGGCCCTGGCGAATGATCGTCGGTCTATAACGCAGCCTCCCGGCTCACGCCAGCAACTGACTGGCGTGGCATCTGGTCCAGCGGCTGCGGCGGTCGGAGCCCGTTCATCCCTTGCGCTGGCCGGAAATGCCGTGATACCTCGCCCGCGAAACTCATCGCGGAACCGCCAAAATGTCCCCAGCAATGCCCAAGACAAAAGACGTCAAGAAGGTCGTGCTCGCCTATTCCGGCGGTCTCGACACCTCCATCATCCTGAAATGGCTGCAGACCGAGCTCGGCGCCGAAGTCGTCACCTTCACCGCCGATCTCGGCCAGGGTGGCGAGTTGGAGCCGGCGCGCAAGAAGGCCGAGATGATGGGCATCAAGGATATCCGCGTCGTCGATGTGCGCGAGGAATTCGTCGCCGACTTCGTCTTCCCGATGTTTCGCGCCAATGCCGTCTATGAAGGCACCTACCTGCTCGGCACCTCGATCGCCCGGCCGCTGATCTCCAAACACCTGGTCGAGATCGCCAGGGAGACCGGGGCCGATGCCATTGCGCATGGCGCCACCGGCAAGGGCAACGACCAGGTCCGTTTCGAGCTTTCCGCCTATGCGCTGAACCCCGACATCAAGGTCATCGCGCCGTGGCGCGACTGGTCGTTCAAGTCGCGCACCGACCTGATCAACTTCGCCGAGCAGCACCAGATCCCGGTAGCGAAGGACAAGCGCGGCGAAGCACCCTTCTCGGTCGACGCCAACCTCCTGCACTCGTCCTCCGAGGGCAAGGTGCTGGAAGACCCGTGGAACGAGCCGCCGGAATTCGTCCATCAGCGCACAGTCTCGCCGATGGACGCGCCGGACGCGGTCACCGAGATCGAAATCGAATTCTTGAAGGGCGACCCGATCGCGCTGAACGGCAAGAAACTGTCGCCGGCCGAGATGCTGACGGCGCTTAACGATCTTGGCCGCGACAATGGCATCGGCCGGCTCGATCTGGTCGAGAACCGCTTCGTCGGCATGAAATCGCGCGGCGTCTACGAGACCCCCGGCGGCACCATCCTGATCGTCGCCCACCGCGCCATCGAATCGATCACGCTCGACCGCGGCGCCGGCCACCTCAAGGACGAGTTCATGCCGCGCTACGCCGAGCTGATCTACAACGGCTTCTGGTTCTCGCCCGAGCGGCTGATGCTGCAGGCGATGATCGACAAGAGCCAGGAGGACGTCGAAGGCACGGTGCGCCTGAAACTCTACAAGGGCAATGTCATGGTCACCGGCCGGAAGTCGAAGAAGACGCTCTATTCCGACGCGCTGGTCACTTTCGAGGATGACCGCGGCGCTTACGACCAGAAGGACGCCGCCGGCTTCATCCGCCTCAACGCGCTGCGGCTGAGGACGCTGGCCGCGCGCAACCGCAAGGGTTGAGCCCAACTACTATTCCAGGAAAACCCGGCGGAGACTGCCAAGAGGGGCTAACGCCGGGCTCTTGATTATTCGCATGGCCATGCACCAACAAAAAAGCCCGGCGTTGGCCGGGCTTTCATGTCGAATGAAGATTATCGTTCAGCTGCCGTCGATCGCGTCGGCGATCTGGGCGATGGCCTGCTGGTAGACGCTGGCGGAATTCCAGCCGGCGATGGCGCCCATATTCGCACTCGCGCTCGCACCCGCCCGCCAGCCATGAGCCTTGAGGAAGTTGGCCGTCGAAGCCAAGGCCGTTGCCTTGTCGCGCAGATTTCCGTTGCCGACGCCGTACTTCAGGACATTGCCGGGCAGGAACTGCGTATGGCCGATCTCGCCATGCGCAGCGCCGACCGACGAGGCGCTCAGCGCGCCGCGATCGACCAGCTTCAGCGCCGCAATGGCATGCGGGTAAAAGAAGCCCGGGCGACGGCAATCATAGGCAAGCGTCAGAATGGCGGAGACCGTGTTCTGGTTGCCCAGGGAGGCTCCGAAGCCGGTTTCCATGCCCCAGATGGCCAGCAACACGCCCGGCGACACCCCGTAATTGCTCTCGATCCTGTCGAACATCGCTGCATTCGACTTCTTCAGCGCACGGCCCCTGGAAATGATCGCAGCTCCGCCACGACGCTTCATGAAGGCGTCCACCGAACCGCTGAACGCCTTGTGGATGGCGCGGTCGACGGAGATTGTCTTTGTCGCGTAGCTGGCACCGGCCAGAGCAGCCAGACCCTTCCCGCCGACACCTTCGGACCTGGCCTGCGCGGCAAAGTCCTGCTTCCACGCCTCGAAGCCCGCGCCGGTCTTGCCGCAGCTGGCCGCCGCCTGCGCGCCCGTCGCCAGCGCAAGTACCGCGACCACCGCGGCAGCAATAATCTTTCCCTTGGCAAGCAATGCCATGCTTTTTCTCCTGATTGCCTGAATCACGTCCCGGTTGCGAACTTGCCAGCGAAACGCGCCATTGTCACCGTACCCCCGGCGCTACCCTGGCCAATGCAGCGGAATTTGCTTACGATCAAGTGCTTATTGTGGCCGAAACGCCCGGGCGCCGGGCAGGCGAATTCGCTGCTCGGGTAAAAAGAGGTGACGGGGGCATGGAACGGCGGCCCGTGGCGGGCGTTTGGGCGAGGCGCCGCTCCGCACCATATTCCCCCTCTGACGCCATACGCCAACGCCTGACGCATCGAGATCGACATGAAACTGTTCGACTGCCCGCATTGCGGCCACCGCCTCTACTTCGAGAATGCGCAGTGCCTGAATTGCGGGAGTCTCGTGCTTTACGATCCCGAGCATGCGCGCTTTGCCTTGTCTGACGTCGACGGCATCTTCCACTGCACCAATGCGGATGAATGCGCCTGCAACTGGATGGCCGAACCGGGTCATACCTACTGCCGCGCCTGCGTGCTGAACCAGCTGATCCCCGACCTCTCCGTCGACGGCAACCGCCGCCGCTGGATTCGCGTCGAGGCGGCCAAGAAGCGCGCCGTCTATTCGCTGCTCGCCTTCGGCCTTCCGGTCGCGCCCAAGCACAAGCACGGCGACGAAATCGGCCTCGCCTTCGACTTCATTGCCGATCCGATCGGCGGCGGTCCCGGCGGCGAACGCATCCTTACCGGCCACGACAACGGCCTGATCACGCTCAACGTCGCCGAGGCGGACTCGGCCGAGCGCGAGCGGCGTCGCGTCGAGATGGGCGAAAATTACCGCACGCTGCTCGGTCATTTCCGTCATGAGCTTGGCCATTACTACTGGGACCGGCTGATCCGCGACGAGCCGCAACGGCTCGATGCCTTCCGGGCGCTGTTCGGCGACGAACGCCCCGACTACGAGCAGGCGCTGAAGGCCTATTACGCCAATGGCGCTGCGCCCGACTGGCAGCAGAACCACATCTCCGCCTATGCGACGTCGCATCCATGGGAAGACTGGGCCGAGACCTGGGCGCACCATCTCCACATCACCGACACGCTGGAGATGGTGCACGCGCTGAATTTTCCACTCGGCCAGCTTGAGACGATGGAGACCAATGTGCTGCCGCAAGGCGACACCGGCGGCCGGTTGCAGGCGGCGCCCGCGGAACCTGACGCCGTGCCCGAGCCGTTCGAAAAGATTCTCGCCCGCTGGCTGGTACTCTCGGAAGCCTCCAACTCGATCAACCGCTGCATGGGCCTGCCCGACCTTTATCCCTTCGTCATTTCGGACGTGACGGCGCAGAAACTCAGCTTCGTGCATGAGCTTTTGACTGGTTTGCCGAAAGAAACCGGAACAAATCGTGAGCTGGCGTCGGTATTTTAGCCGGAACGCATGCGTTCTGGTTTCGTTTGGTGTCGCGAGGGACCATGAAAGGGAGAGAAACCATGAGACGCATATTGTTTCCGGCCGTCGCCGGGGCGCTTGTCGCGATGTCGGGTGCGGCACTCGCCGATACCGCCGTCTCGGCCGTCACCGATCTTAATGTGCGCGCCGGCCCCGGCCCGCAATATCCTGTGATCGGCGTGCTCGCCGCCGGCCAGTCGGCGACGCTCAATGGCTGCATCGAAAACAGCAAATGGTGCACCATTGCCGAAGCCGGAGGCCAGGGCTGGGTCTATTCCGACTATGTCACGGCCGATTTCGGCGGCAACCGGGTCGTTCTGACACGCCGCCCCGCCAACGCCGCCATCACCGTGGTTACACCGCCGCAGGATGATTATCCCGATACCTATACCGGTGCGATTCTGTCCGACGACGGCCCCGTCGACGCCATCGACAGGCCACCGGCGGAAGTCGGCACCTATGTCAGCACGCACCGGCTCGATCCTGTCTATCTCGAGGGCGAGGTGGTGACCGGTGCCACCTTGCCCGACACGGTCGAACTGCGCGAAATCCCCGACTACCGCTACCGCTACGTCTATGTGAATGGCCAGCAGGCGCTGGTCGACCCGCAGACACGGCGCATCATGTACGTCGTGCGCTGATTTTGCCTGGAAAGAATGACAAGTGAACTCGTGCCGCCCTCCTGCCGAGGCTGAGGGCGGCAAAAGGGTCGCTGAACAGCAGCAATTGCGCGAGAGCCGACGATCCCCTAGATCATGCGACCCGATGCGTTCGGCAGAGGAACTCGCGTGATATCAGATCCAACCGCCTTCGAGCGCTATCGCAACACGGCCACCGAAAAGACGAACCTGCCGCGGCTGATAATCGGAACGGCGGTCGTCGTCCTGTTCTGGGTGGCGATCACCCTGGTTGTGGTGCTTGGCGGCACCTATGTCGCCATCCTCTGGCATGTATTGCCGGGCGATCCGCGCGGGCCGCTTCAGGGCTTTCTGGCCTCGCCCATCGGCATACTCACCGCACTCACCTCGTTTGCCGGCATCTGGCTCGGCCTCTGGCTTGCCATGCGTTTCGTCCATGGCGAGCCGCTCTCGGCGCTTTTCGGTGCCAGCCGCCGCGTGTCCTTGTCGGGCTTCCTCAAGGGCCTGGTCGCGGTGCTGATCACATCGGCGCTTTCCGAAATCCTGCTCTACTGGCTACAGCCCGAAATCGCCCGCGGCACGATCAACCTGTCGACCTGGTTGCTGTTCCTGCTCCCGATCGTGGCGCTTACCCTGCTGCAAACCTCGTCCGAGGAGATGCTGTTTCGCGGCTACCTGCTGCGCGGCCTGGCCAAGCGCTTCGAGAGCCCTTACGTGTGGGCGCTACTGCCCGCTTTGCTGTTCACCTCCTTGCATTGGAGCCCGAGCTCGACCCCCGCCATCAACGCCTGCGTGCTGGCCTCGATCGCCGCGTTCGCCTTGCTGTTGACGCTGGTGGTTTATGTCACCGGCAATCTCGGCGCCGCCTTCGGCGCCCATCTCGGCAACAATCTCACCGGCTTCCTGCTGATCTCGCATCAGGAGAACTACAATTCCTTCGCCCTGTTCAACGCCAAGCCGCTGGAAGGTCCGGACTGGACGACGACGGATGCCGTCATCATCGCCGGCATCGGTATCGTCTGCACCTTGCTGACGATGCTGCTGCTTCTGCACCCGCGCTCGCCGCTGAAGGTTACGGCCGACCCTCGGGATGCAGGGTGAACTAAACAGGGACCGACCCAGAGACCGGCAAGCCGCCCTTGTCTTGACTCTTCGGCCGATTTCCTGTCTACAGCCCCGAAATCCGCGACGAGTATCCCTCCGAGCAAGCCGACCAGGACGCCAAAACCTTTTGAGGTGGGTGCTGTAAACAGATCCTGGAGGCCAACACCCGGCAGCGCTGAGCGCCCCCGGGTGCTTTTTGGTTTTGAGCTTTGCTTGGATGAGCGGCGCGAACGCACTACCTCTCGGGCACCATCGGGGTGCCTGAGAAAAAGGAAACGGAATGTTTGAATCGCTGCAGGAGCGCACAAGAGGCGTGGAGGGCCATCGGCCCGACAGGGATCACCATGGATCCAAGGCGCTCTCGCGCGGCGGGTTGACCAATGTTTGAATCACTTCAGGAGCGCCTTGGCTCCATCCTGAACGGCCTGACCGGCCGCGGCGCGCTGTCGGAGGCTGATGTCTCGGCGGCGTTGCGCGAGGTGCGCCGTGCGCTGCTCGAAGCCGACGTTGCGCTGGAAGTGGTGCGTTCCTTCACCGACAAGGTGCGCGAGAAGGCCGTCGGCGCGGCTGTCGTAAAGTCGATCAAGCCCGGGCAGATGGTCGTCAAGATCGTCCATGACGAGTTGGTCGACATGCTCGGCGCCGAGGGCGTCGCCATCGACCTCAATGCGCCGGCGCCGGTCGTCATCATGATGGTCGGCCTGCAGGGCTCCGGCAAGACGACGAGCTCGGCCAAGATCGCCAAGCGCCTGACCGAGCGCCAGAACAAGAAGGTTCTGATGGCCTCGCTCGACACGCGGCGGCCCGCGGCGCAAGAGCAGCTGCGCCAGCTCGGCGAGCAGGTCAAAGTCGCGACGCTGCCTGTCATTGCGGGCCAGAACCCGGTCGACATCGCCAGGCGCGCCGTCCAGGCAGCCAAGCTCGGCGGTCATGACGTGGTCATCCTCGACACCGCCGGCCGCACCCATATCGACGAGCCGCTGATGGTGGAGATGGCCGACATCAAGAAGGTGTCGAGCCCGCACGAAATCCTGCTGGTCGCGGATTCGCTGACCGGCCAGGACGCCGTCAACCTCGCCAAAAGCTTCGACGAGCGCGTCGGCATCACCGGTCTGGTGCTGACCCGCATGGATGGCGACGGCCGTGGCGGTGCCGCGCTTTCGATGCGCGCCGTCACCGGCAAGCCGATCAAGCTGATCGGCACCGGCGAAAAGATGGACGGGCTGGAGGAATTCCACCCCAAGCGTATTGCAGACCGCATCCTCGGCATGGGCGACATCGTCTCGCTGGTCGAAAAGGCCGCCGAAAACATCGACGCCGAGCAGGCGGCGGCGATGGCCAAAAAGATGCAGTCGGGCAAGTTCGACCTGAACGACCTTGCCGGCCAGCTTCAGCAAATGTCGAAAATGGGCGGCATGGGCGGCATCATGGGCATGATGCCCGGCATGGGCAAAATGAAGGACCAGATGGCGGCCGCCGGCCTCGACGACAAGATGTTCGGCCGCCAACTCGCCATCATCTCGTCGATGACCAAGGCCGAGCGCGCCAATCCGGACATGCTGAAACATTCGCGCAAGAAGCGCATCGCCGCCGGCTCCGGCACCGATGCGGCCGAGATCAACAAGCTCTTGAAGATGCATCGCGGCATGGCCGACATGATGAAGGCGATGGGCGGCAAGGGCAAAGGCGGCGGCCTGATGCGCGGCATGATGGGCGGCCTTGCCTCCAAGATGGGCCTCGGCGGCATGATGCCGGGCGGCCCCGGGGGCATGATGGGCGGCGGCATGCCCGACCTCTCCAAGATGGATCCCAAGCAGCTCGAAGCCTTGCAGAAGCAGATGCCCGGTCTTGGCGGCATGAAGGGCCCGCCCACCCCGAGCGGCGGTGGCCTGCCCGGTCTGCCCGGCGGCATGAAGCTTCCCGGCCTTGGCGGCGGTGGTCTGCCCGGCCTCGGAAAGAAGAAGTGAGGACGCTATGAACGAAGAAAAAGCCATGGCCGACGCACGCACCATCCTGGCCGGCTATCGCGCCTCGATCGACAACATCGACGCGGCCCTCATTCATATGCTGGCCGAGCGCTTCCGCTGCACCAAGGCGGTCGGCGTGCTCAAGGCCGAGCATGGCCTGCCGCCCGCCGACCCGGCGCGCGAGCAGGAGCAGATCACCCGCCTTCGCCAGCTGGCGAAGGACGCTCATCTCGACCCCGATTTCGCGGAAAAATTCCTCAACTTCGTCGTCCGCGAAGTGATCCGCCATCACGAGCAGATCGCCGCGTCCAACGGCGCAAGCAAAACCGGCTAACAAAGTGCATGTCGCCCAAAAGTGCGCAGCGGTTTTGGGACAACGACCTGCACCAGACAAAGCCATTAACCCAACACTGAAATCAGAAATTTAGGAGAAATGAAATGCCCTTGAAGATCAGACTGGCCCGTGCGGGCTCGAAGAAGCGCCCTTACTACCACGTCGTCATTGCCGACGCCCGTTCGCCGCGCGACGGCCGGTTCATCGAGTCGATCGGCTCGTGGAACCCGCTGCTGCCCAAGGACGGCGAGCGCGTCAAGGTCGACGCCGACCGCGTCAAGCATTGGCTGTCGCACGGCGCCCAGCCGACCGACCGCGTGCTGCGCTTCCTCGATGAGGCCGGCCTCCTCAAGCGCGAAGCCCGCTCCAACCCGAAGAAGGCCGAGCCCGGCAAGAAGGCACAGGAACGCGCCTCTCTACTGAAGAAGGCCCAGGAAGACGCCGCCGCCGCCGTTGCCGCCGCTGCTGCAGCCCCGGCCGAAGCGGAAGCCGCCACCGCCGAATAAGCAACCGCGTCATCGCATCGACAAAACGGCGGGCCTGTGCCCGCCGTTTTGCTATTGTGCGGCGATGCCATATGCGTTCGAACGAAAGATGACTGAGCGGACCGTCACGGAAGAGGCCCTTTTCGGCGGCGTAGCGGGGACGCTGTTGCGATGCGCCGGCGCCACGACAGGGCGTCGTCGTGCTCAGCGGATCGAGCGGCCGCATCGACGTCACCCGCGCCCGGCTCTTTGCCAAGGAAGGAGCATCCGCTCTCGCGCTGCAATGGTTTGGCGGCGAAGGTCAGGTGCCCGGCATTTGCGAGATCCCGCTCGAAACGTTTTTCGCGGCGACCGACTATCTTGTCCAGATGGGATGCCGGCGCATCGTCTATGTCGGGACCTCGAAAGGCGCCGAGGCCTCCCTGCTTGCGGCGGCTCACGATCCACGCATCGGCCTCGTGGTTGCGATCAGCCCGACATCGGTGGTCTGGGGCAATATCGGGCCGGGCCGCGACGGCGTCAGCTGGCCGGAACGATCGTCGTGGACGCTCGAGGGGATTCCTTTGCCGTTTGTCCCAAGCAATCCCGCTTGGAACGCGGAGTATGTCGATGGTCTGGTGTCCTACCGGGGGCTCTTCCTGCGTGCCTTGCAAACCTTCAAGGACGCAGCGGCCAAGGCTGCCATTCCCGTCGAAGCTATTTCAGCCGACATTGTTCTGGTTGCGGGCGGCGACGACGCGCTATGGCCATCGCTGGATTTTGCCCAGTCGATCGTTCGGCGTCGCCAGGACACCGCAATGACCACCTGCCTCGTCTCAGTGCCCGACGCCGGCCACCGCATTCTGCTGCCGGGCGAAATCACG
The DNA here is from genome assembly GCF_040320805.1 of Mesorhizobium sp. M0615. Lineage (NCBI taxonomy): Bacteria > Pseudomonadati > Pseudomonadota > Alphaproteobacteria > Hyphomicrobiales > Phyllobacteriaceae > Mesorhizobium > Mesorhizobium sp. M0615. The sequence continues at coordinate 84,645 of NZ_JAMYQI010000013.1, read as the reverse complement.
CCGCGCTCGAGGCTGCATGCCCATGGCGGCAATGACGACGCCGACACGCGCCTGGGCCGCCTGGCTTGGGAGCATATCCGGGGATTGCTGTAGCGCAGGCAGCCATGGTCCAGCTGCCTTGGGCAACAGCGAAACCGGCGATCTATAGCCGCCGGTTTCCGATGTTGGACCTGGCTGTGTTCAATAGCCGTCGGGGCAGCTGGCGATATAGGTGCGCCCGTTGCGGCCGCGGTAGCGACATTGACCGCTTTCGCTGGCACGGCCGATCAGCGCGCCGGCTACGGCGCCGACGGCGCCGCCGACGACGGCGCCCTGAACCGGATCATTTGCCACAGCTGCGCCAACCGCCGCGCCGCCGAGGCCGCCGACCGCGGCACCCTTTTCGGTTTGCGAGCACGCACCCAGTGCGGTCGCCAGTACCAGAATGATCATCGCTTTTTTCATTGTCGTTCCTCTCTCACGCGGATCGCCGTCCTCGCCGCCACGGCTCTAACTCCCAGACAGCTGATTTGATCCCGATGACGTGAGAGATCCCGGTGCGCCCGCCTGTCACATTCGTAACCGAGCTTGTTGAAATGCAGGACGTTTTACCTTTCAGTGGCCTTCTTCAGATTGGCGAGGCCAGCCTCGAAATCCTTGCCGATCAGCGTATCGAAATTCATGAAGAGGCCCAAAAGCTTGGCAATGAAGGGCCGGCTGCCGCGCATTGCCCAGGTGACTGCGGTGGTGTCGCCCGAGGGCTTCAGGGTGAAGTCGACGCTGTTGTTGGCCCGGAACGGCTTCTCGAAGTCGAGCTTCAGCGACACCAGCGAGGATGGCACGGAATTGACGATCTCCATGCGTCCCTTGCCGGCCTTGGCATTGCCTTCCCAGGCGTAGGCGGCGCCCTTGCCGGCATCAGCGCCCGACAGCGTGCGCTTCATCTCGGGGTCGAGCTTTTCGTAGGGTGACCACTCCGGCCAGTGCTTGAAATTGTTGATCAGCGGAAAGATCGCTTCCGGCGCGGCCTTGATGCTGGCGGTGCGGGCGGTGACGAAATCATTCGACCTCGTCGCCGCATAGATGAGCACGGCGGCGATGATGACGACCAGCATGATGAGAATGGTGCTGAGCATGTTTTTCTCCTCGCTTAACGGCTGAACGCGATCAGGGCGCGCACGCTTGGGTTGCGCAGATAGAGACCGCCCCACAGGATGATGCCGAGATAGACGCTAAACAGCGTGTGCGAAAACAACGGGCTGCCGACGCGCATGTTTGTGGCGATGGCGCCGCCGAGATAGCCGGTGAGCAGGATGGCGCCGAGCACCGAGGTGCGGGGCAGCGCATAGAGCGCGGTCGAGATCAGCCCGATAATGCCGAGCGTGCGCGCGACATTGACATCGGCCGGCCAGCCGAGCGGCACCATGGTCTGGGTGACGACATCGAGCGGCGGCAGCTTGATGACGCCGTCGAAGATCATGAACAGGATGATGAGGCCGCTGAGCACGCGGCCGGTCCACAGGGCGCCCGATGAGACGGGCATGGTTTGAGAAATACTCACGGGTGTTCCCTCCTAAGCGGTTCGAGCCGTTTGCTGGCTTCGGACCAAGGACGAGCGATGGGGCGGCGATCCTACAGGGTGCGGATTCTTTTTGGGTAGCAGCAAGCAAAAGCCGCTGCGTGGCGATCCTTCACACCCCCCTCTGGCCCGCCGGCCATCTCCCCCGCAAGGGGGGAGATTACACGCTCGACCGCTTCGGCAATGTTCCATGAATGAGCGGAGCATCGAAACCGCCGATCTCCCTCGTTGCGGGGGAGATGCCCGGCAGGGCAGAGGGGGTGCTGTCCCTCGACCTTGACGGACTATCGACATCCACCAGTCACGGCTATTGATAGGGCTGGGCGAGAGACGAGCGAATGGCCGGCGAGACTGATCTGAAAAAGCTGCTGGCGGCGATGACGCCGGAACTGCTTCCCGGCGTCCATGTCTTCGCCACCCTGGTCCCCGGTGCACCGGTTCCCGAGACGCTCAATCCGGTGATGCTGTTTCGCGAGAAGGAGGGCACGACGCTGATCTTGCCCGAAGACCAGGCCGCCGGGCTGCAGTCCGCCTTCCGCTGCCGCATGATCACCCTGAACGTCCACTCCTCGCTGGAAGCCGTCGGTTTCCTCGCCGCCATCACCGCCCGGCTGGCCGCCGCCGGCATGGGCGTCAATCCGGTCTCTGCTTTCTATCATGACCATCTGTTCGTGCCCGCTGAGCGGGCCGAGGAAGCGATGGAGTTATTGCGCCAACTGGCCAAGGATAACGCCGGCTGAATATCAAGCTCGATGCACGTAGAGAATATCCGGCAGGCCTTCTTCGTTGGTGGTGCCCGCGCCGAACGCCTCGGGGCGAAAGCCATGGCGCTCGTAGAAGCGACGCGCGCCGGTGTTGGCCTGGAAGCAATGCAGTTTAACGATCCGTAGCGCGGCGGTCGCTTGCACCAGCAGCCGGCTGCCGATGCCTTGCCCCATCCAGGCGGGGTCGAGATAGAGCTGTTCCACCCAATCGCCGCTCAGGGCAATGAAGCCGACAATGCCGTGCCGGCCTCGGCGACCGTCACCTGCTGCCGGGACAGCACGATCTCGCGGATGAAGGCAAGATCCTCATCCGGCGTGTGGATGACCGGCATCCAGGAGAACGAGCCAAGTGCGGCCCGCATGACAATGGCGATGGTCGCGGCATCCAAAGCCGTGGCGGGGCGCAGCACGATTTTGGTGGGATCGTTCAAAGGCGTTTCTCAACAGAGGTCAGCGCTGCCCTCATCCCCCTGCCGGGACCTTCTCCCCGTGAACGGGGAGAAGGAAGGCTTCGGCCGAAGGCCGAGCCCGCGACTGCGGGCCGCCGGCTTTCCGGCGCCCCCGCGGAGGGCCCGCCGCGGCAGCGGCGATACGGCCCGTGAGCGAATAAACTATGCCGCCTTCTTCTTCGGCTGGATCAGGCCGCGCTCGACCAGCAGCTCGGCGATCTGCACCGCGTTCAGCGCCGCGCCCTTGCGCAGATTGTCGGAGACAATCCACATCGACAGGCCGTTGTCGATGGTCGAATCCTCGCGGATGCGCGAGATGAAGGTGGCGTCCTCGCCGGCCGATTCCAGCGGCGTGATGTAGCCGCCATCCTCGCGCTTGTCCAAGACCTGGCAGCCCGGCGCTTCGCGCAGGATGTCGCGCGCCTCGTCGGCGGTGATCGGCTTTTCGAACTCGATGTTGACGGCTTCGGAATGGCCGATGAACACCGGCACGCGCACACAGGTCGCCGTCAGCTTGATCTTGGGGTCGAGCATCTTCTTGGTCTCGGCGACCATCTTCCACTCTTCCTTGGTCGAGCCGTCGTCGAGGAAGACGTCGATATGCGGAATGACGTTGAAGGCGATGCGCTTGGTGAACTTCTTGACCTCGACGCCATCGGCGACGAACACCGCGCGGGTCTGTGTAAAGAGTTCGTCCATGCCTTCCTTGCCGGCGCCGGATACCGATTGATAGGTGGCGACGACGACGCGCTTGATGGTGGCGACATCGTGCAGCGGCTTCAGCGCCACGACCAGCTGCGCCGTCGAGCAGTTCGGATTGGCGATGATGTTCTTGCGGGTGAACAGCGAGATCGCATCCGGGTTCACTTCCGGCACGATCAGCGGCACGTCCTGGTCGTAGCGGAAGGCCGAGGAGTTGTCGATGACGACGCAGCCCTGCTTGCCGATCTTCGGCGACCACTCCTTCGAGACGTTGCCCCCGGCCGACATGATGCAGATGTCGGTGTCGGAAAAATCATACTGGTCGAGCGTCTTGACCTTCAGCGAACGGTCGCCGAACGACACTTCGGTGCCCTGGCTTCGCCGCGAGGCCAGCGCCACGACTTCGCTTACCGGAAAGCCGCGCTCTTCCAGTATGTTGAGCATTTCGCGACCCACATTGCCCGTGGCGCCGACTACCGCAACCTTGAAACTCATCAGAAATCTCCTGTCCCTCTCCGCTTGGTTTTTGGAGAAAACCCGCCGGCCAATGCGGGTTCCGTCCCCCGGGCCGGACCCGGGAGAGGGTGGTTAGGCCAAGGGAATCACACCGTGGTGGTGGTTTTTTTGGCCATGGTTTTGCTGGAGCGGTAAGACGCGCCGACGCGCCCGGCCCCATGATTGTGGCCGGGGAAGTCGAAGGCAAGAAGAGCCATCAGAAGGCCGCGCATCGAAAATGATCCCGTTCGATGCCGGCTTTTACGCGGTTTGCGTCAGGAGTCAATTGCGGCCAGGCACACGCCTGCCCTGTACAATAGCGGCCGCAAGAAGTACGAACGCCCAAATAGTGTTTGGCTGGCGTGCGTCAGCCCCGGCATGTGCTCCATGATGAGCCCAGACCCTGAATTCCGAAAGAGTGAGATGTCCAATTTCGAAGCTATTGTTCCTGCGCTGGCAGAAGCGCTGGAAAAACGCGGCTATACCGAGCTGACGCCAGTGCAGAAGGCCGTGCTGGAGCTCGGCGAGTCCGACGCTCTGGTGTCGGCGCAGACCGGCTCAGGCAAGACCGTCGCCTTCGGCCTCGCTTTGGCGCCGACCCTTCTGGGCAGCGCCGAACGTTTTGACCAGGCTGGCGCACCGCTGGCGCTGGCCGTGGCGCCGACGCGCGAGCTCGCTCTGCAGGTGATGCGCGAACTGCAATGGCTCTACGCGCCGACCGGCGCCACCGTCGCGTCCTGTGTCGGCGGCATGGACATGCGTTCCGAACGGCGCGTGCTGGAGCGCGGCGCCCACATCGTCGTCGGCACGCCCGGCCGCCTGCGCGACCACATCACCCGCAACTCTCTCGACATGTCGGCGCTGAAAGCCGTGGTGCTGGACGAGGCCGACGAGATGCTCGACCTCGGCTTTCGCGAGGACCTCGAATTCATCCTCGATGCCGCACCGGCTCAGCGCCGCACGCTGATGTTTTCGGCCACCGTGCCGCGCTCGATCGCCACGCTGGCGCAAGGCTATCAGCGCGACGCCGTACGCATCTCGGCCGGCGGCGAGGAAAAGCAGCATCTCGATATCGAGTACCGGGCGCTGAATGTCGCCTATCCCGACCGCGAGAACGCCATCATCAATGTGCTGCGGTTTTACGAAGCGAAGAACGCGCTGGTGTTCTGCAACACCCGCGCCGCCGTCAATCACCTGACGGCGCGCTTCAACAACCGCAATTTTTCCGTCGTCGCACTGTCGGGCGAGCTCAGCCAGAACGAACGCACCCACGCGCTGCAGGCGATGCGGGACGGCCGCGCCAAGGTCTGCATCGCCACGGATGTCGCGGCGCGCGGCATCGACCTGCCCAATCTTGAACTGGTCATCCACGCCGATCTGCCGACCAATCCCGAAACGCTGCTGCATCGCAGCGGCCGCACCGGCCGCGCCGGCCGCAAGGGCGTCAGCGCGCTGATCGTGCCCAACGGCGCCCGCAAGCGCACCGAACGCCTGCTGCAGAATGCCGGCCTCAAGGCGACATGGGCGAGCCCGCCCTCGGCCGACGACGTGATCAAGCGCGACGACGAGCGCATCCTTGCCGATCCAGCCTTCGACGAGCCGGTAGCCGAGGACGAGCGCGGTTTCGTCGACACGCTTCTGGCCAGGCATGGCGCCGAACAGATTGCGGCCGCCTTCGTGCGCCAATGCCGCGCCAGCCGCTCGGCGCCCGAGGAGCTTACGGATGTCGCACCGTTCACGCCTTCGCGTGACAAACCGGCGGGCGAAAAATTCGAGCGCCGCGATGAAGCGCCAAGCCGGCGCGACGACTTCGGCGACAGTGTCTGGTTCTCGCTGTCGATCGGGCGCAAGCAGAATGCCGAGCCGCGCTGGCTGATCCCGATGCTGTGCCGCACCGGCAACATCTCCAAGCGCGAGATCGGCTCCATCAAGATGCAGCAGGATGAGACCTACGTGCAGATCGCGGCCGACTGGGCCGATCGCTTCCTCGCTGCCATCGGCCCCGACAAGAAGCTGCAGGGCAACATCGTGGTGAAGCGGCTGGACGGCACGCCCGACCTGTCGCGCGCCGGCTACCAGGCGCCGAAGCCCGACAAGAAGCCGCATCGCGGCAAGCGCCCGTTCGAGGCGCCGCAAAGCGCACACAAGCCGAAATTCGAGAAGCGGGAACGGCCCGCCGGCGATGCAAAGCCTTGGGCCGGGAAACCGAAATTCGACAAGGCGGGACCGCCGAAGAACAAGAAGCCGAAGAAGCGGCCGGTTTGAGGCTCTTATCGGCCAATTACAAATGCAGGCGCTGCCCCTCATTGCCCTGCCGGGCATTTCTCCCCGTATAGTGACGGGAGAAAGGGCGGACCGCAGCCTTGGCGCTCTTCTTGCAGCGTTGGTGATTGGCGGAATCGTCGATAACAGCGACCCCTCTCCCCGTCACTATACGGGAGAGGATGCCGGCAGGCAGGTGAGGGGCAGCGCCAACGCACCGGAAAATAAAGCAACTCATGCCTGAACCGTTTGCCCTCCATTTCGTCCACCCCCTTGCAGTCCGCCGCAACTTTGAACAGTCTGTGCCTGCACGGGGGCGAGGCTAAATGCGCGGCGAAGTTCTTCACTATGACGAGGCCCAGGGTTTCGGCTTCATCACCGGGGCGGACGGCAACCGCTACACCTTCGCGCGCGAGGATCTGCGCCGTGATACCGTGATCGCGAACGGCGCAGTGGTCGAGTTTCTGCCGGCAAGCGGTCAGGCGCGCGACGTTTTTTCAATCCGCGCCCAGCCCGCCAGTCCCGCCACCGCTGCGCCAGCGGCAAGCGCCGCGCCGCCCAAGGCGGCTGCCGCTTCAGCCGCGCCACAGCATTTCGGCCGCCTGGCGGAAGACGGCGCGGTTCGCGATAGCGGACTGCCGGGTTATTTCTGGCGAGGCGTGACGCGCAACTACATCAACTTCGCCGAACGCGCCCGCCGCAAGGAATTTTGGGGCTACTGCCTGTTCTGGACCGTCAGCTTCATCCTGGTCGGAATTGCCGGCGCCCTCGCCGACCAGGCCGTCGGCAATTTCGATGCCGGCAACTGGCCGATTGTGATGATCGGCGTCTGGGGGCTGTTTTGGCTGGCGACGTTCCTGCCCTGGGTCGGGCTCGTCGTGCGCCGCTTGCACGACATCGGCCTGACCGGCTGGCTGGCAATACCTTACTTCGCAATCACCTTCATGTTCGCTCCGGCTACGCTGATCCTCGCGCTGATACTCGGATTGATCCCGACCCAGGCCCACGAAAACCAGTGGGGGCCGGTGCCTAGAGGAGGCGGAGCCTAGACCCGCACCAAGAAATGAGCAGCCGGCTGTTTGCGGACAGCCGTGCTATAACAATGGCTTAGGTCGCAGCCGGGAAGGCAGCTGCTGTTTTGACCGAACGAACGAAATATTTCTCTTGCCATTTAGTCTGTGCACAGATAATCTGTGCAATCATCAAATCGACGATCGAAAACGGATGATGGGGCCAAGACAAATGTGGACCAACGAGTACACCGCAATTTCCCCCCTTTCGGCGCAGGCCATCTGGAACGCGCTCAAGGCGCTGCACGAAGGCCGCCTCACCTACGAAGGGTCCGATACCTTCGTGCTGCACGGCCCGTTCGCCAAGGGCACCCGCGTCTCTGTAACGCCCGTCGGGCAGGACACCTTCGAATCGACGATCGTCGACCTCGTCGACGCTGTAACCTATGCCGACGAGACCTCGTTCGGCGACACGAAACTGCTGTTCAGGCATACGCTGACGCCGGTCGAGGGTGGCACTCAAGTGACTCATCGCCTCGAAATTTCCGGCCCATCGGTCGCCGAGGTCGGACCAGAGCTCGGGCCGCAGATCAGCGGCGATTTCGACACTTCGATGGCCAAACTGTTCGAGCAGGCAAGGGTGTTGGCGAACGGTGGCTGATCGGGGGGATCTGAACACGCGCTTCAGCGGACCATCCGAGAGCCCCGGCTTGCTGCTCTGGCGAACCACCATGCGCTGGCAGCGCGTCATGACGGCGGCGCTGGCCCCGCTTGACCTTACCCATGTCCAGTTCGTGCTGCTGGCTTCGGCGATGTGGCTCGGCCGCTATGGCGAGCCGCCCAACCAGGTGCAGCTCGCCGCCCAGGCCGGCACCGAGGTGAAGATGACATCGGACGTCGTCGCCCGGCTCGAGGCAAAGGGACTGATTGTGCGGGACACCAACCCGCGGGATTCCCGCGCCAAGGTGATCCGCGTCTCCACGACGGGGACGGCCGCAGTCCAGCGCGCTATCGTCGCCGTCGAAGCCGCCGACGCTGCTTTTTTTTCAACCGTGGACGAGGCGCAACTCGTCGGCCTGCTGAGACGGCTAGCCGGCGAGATCCGCTGAGTTTGGCCGCTAAGCCAGGAATTTGGCGATGATGGCGTCACCCATCTCGACAGTGCCGACTTCGGTCATGCCGTCGGACAAAATATCCTTCGTCCGGAGCCCGTCGTCGAGCACGGCGGCTATGGCGCCTTCGAGCTTGTCGGCCTCATCGACCATCCCGAACGAATATCGCATGCACATGGCAAACGACGCGATCATGGCGATCGGGTTGGCGATGCCCTGTCCCGCAATGTCGGGCGCCGAGCCATGCACCGGCTCGTACAGCGCCTTGCGCTTCTTGGTCTTCACATCGGGCGCGCCGAGCGAGGCCGACGGCAGCATGCCGATCGATCCGGTCAGCATGGCGGCGATGTCGGACAGCATGTCGCCGAACAGATTGTCGGTGACGATGACGTCGAACTGCTTTGGCCAGCGCACCAGCTGCATGCCGCCGGCATCGGCCAGCATGTGGTCGAGCTTGACGTCGGCATAGCGAGTCTTCTGGGTCTGGGTGACAACCTCGTTCCACAGCACCCCGGATTTCATGACGTTGCGCTTTTCCATCGATGTCACGTGGTTCTTGCGCGTGCGCGCCAGCTCGAAGGCGACGCCGGAAATGCGCTCGATCTCGAACGTGTCGTAGACCTGCGTGTCGATGCCGCGCTTCTGGCCGTTGCCGAGATCGATGATCTGCTTCGGCTCGCCGAAATAGACGCCGCCGGTAAGCTCGCGCACGATCAATATGTCGAGGCCCTCGACGACTTCCTGCTTCAGCGAGGACGACGCGGCCAGCGCCGGATAGCAGATGGCGGGCCGGAGATTGGCGAACAGCTCCATATCCTTGCGCAGCCGTAGCAACCCGGCCTCGGGACGCACCTCGTAAGGCACCTTGTCCCATTTCGGCCCGCCGACGGCGCCGAACAGCACGGCGTCCGCAGCCATCGCCTTTGCCATGTCGGCATCCGAAATCGCCGCGCCATGCGCATCGTAGGCGCAGCCGCCGACCAGACCCTCATCGGTGACGAAATCACTGCCGAGCTTGACGTTCATGGCTGCGATCAGCTTCTTCACCTCGGCCATCGCCTCGGGGCCGATGCCGTCGCCGGCGAGCAGGAGAAGATTTTTCGAAGCCATGGAGAACCGTCCCAACACTGTTTGGAGAAACCGCGGCCTTGCTAAACGCCAAGAGCTTGCGGCGCAAGGGGATGAAGAACGCTACGACGGCGCCCGCCTCTCAGAACCTGGGTTCCTCGCCCTCGACAGAGGAGGGGGAGAGGAACAAATCACTTATGCGACAAAATATTCACCAACCGGCCGAACGGATCGCGCAGATGAAACCGCCGTACGCCCCACGGCTCGTCGGCCGGACCGTATTCGACGGCAAAGCCGGCGGCCTTCATGCCTTGCAGCGCCGCATCGACATCGTCGACCTCGATGGAGAGGTCCGGCACCGGCGTGCCGGAGCCGCCCTGGGCCATGAAGCTGATCTGCACCTGCATCCGTTCGTCGGACCCGTAGGTGACGATCCAGCCCTGATCCATCAGCACATCGAGGCCAAGCACGTCCTGATAGAAGCGTTTCGCCGCCGCCGCGTCCTGCGTCCCGATATTGGCTACGATGCGCCGGACCGTCATGGCTTTGGCCTCCTCAAGCCGTGCGCCGCAGCGCCGTGACTTCGATCTCGATCTTCATTTCCGGCTTGTTGAGCTGGCACACGATCATCGTCGCCGCCGGCCTGATCTCGCCGAAAGCCTCGCCGAGGATGGGGAAGACGACGTCCGCGATGGCCTGGTCGGTGATGTAGTAATGCGCCCGCACCACATCGGCCATGTCGAAGCCGCCATCCCTCAGCGCCTCGGCGATGGTCGCCAGGCAATTGCGCGTCTGCGCCTCCACCGTTTCCGGCATGGCCATCGTCGCATAGTCATAGCCGGTAGTTCCCGAGACGAAGCACCAGTCGCCCTGCACCACCGCGCGCGAATAGCCGGCGGTTTTTTCGAAGGGCGAACCGGTGGAGATGAGCGTGCGCATGGAGCCTCGCTGTGGTTTCGGACACTTTGCAGGAAAAGGGCCGGCCGGGCCATGGGCCAAGTCAGGTGCAAATCTTGGTCGTCGGCGGGACAGCACCCCCCTCTGGCCTGCCGGCCATCTCCCCCTCAAGGGGGGAGATTAGCAGTTCGGACGCCTTTCTCGCTTTCCACATTTGCGATTGGCGAAAGCCAGAGTGACGTCTGATCTCCCCCCTTGAGCGGGAGATGCCCGGCAGGGCAGAGGGGGTGTGACGGATCGCGACGGAACAAGCATGAACACCGAGTGTTCGCCGCGCTGCCGCAAACCCTAGTTCCCCGACTCCTGCGCCTTGTCCATTGCTTCCTTCACATCCGCCATTGTTGCCGCGGCGGGCGAAGTAGAGCGTGTGCTTGGCCGGGTCGACCGCCATGAAACCGTCATTGCTGCCGCATGCGTGCGGCACGCAGCCGGTGGCGTAGAAGGCGCCCGACGCCATCTTTTCGGTGCCGCCGCCGACCAGCAGGCTGGTTGCCATGTCGGGCATGGTGTCGCCGAGCAGCGTCTGCGCCGCGTTGTAGACGGCCTCATTGTGGAAGGCGTCGATGATGTTCTGGTATTTGGCCGGATCGACGTCCTTCCAGTCCGTACCCGGCTCCGGCGCGTAGGTCAGGTCGCCCGAGATCGTCAGCCCGTCGCTGGGCGACCATTGCAGCGCTTGCTTCGTATCGCCCGGCAACAGATACGGCACGAAATAGATGGCGTTGTCGGCCACCGCCGCCGGCGGCGCCCCGCATTCGTCCTGTTCGACCTTGAGGCTTTGTATCTCGCCGCCTTCCGGCTTCCAGACGATGACCTTGGCCGGGCCGCACTGGTTGCGCGCCGTCGCCGACATCGACCAGCGCCACGTCGACGCCGCCGACCTTGACTGTTCTGTCGAAGAACACGTCATAATTGCTGGCCAGCTGCTTGCCGTCATAGGCCAGCACCTTCTCGCCATCCTGCTCCGGCTGGGTGATGGTCAGCTGCCCGCCCTCGAACGGGACCGGCCCTGGCTGTCATCGTCCGCCAGGGCCGCATTGTTCGACGCGCCCAGATCGGCGGCGGACGGATCTTCTGCCGGCACGAGGACCGTGTCGGTCTGTGCTTGCGCGCCGGCCACCGGCATCAGCATCCACGCCAGCGCGCAGGCGCCGGCAAGAAGAAAACGTGTCATGACTGTCCCCTCCGTTCAGCCGCCACGAACCCGGCTTTGTGGCGGCCGGGCCATCTCGTACCACTCAGGCCCAAGGACGCTCGGCAGCGTTCTTCTTCTCGAACGAGGCGATGGCGCCGGCCTTCTCCATGGTCAGGCCGATATCGTCGAGACCGTTCAGCAGGCAGTGGCGCTTGAAGTCGTCGAGGTCGAAGGTGACCACGCCGCCGTCGGGGCCGCGGATTTCCTTGGCCTCGAGGTCGACCGACACCGTCGCATTGGAGCCGCGCGAGGCGTCGTCCATCAGCTTCTCCAGGTCTTCGGGGCTGACGGTGATCGGCAGGATTCCGTTCTTGAAGCAGTTGTTGTAGAAAATGTCGGCGAACGACGTCGAGATGACGCAGCGAATGCCGAAATCGAGCAGCGCCCACGGCGCGTGTTCGCGGCTCGAACCGCAGCCGAAATTGTCGCCGGCGACCAGGATCTGCGCCTTGCGGTAGGCTGGCTTGTTGAGCACGAAGTCGGGGTTTTCCGAGCGATCGTCCTTGTAGCGCATTTCGGCGAACAGGCCGCTGCCGAGCCCGGTGCGCTTGATCGTCTTGAGATAATCCTTGGGGATGATCATGTCGGTGTCGACATTGACGATCGGCATCGGTGCGGCGACGCCGGTGAGCTTGGTGAATTTTTCCATGGCTTTTGCCCGTTCTTGATCGAATTCGTTGCGTCAGGGTTTGCTGCGCCCGGTTTACACAAAGCCGCCGGCAAATAAAAGGCAACTGTTGGTGCGCGGCCCGATCGAAAGATCGGCGGCAAACGTCTTTAAAACCGGCCGCCGCTGGTGCACCTTGCGCCCATGACCACACAATCGAATATTATCTATGCCAGTGAGCCTGAGCTCGACGTCGCTGAATTCCGCCGCGTGCTGGTCGAATCCACGCTCGGCGAAACACGCCCCGTCGATGACGACGCCCGGCTGCAAGCGATGCTTTCAGGCGCGAACCTGGTGCTCACGGCGCGGCTCGACATCGAAGGCAGGCCGCTGATCGGCGTTATCAGGGCCATCACCGATTTTTCCTGGGTGTGCTACGTCTCAGAGCTCGCCGTGTCGCAATCGGCGCAAGGCGTCGGCATCGGCAAGGGCCTGATGGACGAGGCCCGCCGGCAGCTTGGGCCTTCGGTCGCCATCAGCCTGATCTCGATGCCCGACGCCGTCGGCTTCTACGAGCGTATCGGCATGAAGCGCATGGCCGACGCGTTCTGGTTCTCCCGCGAGGGCTGACGCCGCATCGGGCGCAATTGCCAACCGGGTTGGGCAGTCAAGGCGGGCAAGGTTATCGGGCAATGCGGAACGGTGTTCAGGACCCTGCTGAGCAACGCCTCCTTGCCGCCCTTGACCCGCGCTTCATCCGGTCCACATCCCCAGCATGGGAAATCGCCGATCTCTCATAGGCACCGCCGGCTGGGGAATTCCGTCTCGATACAAGGCTGAGTTTCCGCAGTCCGGTTCGCATCTCGAACGTTACGGAAAACGCTTTCCGGTCGTCGAGATCGACACCTCGTTCTACAAGCCGCACCGCCGCGAGACCTATGAGCGCTGGGCTCACGCCGTGCCGGAGCACTTCCGCTTCGCGGTCAAGGCACCGAAGAGCATGACCCATGAGCATCGCCTCGCCGATTGCGAGGGGCTGACAGAGGACTTTCTCGGGCAGGTCGAAGGTCTCGGCGAAAAGCTGAGCGTGCTTCTGGTGCAGCTGCCGCCGAGCTTGCCCTTCGAGCCGGAGGTCGCCGGCGGTTTCTTCGACATGTTGGGCAAGCGTATCCGGGCAAGGCTGGCATGCGAGCCGCGCCATCCCACCTGGTTCAGTGCCGAGACGGACGCACTGCTGGCCGGTCACCAGGTCGCCCGGGTCGCCGCCGACCCGGCTTCGGTTCCGGAGGCAGCAGGGCCGGGTGGCTGGCCCGGCCTTGCCTATTTCCGCTGGCACGGCGCGCCGCGCATCTACCATTCGGGTTACGATACCGAAACGCTCGACCGGTTTGCGCGGCAAGTGGAAGCAACGGCCGCTTCCGGTGCCGAGGTCTGGGGGATTTTCGACAACACGGCCGCCGGGCATGCACTGGGGAACGCGATGGCTGTCAGTGCGATGGTTGCTTAGACTCTCGCGGGACAGCACCCCCTCTGGCCTGCCGGCCATCTCCCCCGCAAGGGGGGAGATCAGATGCCGCGACCGCTTTCGCCAATCGCCGACGTTGCAAGAATGGCGCCTTCGCCGAAGCTGCCAATCTCCCCCCTTGCGGGGGAGATGCCCGGCAGGGCAGAGGGGGTGGGCGGGAACTCGACAGAGCGATCCTATTCCGCCCGCCTCAAATCACGTTCAATTCCCGAAACGCCCGCCCTTCGACCACCCGTTCGTACCCAAACGCCGAGCAATCCACCGTCCGATACCCGCCATGCACCAACAGCTCCGCCAGCGCCTTGCCGACGGCCGGCGCCTGCTGCAGCCCATGCCCTGAAAACCCATTCGCGAAGATGAAATTGCCGACCTCTGGATGCGGGCCGACCACGGCGTTCTGGTCGAGCGTGTTGTAGTCGTAATGGCCTGCCCAGGCGCGGGTCGGCTTGATCGCCTCGAAGGCGGGGATGCGGGTTGCCAGCATGGGCCAGATCACCTCTTCGAACAGCGGCCAGTCGACGTCGAAATCCCGGGGGTCGGCGGGGCCATCGCCCTCCTCCGGCTCGGCGCCGCCGGTGAGATAGACCGAGCCTTCAGGCCGGACATAGATGCCGGATGGGTCGACCAGCAGCGGCATGTCGGCGTATTTTTCCCGCGCCTCGAAGACGAAAACGTTGCGCTTGCGCGGCTCGACGGGCAGCACGAGTCCCGCCATGCCGGCCACCCTGCCGGCATTCGGCCCGGCGGCATTGACGACGATGCCGGCTTGCAGTCTTTCGCCATTGTCGAGGTCCACTCCGGTGGCGCGGTTGCCCTGCCTCTCAATGCCGGTGACATCGGCGGCGATGAAATCTATTTGTCTGTCACGCAATGCCTTGCGAAACAGCGTCAACATGGCATGAGCGTCGAACCAGCCCTCGCCGGTACGGCCGAAGGCGCCGGCGCTGATGCCTTCGGTCGACAGCCATGAAAAGCGCTTTGCCAGCTGGTCGGCGTCCTCGAGCAGAATGTCGGCGCCCTCGGCGACCTGCGCCTCGTGGTTGGCTTTCAGGATCGGCAACCCGGCGTCGCCGGCCAGGATGAGATAGCCGCCTTCGCGAAAACCGATATCGGCGTCGGTGCCGAAGGTCTCCTTCAGCCGCCGGAACAGGTTGAGCGTGAACTGCGACAGCCGGATATTTTCCGGAATCGAGAATTGCTGACGGATCGAGGCCATGGACAGCGTCGTTGCGGCATGAGCGAATTGCGGGTCGCGTTCGATCAGCGCGATGGAGCCGGAAAAGCCTTCCTCGCGAAGGTAGTAGGCGACCGAGGAGCCGACGATGGCTCCGCCGATGATGACGATGTCGTAGCGCACTTTGTTCTCCGATCCACCAGCCCTCACGCGGCTGGCAAGGAAATCTCGAAGCGCGTGCCGCGCCCGGAGTCAACCAGCGCGACCGTGCCATCATGCGCTTTCAGGAGGGCCAGCACGATGCCGAGGCCCATGCCGGTGCCGCCGGACTCGCGCCGCGTGGTGAAAAACGGCTCGAAAATGCGCGCCCTGTTGCTCGGCGAAATGCCGGCGCCATCATCGCTGATCGCAATCGTCACTTTGCCGTCGGCGCTGGCAGCCGCCAGCAAAACCTGGGTCGCGCCGTGCCTGGCGGAATTGTCGATCAGGTTGGCAAGCACGATCGCCGCATTCTCGGCCGAGATGCGCAGACCGGTTTCGCCGCCCGTCTCGACGCGAACCGCCAGCCTGCCGTCCACCGGCAGCAATGCCAGCGCCGCATCGAGCGATGTGCTTTCGCCGCTCGGCGCCAGGTTTTCCGCGCGCGCCAGATCGAGCAGGCGCCGTACCAGCAGATTGAGCCTTCCGGCATCGTTGACGATGTTGCCGGAAAACCGCTTGCGCTCTGCCGCGTCCATCGCCTCGCCGGAATCGCGCAAGAGTTCGGCCGCGCCCTGGATCGCCGTCAGCGGCGATTTGAGCTCGTGCGAGACATGGGTGGCAAAGGTCTGGATCGAGTCGGAGCGCGCCTGCAGCTTTTCCGCCATGTCGAGGAAGGCGGCGGACAGCTCGGCCATTTCGCGCGTGCCGTGATGGTCGAGCGGCCGGATCGCGTCGCGGTCGCCGGCGGCGATGCGCCTCGTGCGCTTCATCAGCGCGTAGATCGGCCGGCTCACGGTGCGCAGGAAGACCAGCGCGATCAGCAGCGTGCCGAACAGCATGGCGATGGCCGCCAGCGTCACCTTGCCGCGTTCGCCATAGAGATGCTTGACGATGTTGTTCGGCGTTCGAGACAGATAGATCACGCCGGCGATATGGCCGTCGACCGCGATCGGCATGGCGACAAAGACGCGAACTTTCGTGCCGCGGCTGACCGAATAGAGCGGCGGTGGCGGCTGGTCGGGAATTCGTTGCCTGAGCGCGCTGGCATAGTGGCCGGTAAGGGCGGTGCGCACCTCCTCTACAAGGGCCAGCGACAGGCCGACCTCGTCGCGCCCGGCAATGACGACGCCATGCGGGTCAAGCAGCCGGAAGCCGGCCAGGGTGGTTTTCTGCGTGGTGTCGAGAATGCCCGACAGCCGCGCGCCGATCGCTGCAAAGGCCGGATCGGTGGCGGCAGCGACGCCGGCGGGCCGGGTCGGCAGCAAATAGTCGGAGGCGAGATCGAGGGTAGGCTCGATCGGCTGGTAAGGCGTGTCGTCGCCGCGGCTGGCTTCGCCGCTGTCAGCCTGCATCGGCACCCCAAGCTTCTCCGGGGCAATGGCGGCGTCACTGATATTCTGCGCATAGATGGCGGCGATGACGGCGCCTTGCGCGATCAACTCGCCCTCGGTCTGGCGGATCAGCTGGTTTTCATAAAGCCGGAAGAAGAACAAGCCGACCAGCGGCAGCGCCAGCACCATGATGAGGATGGCGAGGACCACCGTGGCCAGCCTTGGCCGCCATTTGGTGCCGATCCATTTGGCGTCGCTCAGGCGCCGCATCGGCCAAGCCGGAAACCGACGCCATGCACGGTTTCAATGGCGTCGAGACAGCCTGCCGCCGCCAGCTTGGCGCGGATGTTGCGGATGTGGCTATCGACGGTACGGTCGGCGACATGGATGTTGGCGGCATAGGCGCTGGCCACCACCAGATCGCGCCCCAGCACATGCGCCGGCCGCGCCAGAAATCCCCTGAGGATCGAGAATTCGATCGCCGTCAGCGCCAGCGCCTTGCCGTCGAAACTGGCGCCGTGGCTGGCCGGCGCCAGGCTGAGCTTGCCATGCGCGAAGTTCTTGTCGTCGGCGGGGTCGGGCGCCACCGGGCGGGCGCGGCGCAGGATGACGTTGACGCGCGCCACCAGTTCGCGCGGGCTGAACGGTTTCGTCACGTAGTCGTCGCCGCCCATTTCGAGCCCGAGGATGCGGTCGATTTCCTCGTCGCGCGCGGACAGGAACAGAACCGGCACGTCGGAGCGCTGCCTCAGCCGCCGGCAGACTTCCAGCCCGTCCATCTCCGGCATGCCGATGTCGAGCACGACGAGATCGGGCACGCGGCGCTCGATCGCCTGCAGGGCCGCGGCGCCGTCGGACACGGCCTGCGTCTTCATCCCGGCCTTTTCCAGCGCAAAGCAGATGATCTCGCGTATGTGCGGATCGTCGTCGGCGACCAGGATCTGATGCGGCATGGATCTAACGGTCCGGCACTGAAGGTTGCGAGGGCTGGGTAGGTGGAGGAAGCACGAGCGGACCTCTCTTGTCGAGAACCTGCACGAGCCTCCAGCCGCGAAAGCTCCAGGCGCGCCACTGCTTCTGCTCGGCGATAGTGTCGTCGATCATCATTTGGTCGGCCAGATAGGTGGTTTGGTTTCCGAATTGGTGCATGTAGAGGCGGTCCAGCGCCGGCATGGCGGCAGCGCCGAGCGAGCGCAGATATTCGGTATCGATAGGCGTGCCGTCGCCGGTCATTTCAAGGGAATGGTCGATATTGAAATTGGCGATCGTTGCGGCGAAGTTGATGAAGCAGCAGGCATAAAGCGTCGCCGATAGCGTCAGAAGATTGGCGGAGAGCAGCCATTCGTTGGATTTTCCAAGCGCGATGCGGGCAATGATCAGTGCAAGCCCTGACGCCACCAACCCCATCCAGACGAAGGCGGCGATGCGCCAGTAGGTCAGTGCATAGACGCCGATATAGAGATCGAGCCTGAGAATCGACGAGATGACCAGCACGATGTTCTGCGCCACCCAGGCATAGACCAGCCGGCGGATCAGCGGATCGCCTGAGGTTTCGCTGCCCGGCCGCAGCGCCGCCAGCACGAAGCCGGCGGCCAGCAGCGCCGTGGCGATCAGCGGATAGGCGCCGCGATGGGCATAGGCGGCATAGCTCAACCCGTCCGGCAGGGCGACCCCACCCCAGAGATAGGCTGCGTCGAGCCCGGTCTGCAGCGCAAACAAGGCGTTGAAGACGATCAGCGCGCGCAGGATCGCGGCCTTGCCGAAGACGACGGCCTCGATCGTTGTCGCTGGTTTAGTCGCGGCCGGTGCGGCCACGGCTGCAGGCGGCGTCAAAGGTGGAAGGCGGCGCAGGAAACGCGGCAGGCGAGGCCGCAGGAAAGCCCAGACGCCGGCGAGCACGAGCAGCCAGAAGACGATCCGCGCCAGCTGGATGAGATCGAGCAGCTTCATCAGGTCGATCAGCGACAGCCAGTATTCGATAACCGGGTTGGCGGTGCCGAACAAAAGCAGGAACACCGCGCCCAGCGTCACCGGCATCACCCAGACGATGATGGACGCCAGGCGGATGCGGCGGCCGCCAAGCCGGCGCACCGTGCGGCGCCATTGGAAAAAGTCACGGATAAGGCGCAGCGGCGCCGCCAGCAGGAACAGCGCGACCTGGCCGGCAATGCGGGCGATGCCGTGCCGCAGCCGCCCGGACAGGGACAGCGCAAACACCACCAGCGCCACGACAGCTATCGCCACCGACAGCGGGCTGACGTTCTCGGCCAGCGGCAGCAGCGCGACGAACAAAGCGGCCAGCTTGAGCCAGGGTCGGGTGGAATTCAGCGCGGCAGGATGCACAGCGACCACCGCGCCGGCGATCAGGATGGCAAACAGCAGGACAGTGATCCCGGCGGGCTGGCCATAGAAGAAAAAATCCGCCAGGGCGACGAGCAGGACGGCGATGCCGAAGCGGCTGGAAAAGCTTGCAAACGATGTCATGCGCGGATTTTCCTGACGGGCCTGGTCCGCTCGGCCGGTGGGCGGATAAAAGGGAGCAGGCTCGCTTCCAGGTAAGGGCGGGCCTCCGTCCGGGGCGGATCCACCAACCACCAGCTTTCGCTGCGCAGGCGATAGGGCAAGGACCAACGGTTTCGCTGTTGCATGCCGCCTTGTCGCGGGCTCGCATGGAAACGGCGGGGCGGAGCGGAGGAGGTTTTCCGCAGGGATGTGCAGTTTTCGTGCAGGACCTGCGCTTACGGCCGGGGCGCTGCCCGCCATCTTTCCGGACGTTGGCGCTGTCCCAGCCAGGCTCCTTTCCTCTCCCTCCGGAGGGGGAGAGGTGGCTCGGCGAAGCCGAGACGGAGTGGGGGAACCACCTGGCAATCGCCGCGAACGGACATCGGAAGGGCACTGAGCGCATTGCTCGCCTTGCGCCCAAGGGTCGACCCCCGTCCAGCTTTGCTCGACACCTCTCCCCCGATCGACGGGGGAGAGGAAAGGCCCCCTTCCGCAACTGCTGCGGGACGGGCGGGGCAAGCGCAAGCTTTCGCGGTTGGCTCGATATCAGGAACCGGTCGTCCGCACTCTTGCCTCACCCGCCCCCACGCGGCATAGATCGGCGATGACAAGCGAACTCTACTGCCCGCGCCGCTCGGTGCTTTACGTCCCGGCCTCCAACGACAAGGCGCTGGCCAAGATCGCGACGCTGGCCTGCGACGCCGTGATCATCGACCTCGAAGACGCCGTCGCGCCCGCCGACAAGATTGCGGCGCGGGACAAACTGGCCGGCATCTTCGCCAGCCGGCCAGTTGCCAATCACCATGGGCGGCGTTGCGAGATGATCGTGCGCGTCAACGCGCTGTCCAGCGAATGGGGCACTGAAGACCTGCTCGCCGCGGCAAAATTGGAGCCCGACGGCATCCTGTTGTCCAAAGTCGCCACGCCGCGCGACATTCTGGAAGTCGGCGACGTGCTCGACGATAATTTTGCCCCCGACAGCGTCAAGCTCTGGGCGATGATCGAGACGCCCAAGGCGATGCTCAACATCGGCGCCATCGCCGAACTCGGCCGCGACCCGGCCTCGCGCTTAGTTTGTTTCGTTGCCGGAACGAACGATCTGGTCAAGGAAACCGGCATTCTGGCGACGCCCGACCGCCGCTATCTTGTGCCCTGGCTGATGCAGATGGTGCTGGCGGCGCGGGCCGGCAGCATCGACATGCTCGACGGCGTCTCCAACGATTTTCGCGACCTCGACGCGTTTGCGCGCGAATGCACGGAAGCCGCTGCCATGGGGTTCGATGGCAAGACGCTGATCCACCCCGCCCAGATCGAAACCACCAACCGCGCCTTTGCGCCCGCGCCCGAAGCTCTCGCCGAGGCGCATGCGGTGAAGGATGCCTTCGCCTTGCCGGAAAATGCCGGCAAGGGCGTGATTGCTCTGAACGGCAGGATGGTCGAGCGGCTGCATCTGGCGCAGGCCGAGAAATTGCTGGCGAAGGCCGCCGCCATCGGCGCATGATTGCCTAAGCCGGCTTCGGAATACCCCGCCCTACAAGACAGAACTTACGACAGGACCTGACCCATGAGACTCTACCGCTTTCTGTCCGCCCCCGATGATTCCACCTTCTGTCACAAGGTAACCGCGGCGCTGAACAAGGGCTGGCATTTGTACGGCTCGCCGACCTACGCCTATGACAAGAAGACCAAATCGATGCGCTGCGGCCAGGCGGTGGTGAAGGATATCGACGGCCAGGAATACGGGCCGGATACCAAGCTGAGCGACTGGTAGGCTTTGCCAGGCACGGACGCAGGCTGTGTCGAGATTCAGGTCAGGCCGAGCCGAGAACAGTGGTTTCCGAGAACCGGAGCGGAGCGTACTTAAAGTACGCGAGCACCGGAAGCGCAGGAAGCTGCCGTTCGCAGGCCGGCTTCACCTGAATATCGGCGCAGCCTCACTCCGCCGCCTCTTCGATTTTCTCCATATCATCATCCGACAGGCCGAAATGGTGGCCGATCTCGTGGATCAGCACGTGGGTGACGATGTCGCCCAGCGTCTCTTCGTTCTCGGCCCAGTAGTCGAGGATGGCGCGGCGGTAGAGGGTGATGCGGTTCGGGCCTTCGCCGGTCTGCGGGTTCCAGCGCTCGGCGATGCCGCGGCCCTCGAACAGGCCAAGCAGATCGAACGGCGTCTCCAGCGACAGATCGTCCATGATCTCGTCGGTCGGGAATTCGGCGATCATGATGACGATCTCGCCGGTCAGCTTGCGGAAATCGTCGGGCAGATGCGCGTACGCCTCCAGCGCCAGAAACTCCATCTCCTCGATCGAGGGCGAGAGTTCATCGTGCCAGGTGCGGGTCTTGTAGATGCGGGCCATGCTTTGTCCTTTGATCCCGGCATATAGGCTTTCCCTCCGGACTCGGCAAATGGACGGGTACCTGGCCGATGACTGTTTCTTTGCGCCGAATGGCTGCGACCAAAGTCCAAGGTTGGCCTCGCCACCTTTGATCAAGGAATAAATTCCTTCTGACTCCGCTTGACTCTTTCGGCACCCTCTGGAATCTATAGGAACATAACAGGAACAATTATGAGAGAAATTGACCGTCATGGCGACATCAGCCGTGGCGCGGGAGACTGTTTTTGCCCTGCGCCGCCAGATCGCGAAGATCGAGGGAACGCTGCCCGAGCGCCTGGCCGTGCCGGCCGGCGAGCGACCTCGTGCGCGTGCTGAGGGCTGTCTCCACGCCGCGCCTGAACCCGATTCCGATGTTACCATCATCCGGCGCGGGCTTGCCGCAGCTTCGCCGGATGCTTTCCTGGCCACCGGCATCGAACGCCTCGATGCGGCCCTCAGCGGCGGCCTTCCGAAAGCTGCCTTGAGCGAAATCCATGGCCTTGAGACCCGCAATGCCGGGGCCGTCGCAGGCTTTGTGCTGTCGCTTGTCAGCCTGATCCTCAAGGGCCAGCCCTTGCCCGTGCTGTGGATCGGCACGTCGGAGATTTTTCGCGAGGCCGGCTTTCCCTATGCCAGGGGATTGCAGGGCATGTTCGGTATCGCACCGGAGCAGTTGCTGTTTTCCGAGGCGCCGAAACTCACCGATGCGCTGTGGGTAGCCGAGGAGGCCGCCAAGATGACGGCGCTCGCCGCAATCATCCTCGAAATCCGTGGCAGCCCGCAGCGGCTCGACCTCACCGCGACGCGCCGGCTGCACGCGCGCGCCCAAAACGCCGGCCGGCCGGTATTCCTGCTGCGCCAGGCCGGCGAAGCCGAGCCGACCGCCGCCCCGGTGCGCCTCATCGTGTCGGCTGCACCAGCGACATCGCGCCGGACGATCGCCGGGCCGCTTGCCGGGTCGATCGGCCACCCTGCCTTCACCGTCAGCATCGGCAAGAGCCGCACCGCTCTGCCTGGACAATTCACACTGGAGTGGAACCCCGATGAACACGCATTCGAAGAAAGAAAGCCCCGCGAAAAACGGCCAGAGAATTCTGTCGCTGTGGTTCCCGCATCTGGCGGCCGAACGGATCCTGCGCCAGCGCCTGGGACGGTCGTGGCGTTCCCGGCCTTCGGATCATTTCCCGCTCGTGATCAGCCATCGCGACCGCAACGCCCAGCGCATATCGGCCCTCGACGAGCGGGCTGAGGCGCTGCATCTGAAGCCTGGCATGGGCATTGCCGACGCCCGTGCCATGCATCCCTCGATCGACATTGTCGAGGCCGATCCGGAGGCCGACCGCCGGCTGCTCGAAGGCCTCGCCGACTGGTGCGACCGCTATACGCCGCTGGTGGCGCTTGACGGCGTCGACGGGCTTTATCTCGACGTCACCGGCTGTACCCACCTGTTCGGCGGCGAGCGCGCCATGCTGGACGACATCCTTGCGCGGTTTTTCCAGCAGGGTTTCGATGTCCGCGCCGGGTTGGCCGCGACGCCGGGTGCAGCCTGGGCGGCAGCGCGCTTTTGCGGCGACCGCATCGTTGTCTCCGGCGAGGAGGAAGCGCTGCTCGCCCCCTTGCCGCTGGCCGCACTGCGCATCGAGGCCGATATCCGCGCCAGCCTGGAAAGCGTCGGTCTGCGCACCGCCGGCGCGGTCATGGCAGCGCCGCGAGCGCCGCTCGCCCGCCGTTTCGGCGCGACCTTGCTGTTGCGTCTTGACCAGGCGCTCGGCCGCCTCGACGAGGCGGTATCGCCGCGCCTGCCGGTGGCCTCGCTTTCGGTCGAACGCCACCTGGCCGAGCCGGTCGTGCTGACCGCCGAGATCGAACGGCTGGTGCTCTTGCTGGCGGTGACGCTGAAGGCCGATCTCGAACGCCGCGGCGAGGGCGCAAGGATGCTGGCGCTGCTGTTGTTTCGCGTCGACGGCGCCGTCAGCCGCATCGCTGTCGGCACCTCGCGTCCGCTGCGCGAACCGAAGCTGATCCAGCGCCTGTTCCATGAGCGGCTGGCCGCGCTCGAACAGGACATCGATGCCGGCTACGGCTTCGACCTGGTTCGGCTTTCGGTGCTGGCGGCCGCCGGCTTCGACATGCAGCAGGCCGATTTGACCGGCGAGGCCGAGGATGACGGCGCCGACATGGCACTCTTTGCCGACCGCATCCGCGCCAGGCTCGGCGACAGTGCGGTGCTGAAACCGGTCGCCCTCGAGAGCCATCTGCCGGAGCGCGCCATCGCCACCATCCCGTTCTCGGAAGCGCCACAACGCAAAACACCGCTCAGGAAGCCGGGCTCGAAAGACGCGCCGCGCGCAACCATCTTCCCGCCGGAACGGCCGATCCGGCTGTTCCGTTCGCCCGAGCCGATCGAGGTGCCGGCCACCGAAATGCCTGAGGGTCCGCCGATGAATTTCCGCTGGCGCCGCGCGCTCTACCGGGTCGCGCGCGCCGAGGGGCCGGAACGCATCGCGCCGGAATGGTGGCGTGAAACGTCAAGCGATCCGCTCACATCGACGCGTGACTATTTCCGGATCGAGGATGCCGACGGCCGCCGCTACTGGCTCTACCGGCAAGGCCTCTATGGCAACCCGCAGGTGCCGCCGCGCTGGTTCATGCATGGGGTCTTCGCATGAACGCGCTGACCGTCATCCCCTATGCGGAATTCGGCATCCAGTCGAACTTCTCCTTCCTGCGCGGCGCCTCCAAGCCGGAGGAGCTGGTGGTGGCGGCCAAATTCCTCGGCTTTTCCTCGATCGGACTGGCAGACCGCAACACGGTGGCCGGCGTCGTGCGCGCCTGGCAGCAGGCCAAGGTCGAGAAGCTCGCCTATCACCCCGGTTGCCGCCTGGTGTTCGGCGACGGCACGCCGGACATTCTCGCCTATCCGCAGAACCGCAAGGGCTGGGGCCATCTCTGCCGCATGCTGACGCAAGCCAATTTGCGCGATGAAAACGAGAAGGGCGCGACCCTTCTCCAGCGCAGCGACCTGCTCGAATGGGGCGACCTGCTGTCGCTGGCGGTGCTGCCGGATCTCTCGGCGAATGCCGACGATCCCCTGGCATTGGTCCGTCAACTGAAAGACCGTTTCGGCGCTAATTTGCGGCTAGGCATGGCGCCGGATTATCGCGGCAATGACCGTTTCCGCATCGAGCAGGCGGCGGGCATGGCGGACATCGCCGGCGTGCCGCTGATGGCGACCAACGACGTGCTTTATCACAGCGCCGAGCGCCGCTCGCTGCAAGATGTGCTCACCGCCATCCGCCTCAATTTGCCGGTCGCCGAGGTCGGGCTGGAGCTGACGGCCAACGCCGAGCGCCATCTGAAGCCGCCGCTGGAAATGGCCCGTCTCTTCCGCCGCCATCCACGGGCGCTGGCCGAGACGCTGCGCTTTGCCGGCGAACTGACCTTCTCGCTCAGCGACCTCCAGTACAATTATCCCGACGAGCCGACGCAATCAGGGCTTGGGCCGCAGGCCGAGCTAGAGCGTCTGGCCAGGGAGGGGGCCGCCACGCGCTATCCGGCGGGCGTCCCCGCTTCCGTCTTGCAGCGCATCAGTGAGGAGCTCGCTCTGATCGAGCGTCTGAATTATGCGCGCTATTTCCTGACCGTTTACGACATCGTCCAGTTCGCCCGCAATGAGGGCATTCTGTGCCAGGGCAGAGGCTCGGCCGCCAACTCGATCGTCTGCTACTGCATCGGCATCACCGAGGTCGGCCCCGAGCGCATCGACACGTTGTTCGAGCGCTTCATTTCCGAGGAGCGCAACGAGCCGCCCGACATCGACGTCGATTTCGAGCATGAGCGGCGTGAGGAGGTGATCCAGTACATCTACTCCAAATACAGCGCCAAGCGCACCGCGCTGGCTGCCGCCGTCATCAGCTATCGCGGCCGCTCGGCGCTGCGTGAGGTGGCCAAGGCCATGGGCCTGTCGGACGATGTCCGCATTGCGCTCTCCAGTTCGATCTGGGGCTGGTCGACCTCGGAGCTCGGCGAGAAGGAGGCGCATGCCGGCGGCCTCGACCGCAACGAGACCTCGACCCGTCACGTGATCGCCCACGCCAACGAGATCATGGGCTTTCCCCGGCATCTGTCGCAGCATGTCGGCGGCTTCGTCATTACCCGCGACCGGCTCGACGAGATCGTCCCCATCGTCAAGACGGCGATGGAGGCGCGCAAGATGGTCGAGTGGGATAAGGACGATCTCGACGCGGTGAAGATCCTGAAGGTGGATATTCTAGCGCTTGGCATGCTGACCTGCCTGAAGCGCGCCTTCACCTTGCTCACCGACCATTATCCGAAGGCCCGGGATGATTACGGCCGACCCTATGTGCTGGCCACCCTGCCGCCGGAAGAGAACGACGTGTACGACATGATCTGCCGCGCCGACACGCTCGGCGTCTTCCAGATCGAATCGCGCGCGCAGATGTCGATGCTGCCGCGTCTACGCCCGCGCGAATTCTACGACCTGGTCATCGAGGTGGCGATCGTGCGGCCCGGCCCGATCCAGGGCGACATGGTGCACCCCTATCTGCGCCGTCGGCAGGGCAAGGAAGCGGCTGAATATCAAAAGCCAGAGCTGGAGGCTATTCTCAAGAAGACACTCGGCGTGCCGCTGTTTCAGGAACAGGCGATGAATATTGCAATCGTCGCCGGTGGTTTCAAACCCGGCGAAGCCGACGAACTACGCCGCGCCATGGCCACCTTCAAGCGCACCGGCACCATCGGCAATTACCGCCAGCGCATGATCGACGGCATGGTCGGCAAGGGATACACCAAGGACTTCGCCGAGCGCTGCTTCAAGCAGATCGAAGGCTTCGGCGAATACGGCTTTCCCGAAAGCCACGCCGCCTCCTTCGCTTTGCTCGTCTATGCCTCCTGCTGGTTCAAGACCTTTTATCCCGACGTGTTCTGCGCCGCGATCCTGAATTCGCAGCCGATGGGGTTTTACCAGCCGGCCCAGCTGGTGCGCGACGCGCGCGACCATGGCGTCGATATCCGCGACGTCGACGTCAATTTTTCCGACTGGGACTGCACCCTGGAGAAAGCCCAATTCGATCCGGGCCGCATCCTGGGGCGCCATGCCGAAATGCGCGGTGTCATCAAGACCCGGTACGCCGTCCGGCTTGGCTTCCGTCAGATCAAGGGCTTGGCCGAGAAGCGTATGGAAGCTTTCACCGCGCGGCGCGGCGCCGGCTATACAAGCGTCAGGGATGTGTGGCTGCGCTCGGGCCTCAATGTCGGCGAAATCGAAAGACTGGCGCAGGCTGACGCCTTCCGCTCGCTCGGCCTCGATCGTCGTGAAGCCTTGTGGGCGGTGCGCGCGCTGGATGGCAAGAGCGCCGCCGAACGGCTGCCGCTGTTCGACCAGCCGGCGATCCGGCTGCGCGAACTCGAGCCCGAGACAAAACTGCCGACAATGCCGCTCGGCGAGCACGTCATCCACGACTACCGCGCGCTCGGCCTGTCGCTGAAGGCGCATCCGGTCGCCTTCCTGCGCGAGCGGCTCGACCGCGCCGGCGTCATTCCCAATGCCAATCTCGGCTCGGTGCGCGACGGCAGGCGGGTCTCGGTCGCCGGCCTGGTGCTGGTGCGGCAGCGGCCCGGCAAGGGCAATGCGATCTTCCTGACGCTGGAAGACGACAAGGCCGTCGCCAACGTCATTTTCTGGGAGCGGACCTTTACCCGTTTCCGGCCCATCGTCATGGGCGCGCGCTTCGTCAAGGTCACCGGCAAGCTGCAGTCGGAATCCGACGTCATCCACATCGTCGCCGAAAAGATCGAGGATTTGACGCCGTGGCTGACGGTGCTGCTGGAAGAGATGACGCCGGCTGCCCGGCCCGACATTGCCACCCTCTCGGACAAAGCTGAAAGGGTCATGCCCAAGGGGCGGAATTTTCAGTAGGCGCAGCTTATTCATCGAATGCGAAGCGACGATGATCCTTCGCGCCCTGCTCTGCCCTGCCGGGCATCTCCCCACACTTGGGGGAGATCGGCGGCTTCGCCATCCAGCCAATTTTTCAACAATAAAGACTGGCGAAGCGGGAGCGACAAGCAATCTCCCTCCTTGTGGGGGAGATGTCCGGCAGGACTTCAGGGCGCTGTCCCGCCAGCCTTCAGCAAACTTCAGCGACGCTCTGATTCAGCCCGGCCCACCCAATCGCGGCGGCGACAGCACGTCTTCCGCCGAAATAGTCCGCGCCTCCGAGGGCAGCATGATCGGGATGCCGTCGCGCACGGGATAAGCGAGCTTGGCGATCCGCGAGATCAACTCGCCGCGCACCGGGTCCCAGGCCAGCGGCCCCTTGGTCAGCGGGCAGGCCAGCAGCTCCAGCAATTTTGGATCGACATTGACCGACTTGCCGTCACGCCCATCCGCAGCCATTGGATCCCCCTTCAGCCATCGGCTCAGCCCTTATTGCAGGCTGGAGCCAAAGTCCTCATTCTCGCGCGCCAGCGCCATTTCGGTGATGGCGATCAGCGTCTCCGCGCGGGCTTTCAGGTCGGGCGCCTCCAGCAGCGCCTGTTTCTCGGCCGGTCCGTAGGGCGCCATCATCGACAGCGCATTGACCAGCATGGTGTTCTCGGCGCGGCTGACGCTTTCCCAATCGGCTTCGAGATCGTTGGCCTGCAGATAAGCGCGAAACGCTTTCAACAGCGCCGGCCGGTCGACCTCGCTTGCCGCCTGGTCTTCGGCAAGATCGGTGAGGAACGGCGCCAGCTTGCATTGCCGGAAAGGCGTCTTCACCGGCAATTCGCTGGTGATGCGGAAACGGCAGACGCCCTGCAGCGAAACCAGATAGCGGCCGTCGCCGCTCTCGGCCATCGAGATGATGCGCCCGGCGCAGCCGACATTGCACAGTTCCGGCTCCCCGTCGGCGCGCAACGCGCCATTGAGGCTGGGCTGGACGATGCCGATCAGCCGCGCGCCGGCGATCGCCTCATCCACCATCTGCAGGTAGCGCGGCTCGAAGATGTTGAGCGGCATGCGCCCGCCCGGCAGCAGCAGCGCGCCGGCAAGCGGAAACACCGGAATGGTTGCCGGCAGATCCTTGCCGACCCGGTAAAATGCGTTTCCGACCTGCACCTTCACTCCTCCGACCCGCTTCGGGCGCGATGTTATCGGCCTAATCTGGCGCGGCGGCCGCCGACCGCAAGGCCCGACAGCCACGCCCCGGCAATTTGGCCGGCAAACGGCTCAGGAAAACAGCAGCGACGACAATTTGCGCCGTGCCGCCAGCGTCGCCTCGTCGGTCATGCCCCAGGCCTCGAACAGTTTCAGCAGCTGCGCCCTGGCGCCGTCCTCGTTCCACGTCCGGTCGGCTTTTATAATCGCCAGAAGATTGTCGGCCGCCGCATGGCGCTCGCCCCTGGCGTTCTGGATCATGGCGAGGTCGAAACGCGCCTGGTGGTCGCCGGGATTGGCGGCCAGTCGCTGCTCGAATTCAGCTGGATTGCCAAGTGCTGCCGCTTCCGCAGCCAGCGTCATCTTGGCACGCAGCGCGGCAAGTGCCGGCGCATTTTTCTTGGCCTCCGGCGCCGTTGCCAGCAGCGCCTCGGCGCCGTCGCTGTCGCCAGCCTCGAACAGAAGCTCGCCCAGCCCGGCAATCGCCTCGATCGTCTCCGGCGCTTGCGCCAGGATGGCGTCGTAAATGTCGGCTGCGGTCTGCGCATCGCCCGCCGCATGCGCTTCCGCCGCCGCGGCCAGTGCTTCGGCCACCGGCGGCGCGCCATTGCCCTTGCCGCCGACCTTGGTGATGAACTCGGCGATCTGGCTCTCGGGGATGGCGCCCATGAAGCCGTCGACAGGCTGGCCGTCCTTGAAGGCGATGACCGCCGGGATCGACTGGATGCCGAGCTGGCCGGCGATCGAGGGATGATCGTCAATGTTCATTTTGACCAGCTTGACCTTGCCGCCGGCGGCCTTGACCGCCTTTTCCAGAAGCGGCGTGAGCTGCTTGCAGGGCCCGCACCACGGCGCCCAGAAATCGACCAGTACCGGCTGTTTGCGCGATTCCTGGATGACGTCGGCGGCGAAAGTGGCGGTCGTGGTGTCCTTGATCAGCTCGCCAGCGGCAGGTGCTGCGCCGGGTGTCGGGCCAAGTGCCGACTTGGCCGGCTCGGCGCCGCCATATTGCACGGACGTGGTGTACTGGCCAGAATTGCCGCCGAATTGGCCGCCAAACGGATTGTTGTTGTCGCTCATGTCGTCGCCCTTCCGATCGCGCCCAGCGGAGCAGCGCGACGTCCTTAACTAGAGGTCAGTTTTCGCCATCCATGTGGCGATCAAGCCGAGACTTTCAAGATAGCAGCATCATGTCCGGTTGCCTCGACGAATCTGATGAGGTCGGCGGACGCGATCGACGTCGTCGCCTCATTGGTCAGCGGATGCGCGTTGACTGTCGCATGTGCTATCAAATCCTGGTCGAGCACCACCTTGACCCGTCTTTCGGTGTCGTTGATCAGCCCGAACACGGTGACCGCGCCCGGAATGACACCGAGCAGCTCCATCAGCATCTCCGGCTTGCCGAACGACACCCGGCCGGCGGCGCCGATCATCGTGTGGATCTGCTTCAGGTCGACGACCGCCTCCTCGCCGACGCTGACCAGGAAGAAATTGTCCTTCTTGTCCTTGAGAAACAGATTTTTCGTGTGCCCGCCCGGTATCTCGCCGCGCAGCGACTGCGAATCGGCCACCGTATAGAGCGGCGGATGGCGCACGGTCGACACTGATATGCCGAGATCGGCAAGAAAGGCGAAAAGCTCGGCTTCGGTCTTCGGCATTGGTGGTCTTTCCCTGTATCGGCGCGCGGCAAAGCCGTTTACGGCCAATGATGCCGCCGAGACAAGACCGTCATGCGGGAAGTCGATGAACCACCCGCGTGGCCGACAAGGTTCCGCCAAGCGATTTGGCGCGACCAAAAAGCCCGTCATTTCCCTGTTGCAATCGCCGCGCTCTTCAGCCATATAGGCCCGGCTTGCGGCCAAAGGGCCGTGTGAGCGGGTGTAGCTCAGGGGTAGAGCACAACCTTGCCAAGGTTGGGGTCGAGCGTTCGAATCGCTTCACCCGCTCCAGTTTCCTCTAGGGGAATCAAGCGATGAAGAGGCGCCTTTCGGGGCGCCTTTTGCTTTTTCCAGACCGGCGATGTAAGCGCGTTGCGGAACACTTGTTCTCCCTCAGAACCAGGCGCAGGTAAGACGGCGTGGCGCACAATCCCTCGGGTTCAATTTCGGCGAAAGGCGGCACCGCATCTGAAGCGCTTGCTTGGCTGGCGTTGCGGAACGCCGCGTCCGAATGCGGCTCAGGCTCGCGCTTGATCGACCCGCAGCCCCTGCGCGCACTCCCGGCGGGACGCAAGTGGGCGCATGAGATTGCCAAGGTAATCTTCGATGGCCTCATGGCAGGAAGCCTGTCGGTGCCGGCGCAATTGGCTGCCGGATGGGCGAGGTTCGGCAGCGCAACCACCGCGTTGATCATCGAACTCGGCAAGATCTGGGACAATCCCGCAGCGGCTCGCCGCGTCCAGTACCAGCTTGAGCAAATGCTTCTCGAACCCGACGATCTTGCCACGCCGCGCAGGCTGGCGCGAACGCTCGGAATTCGCGTCGACGCTCGCAATCCGACCGCGACCGAACTGCCGGAAGGCATCGATCAGATCTATGCCCATCTGATGCTGGATGGGCGGATCGAGGCTGTCGTGCAGTTCGGTGCACTCGGGACGGTGACGAGCGATCATTGGATTGAATTGATCCTGGATGTAGTGCCTGCTGAGCGGCTTGCGGGAGGATCGCCTGGACCGCAAAAGGGCGCCGGCGCGACCACGTCAAACACGCCTGCAGCCGAGGTATCGTTTGCCATGGCGGGAAGCGAGCCCGATCAGGACAGCCACTTCGGCAAACTCGCGCAATTGGCCGCACAGGCGCATGACCTGGTTCGGTCGAGCGCTGAACCGTCAGAGCCTGTTACGCCGCGCCGCGCACGGGTCGCGGACAAGCACGACGAGGATCGCACGGCGTTCTGGAACAGCTATTTCGCGACCGAGGATCCCTGGAACTACAGCTCGCTCTATGAGCAGGAAAAATATGAGCGGCAGATCGAGATCCTGCCTGCCGGTCCCATCGGCCGGGCGCTTGAGCTGGCCTGTGCGGAGGGCCATTTCACGCGGCAGCTGGCGCCGCGCGTGGGCCATCTGACCGCAACCGACATCTCCGCCATAGCCATCGAGCGAGCCCGCGCCCGATGCAACAATCAGGCGAATGTCGAGTTCGGCGTACTCGATTTCGCTGCCGACACGCTGCCGGGTGAGATGGATCTGATCTTCTGTTCGGAGGTGCTCTACTATCTGGACGATCTCGCCGAGTTGCGGCGCATCGCCAAGAAATTTGCCGAGGCGTTGGCGCCTGGCGGTAGTTTCATCAGCGCACACGCATTCGTGCTGCGTGACAATGTCGAAAAGACGGGCTTCGACTGGAACACATTCGGTGCCCAGGCGATCTCCGAGACGCTGGCAGCGACCGAAGGCCTGGTGCTCGAGCAATCGATCCAGACCGAGCTCTACCGCATAGACCGCTTCCGCCGCCTATCGCCGGGCGATGTGGCGACGGACCCGGTGATCGATCATGTGCCGATCCGCGCGCCCATCGAAATCGGCGTCGCGCGAAATATCGTCTGGGGTGGGGCGCGAGCCTTGCGCCGCGACGTCGCACGTAACGAGCAGCGCCAGCATATCCCTGTCCTCATGTATCACGGCGTTGCCGATGAAGGTCCGGCCGCGCTCGCTCGCTTTCGGCTCACGCCCGCCGCATTCGCCAGCCAGATGGGATGGCTGCGCGCCAATGGCTTTCACGCCATTGGCTCCGAGCAGCTGGAAGCATCCATCGCCAACCGTCAGCCTTTCGTCGGCCGCCCGGTGCTCATCACCTTCGATGACGGCTTCCAGAACTTCGCCGACCATGCCTGGCCGATCTTGCGCGCCAACGACCTGAACGCGGAAGTGTTCCTGGTGACGGACCTGGTGGGCGAAAGTGCAAAGTGGGACACCGACATCGGTCCGCCGACGCCGCTTATGGGCGCCGGGACGGTGCGACGCCTCGCTGCCGAAGGCGCCTTCTTCGGCAGCCACATGGCGACGCATCGCGCCATAGATGGTCTGTCGAGCGCTGACCTGGCCGCCGAGCTCCTGCGCTCTCGTCTGTTCATCGAACGCTGGACCGGCCGGCCAACCAGGGCGTTCGCGGCCCCCTTCTCCGTCACCGACCGACGGCTTGGCCGGCTGGCTAGGGAGTGCGGCTATCGAGTAGGCTTCGGCCGCAGGCACGGGCCGGCGGACCTCCATAGCGATCTCATCGACCTTCCGCGCATCGAGATTCGCGGCGACCGCTCGCTCGATGACTTTGTCGCCACTGTCGAGGCCGTGCTCGGATAAACGGTGAACTTGTCAGTTCATTATTGGGCGACTTGCGACACGGCTGACATCAGCTCCTTCGGGTTTGGGGCGCCAAACATGTATCGCCCACCCTCCGGGACCTCCGTGAAGCTCCAGCGGACGATCCCCTGCCGGTCCAGCAGGAACTGACCAACCAGTTGTCCGTGTCCCGTGGCCATCATCTGCTCGTCGGCTTCGGTCAGTTCGTAGTGGTCCTTCTTGTCGAGGATTGCGGCGGCTGTCATCGGATCCATGGGACCGGGCAATTCGCCAGGTATGTCGACCCGCATGTCCTGTGCCGCTGCCATCGCGACCTTGTACGGCCAGTTCGTCTCGTTCTCGGTGAATTCGAGATTGGGCAGTCCAAAAGCACGATGTGAAGCGCGTTCCGGGTCCGACGCCGCAAGCAGGTTCGGCATTGGATGGTAGCGGAAATAGAGCCGCGCCCGTTCGATCGGCGTGTTGACCACCGTCAGGCTCTCCACGCCCTTTTCGCGCAGCTCCGGATCGAGACGCGCCTGAGCGGCGATGTGGCGCCGGCAAAACGCACAATGCAGACCTCGAAACAGGCCGACCAGCACCGGTTTTTGCCCGCGAAAGTCGTCAAGCGCAATCTTGCCTTCCTGGGTAATGGCGTCGAGTATCAGGTTCGGCGCCCGGTCGCCCGGTTGAAGCGGTATCAATCCACTAGGCGCGGACATGTCCAACCCCCTATCCCGGCTAGTCGAGAAAAGGCAGCACCACAAGCGCTTCCGGGTCGAGCCCGTGCTGGGCGCATATACCCTGCGCCAGGGAAAAGTAGCGTTCGGCCTCGGCCAGATTGTCGAGGTCGAGATTAAGCGTTGCGAGTCCATCATAGCACGGAAACAGAAGTTGGGGCTCGCCCGTTTCGCGGGCTACCTCCAGTGCTTCGTGGAACAAGCCGATCGCCAGTTCCGGATGGCCGTTGCACTGGTGGATCTGCCCAAGCACGATCAACGGCACTGGCAGGTGCTCGCGCTGGTCGAGCGCCCGGTCAATCTCGATGGCCTTCTCGGCAGCAGGCACGCCCTCCGTTGGACAGCGATCCGTGAAAGTACAACAAGCTACCGCCAGATTGGCGAGGAGGCGCGCCTGGAAACCCAAATCGCCAATACGGCGCGCCACTTCAAGACCGCGCCGACAGACCTCCATCGCCTTCGCCGGATCGATGGTCGTGTAGAGCACCCCGAGATTGGTGTAGCCGCGGCAGGCCGCGCCCAGCAGACCGGCGGCTTCGGCCAATTCAATGCTGCGCTCAACCTCACGCACGGCTTCATGGTTTCGCCCAAGGCGAGCCAGCGCAACAGCCTTGGTATTAAGTGCCTCGGCGGTCACGAGGGTGGCATCATCGGAGACATGTTCCGTTGTCAGAGAGCGTACGCAATCCAGCGCCGCGTCTGCCCATTTTGCCGCGAGAGTGTGATCTCCGCTGCGGAACGCCTGTCGGCCACGTTCTTGCCAGAGATGCGCCTGCTCGATCGGGGCATCCGCTCCATCGAGGAGCGCTGCCGCTTCAGCGTAGCGCGATTCCGCGTCGTCCCGCTTGCCCACGTCCCAAAACAGCCGACCGATCTTGCGCAAAACGCGCGCCGCCGCGACACGATCGGCTGACTCGCGATAGGCCTGCAGCACCGCCTCGTAGTGGCGGTGTGCAATCTCGCGGCGGCCTGCCGGGCCGCTCAAATCGGCAATGCGCTCTGCAATTGCCAGTTTGAGCGGTGTTTGCCCGATCGCGCCCAACGCAGTCAGTGCTCGCTCGTAGAAACGAAGGGCGTCGTCATTGGCGTATATCATGCGAGCGCGATCTCCCGCCGCCTGCAGGTAATGCGCGCCCCTCTCCCGCTCGGCGCTCTGAGCGAAATGATGACCGAGCACGGCCAGATCCTCGAACCGTTCCGGCTTGTCGCCGCACAGTTGCTCCAGGGCGGCACCTACCCGGCGGTGGATGTCGGTCCGGCGTTGCAGGAGCAGATTCTGGTAGATCACGTCCTGCAGCAATGTTTGCGTAAAGCGGTAGCTTTGCGACGAGACCGAGCCTGATCCGGCAACTTCCTCGATGATTTCCGCATCGCAAAGCAGTTCGCAGCCCGCTTCCAGTCGGCCGGGGTCGGCTGCCACGGCTTTCAGAAGCGTGGCATCGAAGCGCGGGCCGATTACCGCGGCTTCCTGGGCCAACCGGCGCACCTCTTGCGGCAGCCGGTCGACGCGAGCAAGCAACATTGCCT
Source organism: Mesorhizobium sp. M0615 (assembly GCF_040320805.1). Classification (NCBI taxonomy): domain Bacteria; kingdom Pseudomonadati; phylum Pseudomonadota; class Alphaproteobacteria; order Hyphomicrobiales; family Phyllobacteriaceae; genus Mesorhizobium; species Mesorhizobium sp. M0615. The sequence continues at coordinate 49,653 of NZ_JAMYQI010000013.1, read as the reverse complement.
GGATCGTGGCGGGGATGCCGGTTGCGACTTCGCCTGCCACGGTCCGCCATTGCTGGCCATCGCGCACCAATACACCGCGATCGATAAGGCCGCGAACGATCTCCTCCAAGAAAAGCGGGTTGCCGCCCGCGCGCTCGAGGATCTGGTCGAGAAGCCCTCCTGCGGCGTTTACCCAGCTCTCGCCGAAAAGCGCCGCCACCAGGCGGCGTCCGTCATCGCTGTCGAGCGGCGAAAGCCTGAGCGCTGTGTGGCTGACCCGACTTGAGTCGAGTTGGTCGTTGTCCGACGCCGGACGATTCGTGACCAGCAACATCAGCCGCGTGCGTTCCAGTCTGTCCATCACGAAACGCAGTGCCTCGAGCGAGACGGAGTCGGCCCAGTGCAGGTCTTCGACGACAATCAACAGCGGCGACAACGCAAGCCGCCATTCCATGATTGTGCGGACCGCGTAGAGAATTTGCCGCCGCAGCTGCTCGGGCTCGACATGCTGCAAGGTGGCATCGGGGTCGCCGAGGCCAAGCACATGGTAGAGCAAAGGCATCAGCCGCTTCGCCTCCTCGCCCTGCAGGCCGAGATCGGCAAGCAAGGCTGCGAGCTTGCCCCGCATTTCGTCCCCATTGTCGTTTTGCATCATCCCGGCAGCGCTGCGCACCACTGCACCCAGGGCGCCAAATGATTGTTCACCCAGCGGTGAGCACGTGGCCTGCCGCACGGCGACGTTGCGAAAACGATCCTCGTCGCCGACGCGGGCGACGAACTCCTTCACCAACCGCGACTTCCCGATACCGGCTTCGCCGACGATGCGGACAAGCTGGGCCGAGCCGCCGCACGCCAAGTCAAGGCTCGCCAGCATTCTGTTGAGCTCCGCATCACGACCTATTATGGGCGCACTGAGGCCGAGCGCCTCGAGCCCGCGCGCTGCACGCGGCGCCGCAAGCGGTGCATCCAGTCGGTGGACGAGCACACTGCCAGCCTTGCCGCGAAACACGACATCGCCCAGCGACTCGTACGAGAAGGCATGCCGGGTCAGCCTGTGCGTGAGTTCGCCCACCAGCACCTCACCCGGTGCAGCCAGCGATTGCAGGCGTTGCGCCGTATTCACCGTGTCGCCGGTCACCGAATAAGATTTGGCGGTGCCGATGCCCAATCCGCCAGTAACGACCGGACCCGTGTTTATGCCTATGTGGAGCAGCAGCGGCGAGCCGGAGTGGCGGGTGCTTTCACCGAGCCGCGCCGTCCGGGCGATCATGTCGAGAGCGGCTCGAAGCGCACGTTCCGGATCGTCCTCATGCGCGACCGGCGCACCGAACAAGGCGAGCAGAGCGTCGCCGATGAATTTGTCGACGAAACCACCAAAGCCTTGCACGGCCGCCGTCAATTCCTTGAACAGTTCGTTCTGCAGCGCCTGCATGACCTCGGGGTCGAGCTGCTCGCTGAGTGTCGTGAAGCCGCAGAGATCGGCGAACAGCACCGTTACCGTTCGTCGATCGGCGTCGGAGACGGAATGCGGCCCCTCTTCGCTTTCGATGTTCGGCGACGGAGCTCGAGAGGGCTGCGCAATGGTGCGGCTTGGTGTCGGAGCAGGCCGTTCGGCAGCTTTTGCGGACGCACCGACGCTTGCCCCACATTTAGGACAGAACTCGAAATCAGGTGCGCAGGCGTAGCCGCAACTGGCGCATGGCACGGGCTGGCGGCGGCCACACTTCGGACAGAAGGCGTAACCGCCCTCGATCTCGAAACCGCAGCCCGAGCAGTTCATGGACACCTCACCAGAGCATGATGCCGAAGAGTGTGAAGCGGTTTTCGGACGACATCATGCTCTATCTCTTTGACCTTGGGCCATGACCCGTGATCTCGCCACGCTCGTCACGGCCGGGGTATTCACAAGGATGAACCGATAGTCGTCAACCGGCAAGCGGCAGCACAAATGGGCATCGGTCTGGGTTGGCGGTGGAGCACTGCCGATACGGGCGGCTGCGTGGCCGTGATTTGCGAAAATTCCCTCGTCCCGCCGTCTTCCTGCTATGATGGAGATGAGGAGGCGACCCATGAGCGAGAACCGTAAGCTGGCCGCAATCCTGGCTGCAGATGTGGTCGGATACAGCCGGCTCGCGAGCGCGGACGAAGATCGTACCTTGGCGCGGTTGCGGGCACTGCGCAGCGACCTGATCGATCCGATCATTGCAGTGCACCACGGGCGGGTTATCAAGCGTACCGGAGATGGGGCGCTGGTTGAGTTTCGCAGTGTGGTCGATGCCGTGCGCTGCGCCGTTGAGATTCAAAACGGTATGGTTGAGCGCAATGCCGGCGTACCGCAGGAGCGCCGCATCGAGTTCAGGATAGGCATCCATCTGGGCGACGTGGTCGAAGAGAGCGATGGCGACCTGATGGGTGACGGCGTCAACATCGCCTCGCGTCTGGAGGGCGTTGCGGCGCCCGGCGCCATCTGCCTGTCCGAGGATGCCTATCGCCAGGTCAAGGCCAGGCTTGACCTCTCGGTCAGCGATCTCGGCAGCACACAGCTCAAGAACATCGCCGAGCCGATCCGGGTGTATTCGCTGCAAGTCGGCGCCGGGGCCAAGGTGGCCGCGACCTCGCAAACCCCGACGAGCCCTCCGGCTGCGGCAGCGCCGCCGAAACTGTCGATCGCCGTGCTGCCGTTCGCCAATATGAGCGGTGATGCCGAACAGGACTACTTCGCCGACGGCATCTCCGAAGACATCATCACGGCGCTGTCCAAACTGTCACAGCTCTTCGTCATCGCTCGCAATTCGTCCTTCATCTTCAAGGGCCAGAACGTCCATGTGCAGGATGTCGGCACGAAGCTCGGCGTGCGCTATGTCCTTGAAGGCAGCGTACGCAAGTCGGGGAACAAGGTACGCATCACCGCGCAGCTCATCGATGCAATTTCAGGCGGCCATCTTTGGGCGGAGCGGTTCGATCGCGATCTGACCGACATATTCGCCGTGCAGGATGACGTGACGCAGCACATCGTCGGTGCGCTGGCGCTCAATCTGACCGACGATGACCGTCTGCGGCTGGCGCCCGAACACCAGCGCAATCCGGAGGCGTATGACTGTTTCCTGCGGGGCCGGGAGCTGTGGCACCGGCTGACCAAGGACACGAACGTCGCGGCCCGCGAGCTCTTGCAGCGGGCCATCGAACTGGACCCGAAATTTGCCTCTGCCCACGCTTTCCTAGCCCTCACGCACGGGCTCGATTACCTCAACAGGTGGGGTGCGTCGGACTCGATGGCGCAAGCGGAAGAGGCAGCAACGCGAGCGGTAACGCTGGATGACAGCGATCCCTGGGCGCACTGGGCGCTGGCATCGGCCAAGCTTTACACACGGCGGCACGATGAAGCCATCGGCGAGGTCGAGCGCGCGATAGCTCTCAATCCGAACTTCGCCGAAGCGCACGTCGCCCGCGGCGAGGCGCTGTATTATTCGGGTAGATCCGCGGAGGCGCTAGAGAGTTTCGCCCGGGGAAAGACCTTGAATCCATACTTCCCGGATGTGCTTCTGCACTTCCAGGCTTTGGCATCGTTTCAACTGGGAAGGTACGAAGAGGCCGTCGACCTCTTGCTGCAACGGCTGGCTCGCAACGCTGTCACCGACCTCTCGCGTGCGCTTCTGGCCGCCACCTACGGCCATCTGGGCCGTTTGGAGCAGGCCCATGCGGCATGGCAGGACCTGCTTCGCGTTAATCCCGCCTATTCGCTGGAACATCGTCGCAAGGTCTTGCCTTACAAGAACCCTGCCGATTTCGAACTGATGGTCGAGGGGCTCCGCAAGGCCGGCGTGGTGCAATGACAGGCTAAAGCCCGGCCGGATCAGAGGCCTGAGGCCCGGCCGATCTTGCGCCATCGGGCGTTTTCGCGAACCGGTTTCAGGTCGTCGGTCGTCTCGGCAAATGTCCGCAACCGGTATTGCCGCAGCAGGTCCGGGAAGAGCGCCCCTTCCGGCAGGCCGGCAAGCTGCTCGCGGACCGAGATCTTTTCATCGATGACCCGCATGCCCCAGGCATTTTCCCGAACCTGCAACTCGGCGGCCAGATCGCGCTCTTCTGGCGCGTTTTCATCCAGCGCAGCCAGCAGGATCGAGTGGAAAAGCGCGACATAGCCAATCTGTCTCAGGCCGCCCACGACCCGCACGCGCGGCAATATGGCAAGGGCGAGGAACATCAGGAACAAGTCCGGCAAAAGCATGCCGTCCAGCAGTGCCTGCTGAAGATGCGGCCGCTCGAACGGGATGGAAAGACCATGCGGCCTGTCAGGCTCGATCAGCCGCCCGTTCTCGAGGACGAGCTTGCGCACGCGCTGCTCGCGGATGCCCCAGAAATAGGCCGTGGCATTGGGCAGGAACCTGCCAAATAGGCCCGATGCGGCTTCTTGCAAGGCATGGTCGAGACGCCGGCGCCTTGCGGGCTCGAGGAGCAGCCTGGAAAGAAGGCTGCCTTCATCTTCCAGATGCCGCGAAACGACAGTCGCGGCCAGCCTATCATCGACGAAAACCGGCCGAGCCATGCCGGAACGATCCCAATCGGCGACCAGATGCTCGTTGAGTTCTGTCAGCGCATCGGCGGCTGTTGCAAATACCTTGTCCTGGCTGGCAAGCAGCGTGCCCAGCCAGCTTCTGGCATCCGTCTCATTGCCCACCGTTTCGAGCGCGCGCCCGTTGAGGGCGACGGGACCGGCCGCGCAGGCGCTTTTGCGGCACAGTTTGTGGCGCCCCATGCCAAACAAATTGACCTTGTCGTCGCCGACATCGAGCCATCCCGGCCCCTCCCGGCCGGTTGTCTCCATGGTCATGGTCGTTCCCATGAAGCCGAAAAAAGCCGACAGCCTGTTTTCGACCGCGCCGAGCCAGGCAAGCAGCAGGGCATCGAAGGTGATGCGATCCATCAGAAGCAGGCAGTGCAGGCCGGACTGGACAACCGGTCTGTGGTCGAATTCGTCGAGGGCCTTGCCGATCGCTTCGGGCTGCATGATCGCACCGAGGCGCTGCTGCAGGACGTCGCGCAGGATCGAGCGGGCAGCGATCGACAGGGCCGATGCAGGCCTTGCCACCGGCCGCCACAGATGGCGGGCATAATCGGAAACCGGCGCATTCCAGTTCTGCTCGATGTCACGCACGACCTCCGGGCAGAGCAGCGACAGCACGGCCAAAATGTCCACCGGAGGGGCAAGGGCAGGGACGGTGGTCATCAGAACCGCAGCCGGGCCATGCTCAGGAGGTCGTGGTACTGCCCGTCGGTAAAACCGGCCTTCACATGCCGTCCCTCGACCTCGAAGCCGTGGCTTGTGTAGAGACGGATGGCCGGTTCGTTGTCGGCATAGACGCTTAATTCGACCCGCTTCAGGGCGCGCCAATTGTCGGCCACGTCAAGCAGCGCGCCAAGGATGGCAGAGCCGATGCCCCTGCCGACAAAGCCATCATCGAGGCCGATATTGATCTCGCCGATATGCGAGCGGCGCGGCGAACCCTGTGCGATCAGGCTGCCATGGCCGACAACCTTGCCGTCCAGCTCGGCAACGATCCAGGTGGTTTCCGGGCCGGACTTGGCGATGCGCCGCTCCACCTGCTCCACCATCTCGAACGGCATCCTGAGCGTGCCCCAGCGGAAGCCCGGCATATTGAAGATAGCGCAAAGCGCCTCGGCATCGCTTGGCCGGACGGCCCGGAGCTGCGGCTGGATTTTCTCTAGGGGTGGCGTGCTGGTCATGGCTTTTCCGGCTACAACAATTCCAGGAAAAGTGTGAGCGGTTTTCCGTCCGGAATTGCGTCAGAACAAAGTGACAGAGGCAATATGCCCGGCACGATGCACCGGACGTCACCTGAAAATCCAGCCGTCTCTGCGACCTAGGCCGATTGCGCGGCAAAATGCCGGGGGGCGGCGCAGAGCTTGAGGATACCGCTGATGCCGATCCAGCCGAAAAGGGCAAGCCAGCACAATGTCCCGGCCGCCGTCCAGTCGAGCCGGTGCACGGCGGCGTCGGTGATGACGAGGCCAAGGACGGCAAGCAGGCCAACCAGAAACTGCGCCAGGCCGAGCACCAGCAATTCCTCACCCGGCGCACTTCTCCAGACGAGATAGGTGCCGCCTGCACCCGCGAGGAAGATGGCGCTGTAGACCTGGGCGTGGAAGGCATCGATCGGCCATGGCCAGAAGCCACCGAATGTCAGGGGAAACAGCAACAGGCCGACGCCGTAGACCCCGAGGATCGCCATTTCCACCGGTAGGTAGGCGCGCCATGCGGGGTTCAAGATCACGCCTTTTGCAGAAGGGCGGGCCCTTGCCCGCCACAGGAACAGCGCGGATACAGCGGCCGACGCAAGATAGACCAGAAACCATAGCCAGGGGGCTTTGCGCTCGAAGTTGAAATAGCCAAGGTTGATGAACGAAGCCGCCGACACGATGACGGTGAAGATGAAGGCCATGACCAGCACAAGCCTGCCGGGCGACCAGCGATTCCAGACCAGCAGCGCCGCCATCACTGCCATTTCGGCGGTGTAGAAGCCGCCGAGGAAGCGGGCATTGAACGGCGTGACGGCCCAGGGCCAGCGCGGCTTGACCAGCGCGGGCGCGAAAAACAGGCCGGCCCCGACGATCAGGACGATGATGACCCCCGCCGAGAAAAGGCGCAGGGCCGCCGGAAACGGCGGGTTGTCGCGTATCGGCATGGAGAAAACCCCAGAGATGAATGCCCCATGGGCTATCATAGTTTGGAATTCAACAAATGGAAATTGACCTGTCACAAGGCTTGTCCATTCGAATGGCCGTACGGTCCATTTCGCAGTATGATGGAGCGTTCGGGTCGAAGATCGGTCCGGCCAACACGCCTAGAGCCGGATGATTTCAGGTCTGTCCGACCTGAAATCTGAATCCGCCTCTAAATCAGGAAATAGAGGATGATGTCGTCCGAAAACCGCTTCACACTTTTCGGCATCATGCTCTAGCGGCGCAATTTCCGGAGCCTGCACGATGACCGAAGCTCAGGATCTGTTCTCGCTTCTGCGGCAATCGACCGATGTCGATCCGCAGGCAATCGACGCAATCCGGCAAACCATCGCCGAGGGCAAGGACCGCGAACTTTGCCGCATCAATGCGCTGGCCTTCGCCAGCAAGCATGGCCTCGACGAGGAACGCACCATAAGCGCCTTTCTCCATGCGGCGCGGGTAGGCATCTTCGACATTTCCTGGAATGTTCTGTGCCCCGGCTGTGGCGGCGTGCTCGACACCAACGCCACGCTGAAAACCATGCAGAAGGACGAATACACCTGCGCGCTGTGCTCCCAGGGCTATTCGCCGACCCTCGACGAGATGGTCGAGGTGACATTCACCGTCAGTCCCCGCGTGCGCAGGATTGCCGCCCACAATCCACACGAACTGCCGTTGGTGGAATATTACCGCCAGATCTACTGGGCGTCCGGGGCCGATCTGCCGGACGAGGATCTGGCGGAAAAGATGGAAGCGTTCTCGCTGGAAGATATCGAGCTTGCGCCCGGTGAAAAGGCGGTTCTGCACATCCAGCTTCCGCCCCAATTCATCATCGTCTTCGAGCCGGTCACGCATTCGGCCCAGTTCATCGACGCGAAGGGCGAACCGGCAAAAGAGCGGCGAAACCTCTCTCTGGCGTTCGACCGCGACCATGTCCAGAGCCAGACGCTGGAGATGCAACCCGGCCCATTGCGCATTTCGCTGGAAAACAGGACCGACACGCGCGTGCTGCCGACGGTCTTCATCGCCTGCCCGGTATTGCATGATTTCCTGGGCAAGCGCCGGCCCTTCGTGACCGCCAAGCGCCTGCTCACCAACCAGACGTTCCGGGATCTCTATCGCACGGATACGCTCGACATCAACCAGCGCCTGAAGATCACCAGCCTGACCTTCCTGTTCACCGATCTGCGCGGATCGACCGAGCTTTACGAGCGGGTGGGCGATCTTTCAGCCTTCGATCTCGTACGCGAGCACTTCCAGGTTCTGCACGAGATCGTCGCGGCGGAGGCAGGGGCGGTTGTGAAGACGATCGGCGATGCGGTGATGGCGACCTTCGCGACGCCTGACCGTGCGATTGCCGCGGCGCTGCGGATGCGCGACGCCATGCGGGCGCTCAATGACAAAAGCGGGCGCGAGGACCTTCTGCTCAAGATCGGTGTTCATGCCGGCCCCTGCATAGCCGTGTCCATGAACGAGCGGCAGGATTATTTCGGCCAGACGGTCAACATTGCTTCGCGGGTCCAGAACCTCGCCAACGCACAGGCGATCTTCGCCACGCGTGCGGTGGTCGACGATAATCTCACCGCCGATCTGTTGCACAGGAACGCGCTGACGCCCGTGCCGCACGAGGTCTCGCTGCGCGGCATCGAGCGGGAGATTGCGGTTTATACGATCCCCTGAAGAGTTCTCTACCGCTCACACGCGCTTGCAGAGGAAATAACGGTCGGCGGGCTCCGAAGTGGGCGCCGGGAGGTGTTGCAGCAGCGGGTGATCGAGCGGCGTGCCACTGACCGCGAAGCCACCGACGCGAAGCAGGCTCGCAATCAGATCGGGAAGCCAGGTAGCGGTCACTGCATCGCGATCGTCATAGCCGGTGCCAATGTCGGCATGAACAAGGGCGGCTTCGATGCCAATGAACTTGCGGCCCGTCTCGCGTATTTCGCCGAGCACGAGGTTTTCAGCTTCGGGAATTGAGCTAGTGTGCGCGCCAACTTCGCGGTCGAACACCACGATCCGGCGCCCGGGCAGAAGCTCGCGCAGATGGTGGAATGTCCGGCCATTGCCGAGGCCGAGCTCAAGCACAAGCCCCTCCATCTTCGCCACCTCGGGGCAGATTCGATTGAGAATGTCGCGCTGCGCGGTCATCCTGCTGATGAAATTATCGAGGCGACTCATATGCGATTGTGTGTCCTGAACCAGCAGCCCCGATCGAGGCTTGCTGCATATAAAGGCGAACGACGAACCCTGCAATAACGCAACCGGCCGCCGACAAGCGTCATACCGGGTGGAGTGTTCGGCAGGCCGCGCGGTGGAACAGCGATATCACTTGTAGGGGTCTGCGGCGTCCCGCAAGCCGTCGCCGAGGAAGTTGAACGCCATGATAACGAGGATGACCGGCAGCATCGGCAAAAGCAGCCATGGATAGAACGCGATCACGCTGACGCTGCGCGCCTCGGTGAGCAGGATGCCCCAGCTGGTTATCGGCGCCCTCAGGCCGAGCCCGAGGAAGCTCAGCGCCGTTTCGCCCAGGATCATGCCAGGGATGGAGAGCGTCGCCGTCGCGATCAGATGCGACATGAAGCCGGGAATGAGATGCCGCCTGATGATGCGGCTGCTTCCGGCGCCCATCAACTGCGCCGCCAGAACGTAATCCTCCTCGCGCAAGGCCAGAAGCTTTGAACGCACGGCCCGCGCCAGTCCGGTCCAGTCGAGCAGCCCGAGGATGACGGTGATGCCGAAATAGATCAGGATCGGACTCCAGGTTATCGGCATGATCGCCGCCAGGGCCAGCCATAGCGGAATGCTGGGAATCGATTGCAGGACTTCGATTATTCGTTGAACGATCAGGTCGAAGATACCGCCGTGATAGCCGGCCAGTCCGCCGATGACGATGCCGAGCAGGAAGCTGAAACTGATGCCGACGAGGCCGATAGTCAGTGAAATGCGTGCGCCATAGATCATGCGCGAGAGCACGTCGCGCCCCAGCCTGTCGGTGCCGGCCAGAAAGAGTTGGCCGTTCTCGGCAGGACAGACAAAATGCCTGTCACCTTCGATCAGGCCCCAGAACCGATAAGTGTCGCCCTTGCAGAAGAAACGGAGCCGCTGAACATCGTCGTGGTTCTCGATGTAGTTCCGCTTGAGCGTGTCCATATCCAGCGTCATCTGGCGGCCATAGACGAACGGCCCGACGAACTCGCCATTGTGGAACAGGTGCACGTGCTGCGGCGGCGCATAGATGTAGTCCATGTTGCGCGAGTGCAGATTGTAGGGCGCCAGGAACTCGCAGATCAGTATCCCGGAATACAGCACTGCCAGGAATATGCCGGATATAAGCGCAAGCCGGTGTTTGCGGAATTTCCACCACATCAGCCGCAACTGCGATGCCTGAAAGACCTTCGATTGCTCCGGCGTCATCGCCTCGACCGACTGCAGGTCGAAGGGCGCGCCGGAAATGTAGTGTTGCAGTGGAGCACCCGGAGCGGGCAGCGGCGAGTCCTGCTTCATTTGGTGCTGCCACCCTGCAAACGAATTCGTGGATCAAGCAGCGCCAGCGCCAGGTCGGAAATCAGCACGCCGATAACCGTCAGGAAGGCAAGGAACATCAGGAATGACCCTGCCAGATACATATCCTGGCTTTGCAGCGCCTTGATCAGCATCGGCCCGGTCGTTTCCAATGACAGAACGATAGCCGTGATTTCGGCGCCGGAAATGATGGCAGGCAGGATCGAGCCGATGTCGGAAATGAAGAAATTGAGCGCCATGCGCAGCGGATATTTGACCAGCGCCTTGAACGGATGCAGGCCCTTGGCGCGCGCGGTCACGACATATTGCTTGTGCAGCTCATCGAGCAGATTGGCGCGCAGCCGCCGGATCATGCTCGCCGTGCCTCCGGTGCCGATGATCAGGACCGGGATCCAGAGATGGGCGAGGATCGACTTCGCCTTGGCCCAGCTCATCGGCTCGCCGAGATATTGCTGGTCCATGAGATGGCCGATGGAGGTGCCGAACCAGATGTTGGCGAAATACATCAGGATCAGCGCCAGCATGAAATTCGGAATGGCAAGGCCGAGAAGGCCGAAGAAAGTCAGGCCGTAGTCGCCCCAGCTGTATTGATGCGTGGCGGAGTACATGCCGATCGGAAAGGCGATGAGCCAGGTGAAGATGATCGTGACGAAGGAAACCAGCACGGTCAGCCACATTCGGTCGCCGACGACGTCGCGAACCGGCAGCTCATATTCGAAGGAATAGCCGAAATCGCCGTGCAGCATCCCGCCCACCCAGTAGAAGTAGCGAATGACCGGCGGCTGGTCGAAACCATATTCCTTGCGCATCATCCGGATGCGGTCGGAATCCACCGCTTCGCCCTGGGCCCGAAGCTCAGCGACATAGCTGTCGAAATAGTCCCCCGGCGGAAGTTCGATGATGGTGAACACCAGCGCCGATATGACCAGCAGCGTTGGAACCATCACGGCGATGCGCCAGACAAGATATCGAAGCACGCTCAGGAGCCTCCAAGCCAGAATGTGTCCGGCATGTAGACACCGAAATAGGAGGTCGGGTCGTAGCCGTAGAGTGCTTTGTCAGGCAGGTTGCGCAGCCGCGAGGATACCAGAATCGGCTGAAGTGTTTCGTTCACCGTACCGATAGAGAACACCTGATCGGTGTAGATCGACAGCATCGAGTTCCAGATTTCGGCGCGCTCGCTGGATTGGGTCGATCCGTTCCAGCGCTTGAGCAAAGCCATCAACTCGACCACTTCAGGAACATCGGGCGCCTCACCCATCTTGCCATGCGACAGATAGTAAGCGCCCCAGAGCGGCCATTGCAGCTGGTCGTCGATGGTGGGGGCCAACTGGTATGGATTCATGTCGGCGGTCGGCACGCCATTGTCGATGCCCGACGACATCGACATCAGGATCTGGCCGCCCAGCGCGCGGCTGCGGAAGATGTCGCGCTGCGAAGTCCGGATGAACAAAGCGATGCCGATCTTGCGCCAGTGATCGGTGATGAGTTCGAGCGCATCGGTTTCCAGCGTGCTTTCGCCGGCCGTTTCCACGATGATCTGCGCCGGGCGTCCATCGGGAAGTAGCCGCAGGCCGTCATCGTCACGGGCCTGAAGCCCGACCTCGTCAAGCAGTGCATTGGCCTGGTCGGGATCGTGGGCGACCCAGGCTTTCGCGAATTCCGGCCGGTAGAGCGGGCTCTCCGGCAAGACCGTATCGGCGCTTTCCTGCGCCAATCCGTAGAAGACGGCCATGTTGATCTCGCGCCGGTCCACAGCGAGCGAAAGTGCGCGGCGCACGCGCACGTCACGCAAAAGGCCACGCCACACCGGGTCGGCACAATTCAGATTGGGCATGAGCGCCAGCCGCGAACCCTGTGTGCGTTTCCACAGATGCATCTTCACCGGGTAGCGCTTCTCCGCGTCCTTCAGGAAGGAGTAATCGCTGAAGTCGATTCCCATGCATTGCAGGTCGCTCTCGCCCGCACCGGTCTTGGCGGAGATGATCGCCGACGAGCTGACATTCATGATGATCCGGTCGACATAGGGCAGTTGCCGGCCGTTCTCGTCTGTTCGATGAAAGAACGGGTTGCGCTCGAAGATGAACTGCTCGGCCGGCGGCTTGGTCCGGTTCTGCCAGGGGTCGAGTGTCGGCAGATCCGGGTTCTCCGGGCGATACTGCCGCGACATGCGGATGTGCAGCAGCGTCCATTTTGCGGTCCGGTTCTCCTTCATCAGGCCGGCGAGCCGGAATGGATCCTGATATTTCTTGTGGAACTGCTTGAGATAGGCGGCTGGCAAAACAAGCGGTGTCGGCGAAGCAGCGGCAAGTTTGGGCAGGAAGTCGGGATTGGGCGCGTCCCAACTGTAGCGCACCGTCAACGGATCGACGATCTCGAAACGTGGCGGCTTGCCGTCCGCCAGCAGGGCAGGGGCGAGCCCCCCTTGCGAAAGCTCATCGTTCAGCCAGACATCTTCCCAGCAATAACGAAAATCCTCCGGCGTCAGCAGGCTGCCGTCTGACCATTTATGGCCTTCACGAATCTTGAACGTGAAGACGCGATCATCCTTTACGTCGAAACTTTCGAGAATGTCGGCCTGAAAGTTAAGCTTTTCGTCATAGCCGACCAGCCGGGAATACCCGTAGATCGTCATCATCCGGATATCTTTCTGGCTGCCGATGATCGTACGCAGCGTGCCGCCATACTGGCCGGGCTGCCGGCCCATCGCCGCGAGGTTCAACGCGCGCGGGCTTTTGGGCAGGCGCTCCGCGAGTGGCGGCAGAGCCCTGGCTTTCAGCTGCGGCTGAAGAAAATCCGGCTCCAGATCGCCGGCGCGCGCCGTGCCCGGCAGAAATGCCGAAGCCATGAGACCAAGGACAGTGCGGCGGCTGATCAATGGCGTAACTCGCTGACATCGGCCGAACGTCGGGCCAGCACGAGATGGCCGCCGCCGAGATCGAGCGGCGACAGCATATCCTCTTCGCCCTCGTCGCGGAATTGCGGGCCCCATGCGCTGGTGTCGGAAGCGCCGCCGAGCTTCAGCGTCTTGAAATCCATCGGCCGGTCGAGATCGGGGAAGGGGACTGCGGCGAGCAGCGAGCGCGTGTAGGGGTGGATCGGTTTCCTGAGCAGAATTTCGCGCGGTGCAAGCTCGACGATACGCCCGCCGCACATCACCGCGATGCGGTCCGCCATGTAGTCCACCACCGCCAGATTGTGGGATATGAACAGGTAGGTCAGGCCCAGTTCCTTCTGCAGGTCCTTCAGAAGGTTCAGGATCTGCGCCTGCACGGAGACATCGAGCGCCGAAACCGGCTCGTCGCAGATCAGCAGTTCAGGCCCCAGCGCCAAGGCGCGCGCAATGCCGATACGCTGACGCTGCCCGCCGGAGAAGCTGTGGGGATAACGCTGGATGAAGCGCGGATCGAGCCCGATTGCCTGCATCAGGCTCTTGACTGTGGCTAGCCGGGACGCGGCATTGCCACGTTGATGGATTTCCAGCGGCTCGCTCAAGATGTTTTCCACGGTCATGCGAGGCGAGAGCGACGAGACCGGATCCTGGAAAACCATCTGGAGTTTCGCCCGCAGCAAGCGCAGGGCGTCTCCCTCGGCTTCCAGGACGTCGATCGGTCCGTCGCGGCCGTTGAAGATCACGGAGCCGCCGGTAGGGGTGACGGCCCGCATCAGGATCTTGCTGACGGTGGTTTTGCCGCAGCCGCTTTCGCCAACCAGGCCCAGGCACTCACCTCGCCTGATGTCGAAGCTGACGCCGTCCACGGCGCGAACTGAGGTCTGATGGCTCCCGCCGAACCATCCGGAGTTGCGGATGGTGTAGACCTTTTTCAGATCCCTGACCGACAGCAGAATGTCGTCCGGCCCCTTCGCTTCCGGCGCTGTCTGCTTGCCCAGCAGGGTCCCGACATTCACCGGCACCTCGCGGAGCGCCTTCAGCCTTTCGCCAGGTTTCAGGTCGAAATGCGGGACGGCTGCCATCAGGCCCTTCAGGTAAGGGTGGCCTGGCCGGCGGAATATTGCCTCCACAGGGCCCGCTTCCATGATCTCGCCATGGTACATGACCACCACCTCGTCGGCGACATTGGCAACCACGCCGAGGTCGTGTGTGATCAGCAGCATTGCCATGTTGAGCTTGGTCTGGAGTCCACGAAGCAATTGCAGGATTTGCGCCTGGATGGTGACGTCCAACGCCGTTGTCGGCTCATCGGCGATCAACAGAGCGGGCCGGCAGATAAGCGCCATGGCGATCATGGCGCGTTGCCGCAATCCTCCCGAAAGTTCGAACGGATACATGTCGTAGGCGCGCTTGGGATTGGGAAACCCGACGAGGCCGAGCATTTCCTCGGTCCGTGCCTTGCGCTCCGTCCGGTCCATGTGCGTATGAATCTGCAGGGATTCGCTGACCTGGTTGCCGATCGTGTGCAGCGGCGACAGCGATGTCATCGGCTCCTGAAAGATCTTGCCGATGCGGCTGCCTCTCAACGCCCGGATTTCGGGTCCGTCTCGCGGCATCTGCAGGATATCCTGCGTCGTGCCGGGCTTTTTGGGATCGGAAAACAGGATACGGCCGCGAACATGGGCCGTGTTCGGCAAGATGCCCATCACGGCCTGGCTGAGAACCGATTTTCCGGAACCGGACTCACCGACAAGCGCGGTGACCTTGCCGGGCAGGACGCGAAGATTTGCCCGCCTGACGGCATGCAACGGTCCCCCGACAATGGCAAAAGAGATGCCAACATCCTCGATCCGCAGCAGATCAACGCCTGCATCCATTCCCACACCAGCCCCAATCTGGCGCCTCCCGACCGGCCCCAAAAAGCAAGACTAGCGCATTGTCAGCGCAGAGCAACTTGGATTCGAAACGAATTCCCCGGCGACCGGCGGCCGGACAGCATACCAGGGCGTCCAGATCGGATGGTGGTGACTACTGGAGCTTCCTCCGGTCGCCCGCCGACAGCCGCGCGGCATCGCGATGAAGTAGCATGACCTGCTCGGCGTCCGATATCCGATCGTGAAACGGCTGCAGCGCAGCGTCTTCATCGAGTGCGAGAGCACCCGACAGATCGGGTGAAAGCACCGTCAGCTTCTGCTTGCTGCCCGCCAGTTCCTCCTCGCCGAGCGTCAGCCAGCTGTTGGCCCCGCAATAACCGGCGAAGTCCTTGCTGGCGAGAACGCTGTGCGGATATTTCTTGGTCAGGGTCTGGAGACGCTGGACCTCGTTTACAGCCGAGCCGAAGACCGAGAATGTGAGTCGGTCGGTAAGCCCGACATTGCCGAACATCACATTGCCGACATGCAGGCCGATACCAAATTTTATATCGCCCAGTCCTTGCTCTTTTCTGCGCAGATTGAGCTCCATCATGCGCATGCTGGCCTTGTGCGCAGCCGCAAGAGCAGCCTGGCAGGCGATCTCTGACTGCGCCCGGTGCCTTTCGCAGGGGTAGACGGCAATGAATCCATCCCCCAGGAAACTCATGATCTGCCCGCCTTTGCGATTGAAAGGTGCTGCGATGGCATCGAAAAACTGGTTCAGCGTATCGATATAGACTTCGCGGCCGGAGGTTTCGGCGAGCCTTGTCGACCCGCGCATATCGCCCATCACCAGCGCGGCCCGGATTGTGTCGCCCTCGCCGCGCTTGATCTGGCCGTCCAGCACGCGCCTGCCGGCGTCACCGCCGAGATACGTGGTCATCATGTTGTCGGCGAGCTTGGTGAGCACCGCCATCTTGCTTGCTATAGCGAGATGGTTCTGGATCCGCAGCAGCGCCGAAATCATGCTGTCGCTGAAGCCTGAAGCACTGTCGGTGGACCAGGACCCCAACATGCCCTGACTTGTATCGCCGTTGAAGGGATGGACGAAAGCCATGTAATCGGTGACGCCCATAAGCCTGAGCTCATCGAAAACAGGAAACTCCGACCGCACCGACGGGTCGAGCCGGCGCCGCAGATGATCGAGCTTGTTGCTGAGCAGATGGTAGTATGGGCTGGTCAGGAATCTGTCGGAATGGACGCCGTCCTCACTCCGGAAGCCTTCCACTTCCAGGCCTTGGCCGCGAATCCAGGTGAAACCGAGCGCGTCATAAAGCGGATGCAGCATCGAAAAGCTCAAATGCACCCGCTTCAGCGGCAGGCCGGCAGCAGCCAGCCGTTCACAAAAACCCTTGACCAATGTTTCCAGGTCGTCGCCCGCCAGCGCCGACTGGGTCAGCCAATCGGCAACCTTATCCATGAGAATGTTGGAAATTTCTGCTTGCGCTGTGCTCATGCTATCTCGAAACCCGTCGAAGACGAGCCATCTCCTTTGATCCGCAAAATTCTCGAAGTCAATGAAGCCGGCTTCGGGGGCAGAAGCCGGCGAAGAATATCCCGAATGACTGTCCTTGCAGGAAGCAAGCAGACGTCGACCGCACAAATCACCTGCAACACTATGTGGCGAGGCTGCCGGCGAAGTGCAATCCCGATCCTGACATCGCGCAAATAATTGGTCGGCTCAGGCACCGTTGGGCTCGCCGGGTCTCAAGAACCATGGCCCCGGCGAATTGCGGAAAATCGATTCCCCAAGCCGTATCAGACCGGCGCCTTCGCCTTCAGGCTTGCGGCAGCCATTGCATAGCCGCCGGCGGCGCCATCGATGAAGTGAACATGATCGCGCTGCAGCGGCGAGATGACGAGGCATGTCATCAAGGCCGACTTCTGGCGGTGCAGGCCATAGTTGCAGATGCCGGCCTCTTCCGCTTGTTTCAGCCGGTTATCGATCCGCTGCAACACATCCGCGTCGACGTCGATGGTCATTTTCAAGCCGTCGTCGAACTTGCGGAAATCCGAATTGCTGGCCACCTGGCGTTTGTAGACCTTCGGGTCGAAACCGCCGATCGTCCAGCCCAATTTGTCGGTGAAGGCCGTAAGCGTCATCAGGAAGATCACCCACAGCTTGGCCAGCCACCGCCGCCCCGGCGGCGCCGTGGCCCGTGCCTCGACATCGAGACCGGCGGGCAAGAGACTATAGGCCGGACCGTCCACCGGCACCGGGTGGCCATCGCGCTCCTGCCTGCCGGCAAGGGCGATGATGTCGGAAGCCAGAAACTGGAAACCACGCAAGTCGCGCGATGCCCCCGGCACGGCTATGATCGAGACAATTTCGCCATGCCGGGCTTCGATCGGGTTCCAGCGGCAGGAGAGGCCGGTCAGATCCGGCCGCGCGCCGGCCGGGGCGGGGTCGACGCGGTAGCGCCCGGCTTTCATTTCGGCTTCCGCCCAACTGCCGCCGCCGCCGGCGAACATGGCATAGAAGGCTGCTTCGGAGGCCTGGAACCTCGCCACGCGAACGTCGAGGCCTTGCCCTCTTATGTCCTTTATCGGCACGATTGCGGCACGCAAGGTCAGGTCCAGTTCGTCCGCCACCCATCTCTGGACAGAAGCCAGCGCGTTACGGGCGATCTCCAGCGCCGAGCCGGGAAACGCCACGAGCGCGCCGTCGCCGCCGAAGACGAAGGGAAGATCTTGCCGTCCCAGCGCGTTGAGCAGCGCCGAAATGACGCTGGCGCCGGCCATATTGACGGTTTTGTAGCGCCCGGCCTCGATCGCCTTGGTCGAGCCGACGATGTCGGCGGTGGCCAGCGCCCAGCCATCGGGGAGAGGCCGATAGTTGTCGATATCGGCAACGCTTTCGAACTTTGCGAAGACCGGCAAAGAAGCGACGAACGGGTCGGACGCGACAGCTGTTTCCATAAGCATCAGATAGCACATTCCAGCGCTTGAAGGTGAAGTCGATCACGCCTCGAAATTGACTTGGGCAGGCTTTGCGATGATAGGATCGCGCGATGCGAATTGCCTTCTACGCCCCGCTGAAGTCGCCCAATCATCCCGTTGTCTCCGGCGACCGCCAGATGGCACGGATGCTGGTCCAGGCGCTGCAGCATGGCGGGCATAGCGTCGAACTGGCATCGGAGTTGCGCTTCTATCTACGCCAGCCGGAACCGAAAAGTTTCGATGCGCTCATGATCGAGGCCCGGGACGAAGCCGCGCGACTGACAAGGCTTTGGGACCGTGACGGCAAGCCCGATCTCTGGTTCTCCTATCATCCCTACTACAAGGCGCCCGACCTGATCGGGCCCGAGCTGGCGTTGGCCTTTGCCGTCCCCTATGTGACGGCCGAAGCCTCCTATTCCGAACGGCGCAACGCCGGTTCGTGGGCCGATAGCCAGGCATTGGTCGCGCGAGCCATCGAACAGGCGGCGCTGAACATCTGCTTCACGCAAAGGGATCGCCAGGGGCTGGCGGATGCTGTCCCCCACGCCGCTCTCGGTATGCTTTCACCCTTCATCGACACATCGGCATTCCACGAAATGCCGGTACTGGATTATCCGACGCGCCTCGTGACCGTCGCCATGATGCGCCCGGGCGACAAGGTCTTGAGCTATCGCATGCTGGCGCAGGCGCTCGGGTTGATCGGCCATCTCCCCTGGACGCTATCGGTCGTCGGGGACGGACCTGCCCGTGACGAGGTAAAGGCGCAATTCGCCGGCTTGCCCGCCGACCGTATCGAATGGCTTGGCGCCATCGAGCCTGCCGCCGTGCCGGATGTCCTTTATCGCGGGGGAATCTACGTCTGGCCGGGTTACGGCGAGGCCTATGGCATTGCCTATCTTGAAGCACAGGCCGCCGGCCTTCCGGTGGTGGCTCAGGACATTGCCGGCGTGCCGGAGGTCGTGCGGCATGGCCAGACCGGGTTTCTCACCCCGCCGGGCGATGTGGGGGCGTTCGCTTCGGCCATCGCAAGGCTTCTGGCCAATAATGACGAAAGAACCATCATGGCTGCAGAGGCCAGACGTTTCGTTCTCGAAGAACGCTCTCTCGGTGCTGCAAAGGCCCGTCTGGCGGAACTTCTCAAGATGATCCCGTTGTCATGACGTCCGACCCGATTTGGCAGCCTCTGGTGGACGAGCTGGCGCATCGGCAACGGTGGGGCCGCAAGGCAGAGTTCTGGCTGCGCGACGACGACGCCGTGGATCCGACGCCGGCGCTCGATCGGTTGCTCGACCTCACCGGTGACTTCGCGGTTCCGGTCACTCTGGCCGTCATTCCGGCCCAGACCGACGGGAAGCTTGTCGTCCGGCTTGACGCCGCGCCGCATGCCACGGTTGCCATTCATGGCTGGGCGCACCGAAATCATGCGCCCGAGGGTCAAAAAAAGCAGGAGCTCGGCGCGCATCGGCCACGCGAGGTGGTGCTGGATGAGCTGGCCGGCGGGCTGTCGCGTGTAACCGGCCTGCACGGCGCACGTGCGGTTCCGATGCTGGTGCCGCCCTGGAACCGGATCGACGCCGGCCTGGTACCCGACCTCGGATCGATAGGATTTGCGGCATTGTCGGTGTTCGGGCCGCCAAGGCCGGCTTCCCTGGCGGTCATCAACAGCAATGTCGACATCATGGATTGGCATGGCACGCGCGGCTGCCGCGATCCTGGTCTGTTGGTTCAGGCCATCGTCGCGCAATTGCAGCGTGCATTCGACGGCGGCGAACCGGTCGGCCTGCTCACCCACCATCTCGTCCATGATGAATCGGCATGGCTTTTCCTCGAACGGCTGTTCACGATCACCGCGCGGACCGAAGCCTGCGCATGGCTTCCGATCAGCACATTGACCGAACGCAGCGCCGGAAAATAGCTCAGCGCTTTTTGTTCACTGAAGTTGGGAATGTGAGCGTCTGGCCATCCCGCGCCGCAAAAGCGCCGGCAAACCTGTCCTTGGCCAGTTTCTCCATCTCGTCCAGCTCATCGTCGGTGCGTGCCGGATCGTGGTGAAACAGCGCAAGCCCGCGCGCGCCGGCCGCCTCGCAGAGCTTGACGCCCTGTTGCCATGTCGAGTGCCCGTTGCCGCGGTAGCGCTCCATTTCCTCCTCGGTGTAGGTGCAGTCGTAAATGACGAGGTCGGCATCTCTGATCAGGCCGAGCACCGCCTGGTCGAGTTTGCCCGGCTCGTGCTCGGTGTCTGTGATGACCGCCACGACGCGGCCCCCCCATTCGACCCGGTAGCCGATGCAGCCGCCCGGATGGGTAAGACTACCGGTTCGTACAACAACTCCTTCGCGTGGCCGAAGCAGGTCTCCGGATGCGAAATCGCGGCAGTCGAGGCTCGCCTTGCAGACACCGAGTGTCACCGGAAACCATGGCGGCCGAATGAATTCATCGACCATCTGCCGCGTCGTCATGCGTCCAGCGAGATGCCCGGACCAAAGCGTAACTTTGATGCCTCGTTCATAAATAGGCTTGAAAGCCGGCAGCCCGATGATGTGATCGTAATGGCAATGGGTAAAAAACAGGTCGAAATCGGTGACGCCCGACGCTCGAAGCGTCCTGCCGGCAGGCCGCAGGCCGGAGCCCGCGTCGAACAGAAGCGTATGCTTGCCGCATTGCATCTCGATGCAGATCGTGTTGCCGCCATAGCGAGCAAATTCTGGCCCCGACACCGCAATGCTGCCGCGCACGCCCCAAAACCTGACAAGGAAGAAATCGTCGTCCATGCACCCTTTCGCCCATCGTAGCCAACCAACTGCTGCCAGAGTCGTTCCAGGAAAGGTGTGACACGGTTCCGGAAACTGCATCAAAACAAAGAAACAGAGCGGCTCGCCGCTTCAGTGCAACTGTGAATCGCTCTCGGCCGTTCGTGCGTCGATCAGGTCCGCGGTCGTACTGCTTAGCCTATCGGCAAGAACCCGCAATATCTCGATGGTCATTTCGGGAAACTCCTTCATAAGCCTCAGGAAATGGTCCTTGCGGATTCTCAAGGCCTCCAGCTCACTTGCCGCTTTGACGGTGGCAGTACGGGAGCTGTTGCACAATATGGCAATCTCGCCAACGATCGAATTTGGCAGCAATTCGGCAACTTTGATCGGCCCATTGTCGGAATCGACCAGAATATCCGCGCTGCCCGAAAGGATGACATAGGCGGCGTCTGCCTCGTCGCCCTGCCGGAAAAGAATCTGGCCGGCACTGTAGTTCACGCGATCGGACGTGAACGCGAGCAGCTTGAGCTTTGTCGGCTCGATGCCAGAGAACAAGGGAACGCGTTGCAGCATTCCAACTTCATCCTTGAGCAGCATTGTCGCAAACCTTCCTGAATTCGCGTTTGCCAGACTATGACACAAGTTCCTTGAAGATACCGTTTCCCGCCAAGAGTGTCTCGTGTGTTCCGTCTTCCACCAATTGGCCTGAGTCAAAGACCACAACCCGATCGAACATCGCCGCCATTGCCGGATTCGTCACCACCCACACAATTGCCGGCGAATGGCCGTCGCGTCTGGCTTCGTCGAGCACATTCCGCAACACTTTGTCCTGCACGCGCTGGTCGAGCGCCGACAGCGGCCGATTGAGAATGAGGAAATCGGGACGCTTGAGCAAGGCGCGGGCAACATCGAGCTTCTGTCGCTGTCCGCCGGTCAGCCGCCTGCCGGCGGCGCCGACGTTGAAGTCCAGGCCGACATCCAGAAGCTCGGCATAAAGCCCCAGTTCGTCAAGAATATCATAGACGATGGAGCGAATGCGGTCCGGCGCGTCGGGATGGTTGTTGCCGACACGCCCGAACAGGACATTGTCCATGACGGTGGCTGCGGCGATATATTTGGCCGGGTCAAACCGTTCGACAGCTTTCTGCAGCTCGGCCGGCAGGTTTTCATAGAACTGGTTGCGTGCAGCGATGATCTTGCTCATCAACTCGTCGGTCAGCAGGCCGAAGCGATGCCGGGGCTCGATATAGGCAAAGCTCAACGTGACCATCATGGCGCGGTCGTTCTCCGAAACCGCATCGTAGGGGCGATTCTTGAGCCGTTGCAGCAAGGTTTCGTAGGCGGGTATCTCCTCGGCGCTCATGAAGGCGAGCTGCTGGAAGAACTGGTGTTCGGGCGGGAGGTCGGCAAACAGCTCGATCGCCTGTTCGGCGATCTCCATACCCATTTCGTAGAGCGTGCGATCGAGGCCGGCTTGCTTCAGCACGGAAGCAAAATAGGGATTGGACGCCAGTGCCTTGTGAGCCAGTTCGGGGCCGGCCGCGGCGCCGAAGAGCAGGTTCTGGCCGATCGTCGCTTCCTTGTTGTAGGCGCCCGGTTCGAAAGGAACCACCAGCGCGCTCAGGCCTTCTTCCTCCAACCGGGTTCGCAGCGCCGCACGCAATTCGACGATCCGCCCGGCAAGCTTCGTGTGGCGCTTGAGGTCGGCCGAAGAGCGCAAGCCAAGATCCAGAATGTCGCGCGACAGAAGAACCGCGTCGAGCACCCGGCGCACGGCTTCGAAGAGGTCGTGCGGGCCGGTGGCGCCGGCGGAGGCATAGTTGATCCAGTCGCTGCGGATATCGAGATCCGGATTGCCCGACCGGCGCGCCTCGTCGATGTTCCAACGGTGCTGGTCCGCCGCGGCGCCGTCATATGTCACCGATGTCAGCGGCGCATGCTTCAACCCGTAGAGCAAATTGTCGCGCAGGCTTGCCTGGAACAGGAAAACATCCGACGAAGCGTAGGATATGCGCCGGCCGGTCACGGCTTCGGGGAGATCGAGCAAGTCATCGGAGCCCGAAACGATCCTTCCGCTATCCGGCCAGGTCAGCCGCGCAAAGGCTTCCGCAAGCGCCTCCGCTCCCCCTGTTGCGGTGCTGACCAGCGCCACCGTCTCACCCGGCTTGACCTCG
This sequence comes from Mesorhizobium sp. M0615, assembly GCF_040320805.1. Classification (NCBI taxonomy): domain Bacteria; kingdom Pseudomonadati; phylum Pseudomonadota; class Alphaproteobacteria; order Hyphomicrobiales; family Phyllobacteriaceae; genus Mesorhizobium; species Mesorhizobium sp. M0615. Next base: position 26,738 of record NZ_JAMYQI010000013.1, on the reverse strand, counting down.
AGCGAGATGCGATTGAGGAGCATTGCGCCGCCATCGTCTGCTATGGACAGGCTGATCGCCGACAGCGGCTTGGTCATCGGATCGGGATCGTCGATCGTCAGTGCTCCGATTTCCGGCGCGATGATATTCTCGACGGTGAACTGTTCGACGACCTGCTGATATTTGACCTGGACATCCTGCCGGTCCTGATCCCAGTCGATCAGTTCCTTCATCGGTCCGGGCAAGTCCTTGTAAGCGCCGATCACGGCCACGAGCTGGCCGACATCCAACCGCCCCTGAATGACCAGATAGCCACCGATCATGTAAAACAGAAAGGGCGTGAGCTGCGCGAGAAAATTGTTGAGGAACTTTACCATGAATTTCCATTGGTAAAGATCGAAGCGGATTTTGAAGATGAGCCCGAGCCGGGCTGCTATGTCGGCGCGCTCGTAGTTCGACGTATCGTGGACGTGAACCGCGCCGATGCCGTCGACGATTTCGCCAACCCGGCCTGAAAGCGCGCGCGCCGTCAACTGCCGCTGGCGCCCGAGGACGAGCAGCCGCCGCCGCATCCGCGGGATAAGCACGATCTGGATTGCGACGATCACGACCGCTATCATTCCGAGCCAGACGTTCTGCACCATGATGAACAGCATGGCCGTCAGCGCCTGGCCGCCGAGCAGCACCGGCTGCAGGAAGGCATCGCCGATGAAGCCGCCCAGCGGCTCCACCTCGTCCTTCACCATGGTCGCCACTTCGGCGGATTTCACCCGCTTGAAGTAAATCGGCGGAAACCGCAGCACACGATCGACCAGGTCGAAGCGGATACGCCGCAGCATGCGTTCGCCGAGCCGCCCCTTGTAAGTGTTGATATAGAGCTTGAACAAGCCGTTGATGACGACCAGCAAGAGGAAAACAAGGCTGAGCGCAAGCAGCGTCGACGTGCGGTCGAGCTGAAAACCGGAGAAGAACTGCACCTCGCCGATGAACGGCAGGTTATAGTGCAACCTCATGAATGGCAGGGTCGCGCCCGGTTGCTCGAACCCCTTGCCCTGGATCGGGCCGTTGACGATCAGCTTCGGCAGGTCGAACGACATGAAATACGGGACCATCGAAAGCACGACGATCATCAATATCCAGAGCTGCTGCTTCCTGGTGTGCGTCCAGATATAGCGGGCTAGGCTGGTTTCCATATGCGATTGTCAGTTTGAAGGATGCGGAATGTAAAGGCACCTGCTGGCGAATGGTGTATCGGCCATGTCTTCGCCGCCACCGAAGACCTCGAAGCGACAGCTGCGCGCCAGCCGGATGGAGGCCGATGGTCCGGACAAATGCAATCGGCCTCCTCGGGGCAATGGCGAAACGGCTTGCGGCACAATCGCGTCCGCAAGTCGAACAGCCTTGCATGAGGCAAGATTGCGTTGTGTCGCCCGAAATCCCAACATAGAAGACGAATATGATGGATGTCACGCAACCACGCAATGCCGGCATGGATGGGCATGAGCAAGCCCTGGACCTCACGCGGGGAATTGCCGCCTATCTCGACCACCCTCTCGTGACCGGGCTGGCGCGCGTCATCGCCAAGCATCCGCAGGCCGATATCGCCAATGCCTTCAACCACAAGCAGGTCGCCTGCAAGATGTGGGCGCTCGACAGGCTGTTCGAAAGCTGCGGCGGCCGGTTCGAGCGCATATGGGTTCTGGGTGGATGGTACGGCGTATTGCCGGCGATGCTTTTCAACGACGCCCGCTTCGACATCGCGGCGATCGACAGCATCGACATCGATCCCGAAGTCGGCGCGGTCGCCCGGACACTCAACCGGCAAGCCGGCGACCGGTTTCAAGCGCTGACGGCAGATATGTACGCACTCGACTATGCCGCCGGCGGGCCCGACCTGGTGGTCAATACGAGCTGCGAACACATAGCCGACCTAAGCGCCTGGCTTGCCCTGCTTCCGCAGGGCACGAATGTCCTGCTGCAATCGAACGATTATTTCAGCGAGCCGACGCACATCAACTGCGTGGCGTCACTTGCAGCCTTCGAAGCCATGGCGGCGCTGCGGCAGATCAGGTTCTCCGGTGAACTGCCGACAAAAAAATATACGCGCTTCATGCTGATTGGAACTGTTTGAAGCGCTCGCGCAGGATTTGCGCCGAGCGCCGCGCCCCTTCCAGATCGAGGCGATGCGCGGCTGGCGGCCGTCCCGCAAGCGCCTGTTCGATCGCTTGCGCCAGACCTTCAGGCGTCAGCTCCTCTTCCGTCAGCACCGTTGCAAGACCGAGCTCTTCGAGCATCAGCGCGCGACGCGTCTGCTCGGTTTCCCCGCCGGCTGCAAATGGAACGAGCAGCGAGCGACACCCCGCGCGCATGACATCGCAGACCGTGTTGTAACCCGCCTGCGAGACCGACAGGCGGGCGCCGGTCAGCAGGCTGGCGAAATCCTCGCGGAACCGGAAGATGGACAGGCGTGGGGTGGCATCGCGTGTGATCGCGTCAAACTCGTCCTTCGGCAGGTTTGGGCCGGTGATCAAACACCATGTCCAGGCGTTGTCGGGATTGCGCGCCGCCGCGATGGTGGATCTGACAAGGCTCTTTCCGGCCGCCCCGCCGCCAACCGACACCAGAACGTCGAAGCGCTCGGAGGCCGCGGGCGCCGGCGGCGCCGCAACGAGCCCGGTGTAGGCGACCTCGGCCCTGATCGCCCCAGCCAGCGGAAATGTCTTATCGATGGTTGCGAAAGCCGGATCGCCATGGACCATGACAAGATCGAAATGCCTGTTGACGAGATCGACGGTTTCCTCGTTTCGGCTCGGCTTGACGCGCTCCTGAAGGATGTCGCGGACGGACGTCGCCAGCAGCGGTCTGGGCGATGTCGTTTCGATGGCCTCGATCAGCGGCAGGAGTTCGAAACGCATCTGCCGGCGTCCAAAGGGAAACGCCTCGATAATGACGATGTCGGGCCTGTAATCCCGGAAAGCCTGCAGCAGCATCTCTGAGCGCCGCCTCTTGAAATCATCGTCGATGGCTTTGCCCTGCAGGTCGACAAGTCCGGAAAATCCTTCGTCACCGGAGGTGACAGGCGGCAGGGTCACGGATTTTACACCCGATCCCGGAAATCCCGCGATCGGCGCTCCGCCGGTCACGACGGTGACGTCGAACCCGTCATCGAGCAGAGCCGCCGCAATGCGGCTGGCGCGCGCGAGATGGCCGATGCCGAGCAGGTGCTGAACATAGAAGAAAGCGCGCAGCCGCTTCATTCGGCGGCCCGCCACTCCCGCTCGAACAGTTCCTTGAGCTGTCCAATGCCTGCCACATGGTCGAAATTGCTTCGCACGCGCCGCTCCGCGGCGTCGCCGAGGCGGGCGCGCAGGACGGGATCGCGGATCAGGCGCTCCAGCGCCTGTGCCAGGGCAGTCGGGTTTTCCGAGGGAATCAGCAGCCCGGTTTCATCCGACGATAAAAGCTCCGGCACGCCGGAAATATCGGTCGACACGCAGGCAAGCCGCTGGCTGGCCGCCTCCACCAGAACATTCGGCAGGCCGTCCCTGTCGCCATCCGCGGTGATCCTGCAGGCCAAAGCGAAGATGTCGGCGCTGCGGTAGTGCTCGAGCACCTCCTCCTGCGCCAGCGCGCCTTTCCAGGAGACGCGGCCATCCAGTCCGAGCCTTTGCGCCAGCGCTTTCAGCCGTTTCAGTTCCTCGCCGCCACCGATATGCTCGAAACGCCACGCCAGATCGCCAGGCAAGAGGGCAAGAGCCTCGAGCAACGTATCATAGCCCTTCTTTTCAACGGCGCGTCCGACGCTCAAGATCATGACCGGTTCGGCCGGCGCCGAGCCGTCATGCTGTTTTCGCGCCTCGCCGAAACTGCCGAAGCGGTCAAGGTCGAGCCCATGATAGCTCAGATGCACGGACGAACTGCCGTTGGCGAGTTTTTTCAGATGGTCGAAGCCGGTTTTCGTGCACGTGACCGTCCAGCGAGCCGAGGAAAGCTTGCCGGCCAGATCCCAGTCCGCCGACGTCCAGATGTCCTTGGCATGGGCTGAGCAGCTCCAGGGCAAGCCACGAAGCTGGCTGGCATAGCGCGTCACAGATGCCGGCGTGTGCGCGAAATGGGCATGCAGCCATCCCGCGTCTTGCGGCCATTCGGCGGCCAACACGAGCGCTTGCCCGAAGCGGCGCGCGCGATTGCGGGTAAAGTCGCGGCGGATATCGGCAGCCAGCGATTTGAGCGCGCGCCAGAAGCCAGGCCGCGGCAGACAGGCAAACAGCGACCGAAGCACGCGCAGCGGCTCTCTGTGCAGATATTCCGGTAGATAGTGGACGGGGGCCTTGATCTCATCGTGCACGGGATGACGTTTTGCGTCGGTCGGCCGCCTGAGCGCGAAAAGTATCAGGTCGAACCCCGCACGCTCCAGACCGAGCAGCTCCTGCGCGATGAAGGTTTCCGACAGCCGCGGGTAGCCCTTCAGAACCACGACGATCTTGCGGTGTTGCAACTCAGTTCATGCCTTCAATGACCGAAAGGTGATGGCCGGCCCGCCGGTCGAGCAGTTCCGCGACGATTTCGGAAATATGAGGCAGCCCTTCCAGAGTCAGATGCGCATTGCTCTGCGATGGGCGGGGCCGGCCCGGCAAAACCTGCAGCGCATCGGCAAACCGCTGGGCATCCTCGGCTTCCTCAGGCAAAAGCATCTCGATGAGGCCGAGTTCGGCTGCGCGCCGTGCCCGGATCAGCTGTTCCTCGCGCGGCGTGACGCGCGGCACGATCAGCGCCGGCTTGTCGAAAGACAATATCTCGCAATAGGTGTTGTAACCGCCCATCGCCACCACCGCCTTGGCGCCGGCAATCAGCTCTTCCATGCGGTTGTCGAATTCGATGATCTTGACATAGGGGATCTTGGCCCCTTTCCTGACCAGCTTGTTGCGCTTGCGCGCCGGCATGTAGGGCCCAAGCACGATCAGCGCCCTGTGCTGCAATCGCGGATCCTGCTGATAGGCCTCGATGACGTTGTGGATCAGGTCGGCGCCGTCACCACCGCCACCGGTGGTAACCAGGATATAGTCGCCCTCGGGCCGGTGGCCGGGCAATTGGTTCTGCTGCAGGCTCCGTTGCAGGAAACCGACGAACTTCATCTTTGCCCTGACCGCCGGCGGCACGTCCAGGCCGGTCAACGGATCGTAGAAATCCGGCGGGCCATAGACCCAGACCTTGTCGTAGAACAGGCCAATCTTGCGCATCACATCCCTGCGTGCCCACTCCGCTTCGAGCAAATGCGGCGCGTCCATCACCTCGCGCAGGCCAAGCACGAGCGTGGTGCCCCGCGTCTTGAGGTAGGACAGCGTATCCTCGATCTCACCGCGCAGCCCCAGCGGTTCCTTGTCGACGATGAAGATATCCGGCCGGAAGCTCTCGGCCGTGTGGCGGATGATCGACTGCCGCATCCTTAGCGTCTCATGCAGATCGATGTCCTTTTCCAGCGAGGTGTATTCGCCGTTGCGCAGCTTGATGACGCTGGGGATCTTCACGAAGTCGACGCGGGCGCGGTAGTCGAAGGCGCCCGCGATGGTGGCGCCCGAAATGATTAGCACCTGAAGTCCGCGGAAATCCCCGACCAGCGAATGCGCGATCGTTCGGCAACGCTGCAAATGGCCGAGCCCGAACGTGTCGTGGCTGTACATGAGAATTCGTGCGTCTTTTGCGTGCTGTGTCATTGTGAACGTCTTTTAGAATTCTCGCCGGACCGTGGGCAACCCCGCAGGCTTCGAAACTATTCTCGCGGGTCTATCGACCTGTTTTGAAACATGGGGGCGAGAGGTACGCAACGGCATTCTTCACCAGGTCACGAATGCCAGGGGCGCTGATTGTGGCGCCATGCCTTGTCTTCGCCGACGATAGACGGCCCGAGCACAAATCTCTGTCATGAGGCTTGACCCCGTGGAATTAAATGCCCTGCGGCCTGAGGCAGGCAAAGCGCACATTGCGAAAAATCAAGGGCGACCAAGGCGAAACGAGGCTGCCGCACATTGTGAGGAGAACCCGCACCTTGGGAAAATGCTTCATAATCCATCGAAACACAACGGCCGCCAGAGGCCGCACGTTGCGGCCTTTTATCCTGCCATCAGCCTTGGCCTGTGGCAAGCATCCGGTCCTTGCACCGTTGAAGCTGGTGCAATCTCGCGTCATGCCGACTTCCTCCGTCACGTGGAGGATAGCTCCGCCCTCAATGAGATTTCGCAGGCAGGCGACCCATTCGCCAGATCCGTCACAAAGCTTTGCGTGAACACGCCGGCCGGAACGACGGCTACGCCAACCTTGCCCTTGTGGTGCGCGGCGTCGCCAGCAGCAGACTTGTCTCGCTGCCGGTTATCCCCGGGATGAGCCGTATCCGCCTAAGCACCGCGTCGAAATCGGTGAGCGACGCCGTTCCGAGTTCGACCACCAGGTCCCAGCGGCCATTGGTGGTGTGAATGGTCGAAACCTCGGCGAGGCCGCCGAGCGCCCGGACCACGCGGTCGGCGGCATGGCCCTCGATCTCGATCATCATCACGCCGCGCATCCGCTGGTCGACCGCGTCGGCGCGCAGCACCACCGTGTAGCCGATGATCTCGCCCGTTTTTTCCAGCCGCTCCATGCGCGCCCTGACCGTGGCGCGCGACACCCCGAGATCGACCGCGAGATCGGAGATGCTGCGCCGGGCATCATGCCTGAGCAGCGTGACCAGCCTTTCGTCGAGTGCGTCCATGACTATTGTCCGTTTTGATCAAGCTGACTTCTCGGAATGATAAATCATTCTTCTCGAAATGCCAATTTCGCCTGTTCATACTGCCGGGCCGGGATGGTTCATTCCACGCATCAACCGCCCAATCAATTTACAAGGACAACAAGAACCATGCGCTGCAGGATCGTTGGCGCGCCGGTGCAGGACGGCGCCGGCAGGATGGGATGCGAGATGGGGCCAAGCGCGCTGCGCACGGCCGGGCTTGTCTCGGTGCTGTCGGAACTTGGCCACGAGGTCGAGGACTGGGGCGCGGTGCAACCGGCCGCCGTGCGCGCAATCGTCCATGGCAATCTCGCGCTGAAGGCCCTACCGGAGATTTCCGCCTGGACGGCGGCGATAGCCGAGACCGCCTATGCGGCTTCGCGGAACGCCATGCCGATCTTCCTTGGCGGCGACCACGCGATATCGGCCGGCACGGTGTCGGGCATAGCCCTCCGCGCCGCGGAACGCGGCCGGCCGCTCTTCGTGCTGTGGCTCGACGCACATCCCGATTTCCACACGCTCGATACCACCGTCAGCGGCAATCTGCACGGCGTGCCGCTCGCCTATGCCAGCGGCCGGCCGGGCTTCAACGGTTATTTCCCGGACCTGCCTGTCGCCGTCGACCCTGCCCACATCTGCGTCATGGGCCTGCGCAGCGTCGATCCGGCGGAGCGCCGGGCGCTGAGCGAAGCGGGGGTTACCGTGCACGACATGCGCACCATTGACGAGCACGGCGTCGCACCTTTGCTGCGCGCCTTCCTGGCCATCGTCGAAAAGGAAAACGGCCTGCTGCATGTCAGCCTCGACGTCGACTTCCTCGACCCCTCCATCGCGCCGGCCGTCGGCACCACCGTGCCCGGCGGCGCCACCTTCCGCGAGGCGCACCTGGTGATGGAGATGCTGTCCGACAGCGGCCTGGTCTCCAGCCTTGATCTGGTCGAGCTCAACCCGTTCCTCGACGAGCGCGGCCGCACCGCCACGCTGATGGTCGACCTCGCCGCCAGCCTGATGGGCCGCCGGATCATGGACCGCCCGACCCGCAGCCATTCCGGAAGCATTGCATGACCCAGCCTTCCCGCCTTGCCATCGTCCCTTTCGTCAGCGTCGACCGCATGATGAAGCTGGTGCTGACCATCGGCGTCGAGCGGTTCCTCACCGAACTCGCCGCCTATATCGAGGAGGATTTTCGCCGCTGGGAGCTGTTCGACAAGACGCCGCGCATCGCCTCGCACAGCCATGACGGCGTCATCGAACTGATGCCGACCAGCGACGGCCGGCTATACGGCTTCAAATATGTCAACGGCCATCCCAAGAACATGCGCGAGGGGCGCCAGACCGTCACCGCCTTCGGCGTGCTCGCCGATGTCGGTTCCGGCTATCCGATGCTGCTCACCGAAATGACGATCCTGACGGCGCTGCGCACCGCGGCCACCTCCGCCGTCGCCGCCAAATATCTGGCGCCCAGGGGCGCGCGCTCAATGGCCATCATCGGCAATGGCGCCCAGTCCGAATTCCAGGCTGTCGCCTTCAAAGCGCTGCTCGGCATCGACCGGTTGCGGCTCTATGACATCGACCGTTCCGCTTCGGAAAAATGCGCCCGCAACCTCGCCGGCAAAGGCTTTGACATCACCATCTGCGCCACCGGCCAGGATGCTGTGGAAGGAGTCGACATCATCACCACGGTGACCGCCGACAAGCTGTCCGCCACCATTCTGACCGACAACATGGTCGGTTCCGGCGTGCACATCAACGCGGTCGGCGGCGACTGCCCCGGCAAGACGGAACTGCACCGCGACATCCTTTTGCGCTCCGACATCTTCGTCGAGTTCTCGCCGCAGACGCGCATCGAGGGCGAAATCCAGCAGCTCCACGCCGACCATCCGGTGACCGAGTTGTGGCAGGTGATGACCGGCAAGGCGGAAGGCCGCAAGACGGCGGAACAGATCACCTTGTTCGATTCCGTCGGCTTCGCCACCGAGGATTTTTCCGCACTGCGCTATATCAGAGACCAGCTTCAGGCCACCGGCCTCTACGAGGAGCTCGACCTGCTCGCCGATCCCGACGAGCCGCGCGACCTCTTCGGCATGCTGCTCAGGGCAGCGCTGCAGCCGGCAGCCGCCTGAGGGGCTTCAGCCGCGCAACGGCGCGCAGCTCTCCCGTTCGACGAGCACCGGGGTGAGCACTTCGCGGCGCGAATGCGCCGCCGGCTCGGCAACCCGCTCGAGCAGCAGGCTGACCGCCCGCGTGCCGATCTTCTCGACCGGCTGTGCGATCGTCGTCAGTGGCGGCCAGGTGGTGACGGCATAGGGTATGTCGTCGAAGCCGATCATCGACATGTCGCCGGGGACCCGCAATCCGCGCCCGCGCAGCACTGTCAGCGCCCCCATGGCCATCAGATCGTTACAGGCAAACAGCGCCGTGATCCCCGGCGCCTGCGCCATCAGCCGCTCCATCGCCGTGCGGCCGCCGGCGAAGTGATAGTCGGAATCCACCACCGAGGCCGGCGGCAGGTCGAGGCCGGCTTCCTGCAGCGCCCTGGCGAAGCCGCGCAGGCGGGCGGGGCTGGAGCTGGAATCGCTCGGGCCGCCGATGACGCCGATCTTCTCGTGGCCGAGCCCGGCCAGATAGCGGCCGGCGAGATAGCCGCCATAATCGTGATCGACCAGCACGGAATCGACATTGACCGAATGGATCTCGCGGTCGATTAGCACCGCCGGGACGCCGGGCAGAAGGCTGGAGAACACCCGCGCATGATCCGACGAGCCGGCGAAGATCAGCCCGTCGATCTGCTTGGCCATCAGCACCTGGAGATAGCGCTCCTCCTTCTCGGCGCTGCCGTCGGAGTTGCACAGGATCACCGTATAGCCGGCAAGGAAGCCGGCATCCTCGATCTGGCGCGCCACGCCGGCGAAGAACGGGTTGGAATTGTCCGGCAGCAGCAGGCCGATGGTCTTGGTCTCGCCGCGCCTCAGGCTGCGCGCCAGCGTGTTCGGACTGTAGCGCAAGGCGGCGATGGCCGAATGGACGCGCTCGGCCGTCTCAGGCTCGACATGGCGCGTGCGGTTCATCACATGCGAGACGGTTGCGACCGACACTCCGGCATGGCGCGCGACATCGGCAATCGTCGTCATTTCTTGTCCCCTAGTGCATGTCGCCCGGAGTGTCCGGCGGATCTGGGAAAATGACATCCATAAAACAAAAACCAAAAAGCGCGACGCGCTTTATCGGATCACCCTCAACAGCTTTTCCCGATAGGCATCCAGAATGACGGCGAGCACAATGACAAGGCCTAGCACGATCGGCTTGAAATTGTCGCCGACGCCGAGCAGCTCGTAGCGACGCCGGCGACCGGGCCACCGATGTTGACGCAACAGATAGACCATGGCGACGATGCCGGCGCGTTCTCCCTTCCGCCGGAGCGCTGTATCCTTCTCAGGCTAGTGATTCCCGCAGACAGGAAACCTTCATGAACGGCCTGACGCCCATACTTTCCACCGTGACCGCCTCGTTCCTTGCCTCCTTCGTCGAAGTGGTCGAGGCCTTCACCATCGTGCTGGCGGTAGGCGTCACCCGCAGCTGGCGGCCAGCGCTGACAGGCGCGGCGCTGGCGCTGGCGGTGCTGGCGGCTCTGGTGCTGGCCTTCGGACCGCTGCTGGCGCTGATTCCCATTGCGGTGCTGCAGTTCGTCGTCGGCGTGCTCCTGGTCCTGTTTGGCATGCGCTGGTTGAGAAAGGCCATTTTGCGCAGTGTCGGCGTCATCGCCCTGCATGAGGAGGACGCGGCCTTTTCAAAGGAAACCGCCGCTTTGCAGCAGCAGGCCAATGACCGCCGCGCCGATTATCTGGCCGGGCTCGCGGCCTTCAAGGCGGTGCTGCTCGAAGGTGTCGAGGTGGTGTTCATCGTCATTGCCGTCGGCGCCGCGCATGCACAGACCTTCTATGCCAGCCTTGGCGCGTTGGCGGCTTTCGTCCTGGTAACGATCATCGGCCTTGCGGTGCACAGGCCGCTGGCGCGGGTGCCGGAAAACGCGCTCAAATTCGCCGTCGGCCTGATGTTGACAAGCTTCGGCATTTTCTGGACCGGCGAAGGCCTGGGTACCGACTGGCCGGGCGCCGATCTGGCGCTGCTGGCCATCTTCGCAATCATCGCCGTCGCGTGCTTCGCCATGGTGCGCTGGTTGCGCGCCAGCTACCCCAAGGCTGCACAAGGAGTTGCTCGATGAACGTCGTCCGCCTCATTCTAAAGGAGCTCGTCGGGATGTTCATCGACGACGGCAGCCTTGCGACGCTGGCGCTGCTGTTGATCGTAGCGATTGCCGCGGCAGTGAAGCTGCTGGCGTTGCCGCCGCTTGCCGGCGGCGTCCTGCTTCTGCCCGGCTGCCTCGTCATCCTGCTCTACAGCGTGCGCCGCGCGGCACGGCGCTCCGGTCAGTAGAGGGTGAAAAACACCGGCAGCATGCCGCTGATCCGCAACTGCTCAATCGTCTCGATGGCCGGGAACAGCGCCAGGAAATAGAGCCCGTCCGTGAATGTCCGCCGCAACGCCTTTGTCGAGAACCGGCGTTCGGCTTGATCGTGAAACAGCAGCGGGTTCGGCCAGAAAGGCGGCGTGCGTTCGGCATAGACGCTGTAGGCGGGGCCGAACTTTCCAAACAGGAACTCGGCTTCCTTGCGCGCCGTCACCCGGAACACCAGGTAGCTCACCAGAGCCAGCGCCGCCGCCACCAGCACCGAGCCGTACATCAACCCGACGCCCGCCGCGCCGACCGTGGAAAAGAAGTAGAGCGGGTTCCGGCTCATCGAGAACGGGCCGATGGTGACCAGCTCGTCGTTCTTCCTGCCGCCGACATAGAGAATGCTCCACAGACGGCCAAGGAAGCAGACCAGCACGAAGCCGATGCCCAGCGCCTCAATGTATTCGTGCCCGTCCGAGCCTTCGACGAGAAAGGGCTTGGTGAACAGCAACAGCATGACGGTGAGGGCTGCCGCCACTTGTATGACGAGCAGGCGCTTGTGCTGGTCGAACGCCTTAGCTGCCGGCTTGGGGGGAGCGTAGCTCATCATAGTTCCTGCACCCCGGCAGGGCTCATAGCGCCGGTGTCTCGCCACCCACTAGCGCTTCCGTGCGGCGATGGCGAGGCAACCGGCAGGAATTTCAGCCATTCTTACGAATTTGTAAGCGGGCGGACAGATTGCGGCGAGGTCGCCTGCCCATAGTCCTTGTGCCGGCCGACCTGCCGGACATCGTTTCATCACCGCCTGGATACCGGCGCAAGACAGGAACACCAGCATGAAAAAGCTAGCCCTCGCTTTCTCGCTCTGCGCCATTGCCATCGCCAACCCGGTTTTTTCAGCCGCTTCCGCTGCGACGCTTTGCGAAGACGCTCTGAAGGACCTGCGCGCGGCGGAAGCCTTGGCGGCGCTGAGCGCCGCGGACAAGACCAAAGTATCCGATCTCGAGGCCAAAGGCGTCGAGCGCTGCAATGCCGACGACGACAAGCGCGCCGACGACTTCTTCGCTCAGGCCATGAAGATCATGGGGAAGTAAGGCCAAGCCTCGCCGCACGTACCGGGGAATAGGCCCGTCCCCGCCGAAACGACAAGGATCCCATCATGCTCTTGTCTGCAAGCACTGCACCCGCCGCACTGGCATCACCCAACAGGGTCCCCGATGTCACCGTCGAATTCTGGCTAATCAAGCTTTTGGCGGTCACCATGGGCGAGACGGCGGCCGACTATCTGGCCGTCAATCTTGGCTTCGGACTGACCGTCACCTCGCTGATCATGACCGGCATCCTTGTCGTCGCGCTGGCGCTGCAATTCGCGCAGAAGCGTTATGTGCCATGGGCCTATTGGCTGGCGGTGGTGCTGATCAGCGTCGTCGGCACCCTGATCACCGACAATCTGGTCGACAATTTGGGCGTCCGTCTGCAAACCACCACGATCGCCTTCACGGTCTTGCTCGCCGCGACATTCGCGGTCTGGTACGCCAGCGAAAGAACGCTCTCCATCCATACGATCGTCACCACCAGGCGCGAGATCTTCTACTGGCTGGCGATCCTGTTCACCTTTTCGCTCGGCACCGCGGCCGGCGACCTTGTCGCCGAGACGTTCGACATTGGCTATCTCACGACTGGCTTCTTGTTCGGCGCGGTCATCGTCTTCATCGCCCTCGGCTATTTCGCCTTCGGCCTCGACGCCATCCTCGCCTTCTGGCTGGCCTACATCCTGACGCGGCCGCTTGGCGCCTCGTTCGGCGACCTGCTGTCGCAGCCGGTCGAATATGGCGGCCTCGGCTTCGGCACCACCTTCACCAGCATGATCTTCCTGGGCTGCATCGTCGCCCTCGTTCTCTATATGAGTCTGAAGAAGGGCACCGGCGAGGCCGACAAAATCCTGCTTGAATCGGAGTAGATGCAAGCACCTGCACGCCCGCTTGACGCGACGAGAACGCGCCAAAACGTCAATGGATCCCTGCCGTGGGTCGCCCTGGGCAGCTATCGCGCTCACCTCATGGACGGAAGAATGAACTCCAGGAAATCCGGTTATAGCGGCCTCCAAATTAGCCTGCATTGGATGATAGCGGCGCTTGTCCTGTTCCAGCTCCTGTTCGGCGAAAACATGACAATCTATGTCGATGCGGCAGCGGACAGACGCCAACTGTCGTCCTACGGGCAGACCATGGGGTCCGCCCATTACTGGGTAGGCCTGGCGATCCTGTTGCTGGTGTTCGTGCGACTGGCCGTCCGCCTCTTCATCGGTGCGCCCAAGCCGCAATCCACAATGCCGAAATGGATGGCTTTCGCCTCACGCACAACGCATGCGCTGTTCTATGGCCTTCTCGTTGCCGCTCCTGTTTCCGGGCTTCTGGCCTTTTATGTTTGGAGCTGGATGGGCGATGTCCATACTTGGGCAAAGCCGGTATTCATCGTTCTGATCTGCATTCATGCCGGTGCGGCACTCTTCCATCATTTTATTCTGAAAGACGCCGTGCTGCGCAGGATGCTTGTCCCTGCGCGCGATCCGGTCGGATGACACTTATGGACATGTGCAACGACCACGAGCGACCAGGCGCCGGCGGATATTCTAGGAACGGACCGCCGCCGGTGCTAGCATGCCGCTCTGGCAAAGCCTCGGCAACAGACCGGAACAGAGATGCGACTTCTCCTTGTTGAGGATGACCCCAGGACCGCAGACTATGTCGTCAAGGGCCTGAGCGAAGCCGGGCATGTCTGCGATCTGCTGCGCGACGGGCATGACGCGCTGTTTGCCGCGACACGCGACGCCTATGACGTGATCGTCGTCGACCGCATGCTGCCCGGCCTCGACGGCCTGTCGATGATCAAGGCGGTGCGGGCGGCGGGCGTGCGCACGCCGGCGATCTTTCTGACCTCGGTCGGCGGCGTCGACGACAGGGTTGAAGGGCTTGAGGCCGGCGGCGACGACTATCTCGTCAAGCCATTCGCCTTTTCCGAACTGCTCGCCCGCATCAACGCGCTCGGCCGTCGCCCTGCGGTGCAGGAGCTGAAGACGACGCTGCGCATCGCAGACCTCGAAATGGACCTGATCCAGCGCCGCGTCACCAGGCAGGGCCAGGCGATCGACCTGCAGCCGCGCGAATTCAGCCTGCTCGAAGTGCTGATGCGCGGCGAGGGCCGCGTCATCACCCGCACCATGCTTCTGGAACGCGTCTGGGATTTTCACTTCGACCCCAAGACCAGCGTCGTCGAAACCCATATCAGCCGGCTGCGCGCCAAGATCGACAGGCCGTTCGAAACCACGTTGATCCACACCGTGCGCAACACTGGCTACAGTGTTCACGACTGAGGCGCGGCATGACAGAAACTTGCCATGACTGAAGCTTGCCATGACTGAAACGCACTATGACTGAGACAGGCTCTCGCCTGCTGCGCAGCACGCCGTTTCGGCTGGCCCTGACCTTCGCCTTGCTGTTCGTGCTCGCCTTCATCCTGTCAGGCGCCATCGTCTACCAGCTGATGAGCGCGGATCTTGCCGAGCAGCTCGACCAGTCGGTCAAGGAGACCTATTCGGTCGTGGCGGTGACCTATGCCGGAAACGACCGGGAGGATCTGGTTTCGGCAGTCGACAGCCACGCCGCGCTCAGCCCGAGCAAGGAACAGCTGTTCTCGCTCACCGATCCCGCCGGCAATCATCTGGCCGGGAATTTCACTGCCGCCGACCTTCCGGATGGCTTTTCCGATTTTGCAGCGTCCCTGCCCGATGTGACGCCCGGTACCATGTACCGCGCCTGGTCCGGTTCGGTCGGGCCGAACAGCCTGACCGTCGCCTTCTCGCTGTCTGAGATAAGGGAGTTGGAAAACATCGTGCTGATGAGCTTCGGTTGGGCCACCCTGATCATTTCCGGCCTTGGGGTGGCCGGCGGCGCCCTGCTGGCGTCGCGCGTGCAGCGCCGCCTCGACGGCATAGCCGCCACCATGGACGATGTCTCCAACGGCCGGCTCGACGCCCGCATTCCACTGCTCGGCAATGGCGACGACATTGACGGCGTCTCGCGCCAGGTCAACGCCGCGCTGGAGCGGCTGGCGGCCCTGGTCGACGGCATGCGCCAGGTCAGCGCCGACATCGCGCATGATCTGAAGACGCCGCTCAACCGGCTGCAGATGATTTTGGAGGCTGCCGCCGACAGGACGGCGCGGGGTGAGGCAGTTGCCAATGAGCTGGCGGAGGCACGAGGGGAAAGCCTGCAGATCAACGAGACTTTCGATGCGCTGTTGCGTATTGCCCAGATCGAGGCCGGCGCCCGCAAGGCGCGCTTTGTCGATCTCGACCTCAACGGCGTCATCGATGCCATTGCCGAAATTTATGCCGGTGTCGCCGAGGATGACGGCAAGTCGCTGTCGGCCACGATCGTTCACGGCACGCCATGCCTGGTTCACGGCGATCGCGACCTGCTGACGCAATTGTTTGCCAATCTGGTTGAGAACGCGCTGCGGCATTGCCCCGATGGCACGGCGATCCTTCTATCGGTGCGGCGGCAAGGCGACCGCATTCTGGCTGAGGTCGCCGACAATGGCCCCGGCATCCCGGCGCAGGAGCGCGAAAAAGTGTTCCAGCGGCTCTACCGGCTCGACTCCAGCCGCACCACGCCCGGCAGCGGCCTTGGCCTCAGCCTGGTGCGGGCCATCGCCGACCTGCATGGTGCAACGATTGCGCTGGAGGATCGCCGGCCTGGGCTGGCGGTAATTGTCGGGTTTCCTCGGGCGGAGGGCACCGGTCCCGGCTTGAAATGACAACGCCAGAGCCAGGTCGACCCCACTCCGTCGAGCTTCGCTCGACACCTCTCCCCCGATCGACGGGGGAGAGGTGGCGCTGCGAAGCAGCGACGGAGTGGGGGAAGGCGCTCATGAAACGCGAAGTCGCTGACAACTTTCTCCAAGTTGATGATCGCATCCGACAAAGGCGGTCGCGATTAGCCTTGCACATGTTTCAACCCGGAACGGCTGCGGGTTGATCAAGATGACCGTCGAACCTATCGGCCCACCGCACCCCGGCGAAAATCCGAGGGCGACATCCCTGCCAGCTTGCGGAAGGATTTGTTGAAGGCGCTGAGCGAGCCAAAGCCTGAATCCATGGCGACGCGCAGCACATTGGCGTCTTCATGCATCAGCAGCGCCTGCGCGTAGCTCAGCCGCAGCAGATTCATATATTCGTTGAGCGTCATGCCTGTCGATTTCTTGAAAATGCTCATGGCGTATTTGGGGTGGATGTCGGCGGCAGCGGCAATGTCGACGCAGTCTATGTCGTAGAGGAAATTCTCGGCGATGAAGTCGCACATGCGCCCGACATTGCGCAGCGATTGCTGGTCGAACGGGCCGCCGGGTTCCTGGCCGATGGCGGTTTCCGGCACCAGCCGGTAGGGCTCGAAGCGCACCCGCTCCAACCGCAGCAGCAGCTCGTTCACGGCGTGCTCGGTTATCGCCGGATCGCCCGAGCGGAAATAGCGGTTCCAGCGTTCGAAATTGTGATGGTCGGCCTGGTCGGTCGCCGATGTCACCAGCGTGGCGCCGGTCATCAGCCGGTGGCGGACATCCGTCGGCAGGTGCAGGCGGAAGAAATGCACCAGCGGCAGATGCGCGCCGGCATAGATGGCGTCGTCGGAGAGATCGTCCATCTGGTGCGGCAGCCCGCCCCAGAACAGGCACATGTCGCCCGCCGTGAGCGCGATCTCGTGCTCGTTCATGCGGTAGTGCACGCTGCCGCGGACGATGAAATTGACCTCGACCTGGGCATGCCAATGCGGCTTCAGCATCACCAGCGGATGGTTGTGAAACATCTGCAAAGCCATCGGCAGGCCTTCGACGCTGCTGGCGCCAGGCTGGTAAAACGGCCGTTCCGGCATCTTACTTTCCGCCCATCTTTTATTCCCGTTGTCAGGGACAAGCCTTCCGCGCCGCCTAGTCTAGCCATGCTCGCGAAGAGAGAGCAAATGAAATGGGAGGATTTCAATGCGCACGACACTGATCTGTGCCGCGCTGGCGCTTGGCCTGGGCTCAGCCCCAGCTTTGGCGCAGTCCGGCGAAATCACGATCTGGAGCTGGAATATCGCGGCTTCGTCGCTGAAGGCCACGGTGGCCGGCTTCAACAAGCAGTATCCCGACGTCAAGGTCACCGTTCAGGATCTCGGCAACCAGCCGACCTATGACAAGTCGATCGCCGGCTGTGCGGCCGGCGGCGTCGGCCTGCCCGATATCGTCTCGATCGAAAACGGCGAGGCCGAGAACTACTGGAGCCAGTTCCCCGATTGCTTCGTCGATTTGCACACGCTGGGCTACACCGCCGACGACCAGAAGAAATTCCCGGATTTCAAGCGCACCGAATTGGAGGTCGGCGACAAGGCCTATGCCATGCCGTGGGATTCCGGCCCAGTCGCCGCCTTCTACCGCCGCGACTTCTACGAGAAGGCCGGCGTCGATCCAGCCTCGATCAAGACCTGGGACGATTTCATCGCCGCCGGCAAGAAGGTCCAGGCCGCCAATCCCGGCGTCACCATGACCAATGCCGATTTCAACGGCGACACCGAATTCTTCCGCATGATTTCCAACGAACAGGGCTGCGGCTATTTCGCCGCCGATGGGCAGTCGATCACCGTCAACCAGCCGAAATGCGTCGACACGCTGGCCAAGATCAAGGACATGAAGGACGCCGGCATCATCTCGTCGGCCGACTGGGGCACCAAGATCACCAACAACACCGCCGGCACCGTCGCCACCCAGGTCTATGGCGGCTGGTATGAGGGCACCATCCGCACCGAATCCGCCGGCGAAAACGGCAAATGGGGTGTCTACCTAATGCCGAGCCTGACCGCCGACGGCCCCCGCGCGGCCAATCTCGGCGGCTCGTCGCTCGCCATCACCTCAGCCTCGAAGAACAAGGAGGCCGCCTACGCCTATCTGAAATACACGCTCGAGACCAATGAAGGCCAGATTACCATGCTCAGGGATTTCGGCCTGGTGCCGTCACTGATCTCGGCCCTCGACGACCCCTACGTCTCGCAAGGCCTGCCCTATTGGGGCGGCCAGGCGGTGTGGAAGGACATTCTCGCCACGCTGCCCAAGGTGGTGCCGAGCCGCGGCACGCCGTTCCAGAGCGACGCCGAAATCATCATGCGCGCCGTGCAGACCAAATATCTCGGCGGCGGCTATCCCGATGCCAAGGCCGCCCTCGACGACGCCGCCAGCCAGATCGCTTCGGCGACGGGACTGCCGATCAAGTGACCAAGGCGGTGATGCTGGCGGGCCAGATATAGGGCAATTTGCCGGACTGTTGGCGCTGCCCCTCACCTGCCTGCCGGCATCCTCTCCCCGTATAGTGGCGGGGAAAGGGACGCTCTCGCCCAACAGTTCGCCAATTGCCGGCGGCGTCCGCCGGCTAACAACACGCCGGATATCAACCGGGAAAGAGGAAGGAGGAGGAAACCATGCGCTACCAGAACGCCACGGCCTATCGCTTCCTTACGCCCTACCTTCTGATCTTTGCCATCTTCTGGGTGTGGCCGATCATCTCCTCGTTCATGATTTCCTTCCAGGCGACGCGCACGGTGCCCTGGCGCTTTGCGCCGACGTTCAACTGGGGCCGCCTGATCGGCGACCCCGCTTTCTTCAACGCGCTGAAAAACACGCTGCTCATCCTCGTCATCCAGGTGCCGGTGATGATCTCGCTGGCGATCATCATGGCGGTGCTGCTGAACTCGCCGCTGCTGAAAGCACGTGGCCTCTACCGCTTTGCCTTCTTCGCTCCGGTGGTGGTCGGCGAGGTCGCCTATTCCGCCGTGTTCCGGCTGATGTTCAACCTGGATTTCGGCATCATCAACAAGCTCCTCGCCGGCGTCGGCCTGGCCAAGATCGACTGGTTCTCCAACGTCACACCGGCCATGGCGCTGATCATGATCGCGGTAACCTGGCGCTGGGCCGGCTACAACGCCATCATCCTGCTCGCCGGCCTGCAGTCGATCCCCGAGGACGTCTATGAAGCAGCGACGCTCGACCGCGTCAGCAAGCTCAAGCAGTTCTTCTACATAACGCTGCCGCTGCTCAAGCCGGTCATCGTGTTTTGCGCCGTGCTGTCGATCATCGGCACCATGCAGCTTTTCACCGAACCGTTCCTGATCACCGAGCGCGGCGGTCCCGGCGGCGGCACCGAGACGCTCGGCCTCTTGCTTTACCGCCAGGGCTTCCGTTCGCTCAATTTCGGCTACGCCTCGGCCGTCGCCTACACCATGGCGGGGCTGGCCATCGCCATCACGCTGGTGCAGCTGTGGCTGACAAGAGAGCCGAAATGAGTTCGCTGTCGCAACGACGGCTCGGCCGCAGCGTCCTGCTGCATCTGGTCCTGACGCCGCTGGCGGTGATCTGGCTGTTTCCGCTGTGGATGATGGTGGTGTTTTCGACCATGCCCGACAACGGCATTTTCAGCCCCGGCATCGAGCTTCTGCCGCACGGCAATTTCGTCGACAATTTCAACAACCTGCAGCGCGACACCAATTTCGTCGGCGCCATCGGCATTTCGGTGGCGGTTGCGGTGACCTACACCTTCTTCTCGGTGCTGCTGACCTCGATGGCCGGCTGGGCGCTCGCCCGCTATCAGTTCTTCGGCAAGGGCGCGGTGGTGGCGATCATCCTCGGCACCATCACGCTGCCCTATGCGGTGGTGCTGATCCCGCAATTCATCATGGTGGCGCGCGACTTCCAGCTCGCCAACACCTGGATTGCGTTGATCGTCCCGCCTTTGTTCAATTCGCTGGGCGTGCTGTTCATGCGCCAGGCTTTCTCGATGATGCCGGCCGACCTCTTCGACGCGGCACGTGTCGAAGGCGTCAAGGAATGGCGCATCTTCCTGTTCGTCGCTTTGCCGCTGGCGCGGCCGATGCTGGCCGCACTCGCCATCATCCTGTTCTTAGCCTCGTGGAACAATTATCTCTGGCCGCTTTTGATCAACAGCCAGCCCGGCGCGATGACCGCACCGGTGGCGCTCGGCACGCTGATCGGCCTGACCAAGGTCTCATGGGGCGGCATCATGGCCGGCGCCGTCATGCTGACCGTGCCGATGCTGGTCGTCTTCGTTTTGCTGCAGCGCCATTTCATCGCCGGCATCGCCGCCGGTGCCGTCAAGTAGGGACAACAGCGATATGGCGGCAGTCACCCTCACCAATGTCGTAAAACGCTTCGGCGTCTATGAGATCATCCATGGCGCCAACATCGATATCGCCGATGGCGAGTTCGTCGTCTTTGTCGGCCCGTCGGGTTGTGGAAAATCGACGCTGCTCAGGATGATCGCCGGGCTGGAGGATATCAGCGGCGGCGAGATCGCCATTGGCGGCAAGGTGATGAACGATGTCGAGCCGGCCGAGCGCGGCATCGCCATGGTGTTCCAGTCCTACGCGCTCTACCCGCACATGAGCGTGGAGCAGAATCTGAGCTTTGGCCTCAGGATGACCGGCAACCCCAAGGAGGACACCGAGCGGCGGGTGAAGCGGGCCTCCGAAATCCTGCGCATCACAGAGTTGATGGCGCGGCGGCCGAGGCAATTGTCCGGCGGTCAGCGCCAGCGCGTCGCCATCGGCCGCGCCATCGTGCGCGAACCGCAAGTCTTCCTGTTCGACGAGCCGCTGAGCAATCTCGACGCCGAGCTGCGCGTCCAGATGCGGGTCGAGATCTCGCGCCTGCACAAGGAGCTCGGTACGACGATGATCTATGTCACCCACGACCAGACCGAAGCGATGACGCTCGCCGACCGGATCGTGGTGCTGCGCGGCGGCCATGTCGAGCAGATCGGTCGGCCGCTCGATCTCTACGACAATCCCGACAACCAGTTCGTCGCCGGCTTTGTCGGCTCGCCGAAGATGAATTTCATCAAGGGCCGCGTCGTCGGGCGCAACACGAGCAGCGTCACCGTCGAGCTGGTGGGCGAGGAAAAGACCCGCATTATGCAACCGTTGACCGGCGCCGTGCCGCAAACAGGAGCCAAGGTCATTGTCGGCGTGCGGCCCGAACATTTCGGCAATGGCGGCGAAGGCGACGCCGACCTCACCGTCGGCATCGACGTGGTCGAGCATCTCGGCGGCACCAGCTTCATCTATGCCAGGACCGCCCATGGCGAAGACCTGGTGATCCAGCGCGACGCGGCAAAGGTCCCCGACACCCAGGAGATCACCGTGTCCATCCGCAAATCCTATCTGTTCGATGAAAATGGCCAGCGGCTGCGCTGAGCGCTTCCAGCCTTGCAAGGAGAATGACCATGACTTCAACCGCGCCCATCCGCTGGGGGATACTCGGGCCCGGCGACATCGCCAAAGCGTTCGCCCGCGGCGTGGCAGGCTCGCGCACCGGCACGATCGTGGCGCTCGGCGCCCGCAATCCCGGCAAGGCAGGCTTGGCCGAGACGTTTCCCGGCGCCCGCATCCTCGACGGTTACGACGCGCTGCTCGCCGACCCCGAGGTCGATGCCGTCTATATCGCCATCCCGCATCCCGGCCATGCCGAATGGGCAATCAAGGCGGCGGAAGCCGGCAAGCATGTGCTGTGCGAAAAGCCGCTGGCGCTGACCGCCTTCGAGGCCGACGCCATGATCCATGCTGCGCGCAAGGCCGGCACCTTCCTCGGCGAAGCGTTCATGTACCGGCTGCACCCGCAGACGGCGAAGCTGGTGGAACTCATCAAGTCGGGCGTCATCGGCGATGTCAGGCTGATGAAGTCGAGCTTCGGCTTCGCCATGCCGGGCTTCATGCCCGAGCACCGGCTCTACGCCAACGATCTCGCCGGCGGCGGCATCCTCGATGTCGGCGGCTATCCCGTCTCGATGGTGCGGCTGATTGCCGGGGCTGCGACTGGAAAACCCTTCGCCGAGCCGGACAAGGTTGTCGGCACCGCCCATCTCGGCAAGTCCGGCGTCGACGAATGGGCCTCGGCGCTGCTGCATTTTCCCGGTGGCATCGTCGCCGAGGTATCCTGCAGCATCTCGCTCAAACAGGACAATGTGCTGCGCATCCTCGGCACCAAGGGCCGCATCGAAGTGCCGGATTTCTGGTTCGCCGGCGGCGGCAACCGCGATGGCGGCCCTGGCCGGATCAATGTAATCCTCGCCGACGACACGCGCGATACCATCAGCGTCAACGAAACCCGCCATCTCTATTGCTTCGAGGTCGACGCCGCCGGCGAGGCGATCCTGGCCGGCAAACAGGAGTTCGCCTGGCCGGGCATGAGCTGGGCCGACAGCCTCGGCACGCTGCGCGTCCTCGACAGATGGCGCGCCGCCGTCGGGCTCGAATATGAGATCGAAAAGCCGGCTAAGCGAACCAACACCATTTCGGGCCGGCCGCTGCGCACCGGCGGCACGGCCATTGGCAAGCGCAAGATTCCGGGCCTGTCGAAGCCGGCCTCCGTGGTGGCGCTCGGCTTCGAGGATTTCCGCACCTTCTCGTCGGGCGCAATCCTGCTCGACGCCTTCTTCGAGACCGGCGGCAATCTGTTCGATACCGGCTATGTCTACGGCGCCGGCTACACCGAAACGCTGCTTGGCCAGTGGCTCAGGAATCGCGGCGTGCGCGAGCAGTCGGTGATCATCGCCAAGGGCGCCCACTCGCCGCTCTGCTATCCCGACGTCATCAGCAAGCAGCTCGCCCAGTCGTTGGACCGGCTGCAGACCGACCATGTCGACCTCTATTTCATGCACCGCGACAACCCGGATGTGCCGGTCGGCGAATTCGTCGATGCGATGGACGCCGAGGTCAAGGCCGGCCGCATCCGTGGCCCGTTCGGCGGCTCGAACTGGACGATGGCGCGCATGGACGAGGCGATTGCTTATGCCGAGCGCACCGGCAAGCAGAAGCCCGGCGTGCTCTCCAACAATTTCTCGCTGGCCGAGATGCTGGAGCCGATCTGGGCCGGCTGCATCACCTCGTCCACCGACGACTGGAAATCCTGGCTGACGAAAAGGCAGATGCCCAACTTCGCCTGGTCGAGCCAGGGCCGCGGCTTCTTCACCGACCGCGCCGGCCGCGACAAGCAGGACAATGAGGAGCTGGTGCGGGTCTGGTATTCGGAGAAGAATTTTGGCCGGCGCGACCGTGCCATCGAGCTGGCGCAGCGGCTCGGCAAAAGCCCGATCCACATCGCGCTCGCCTATGTGCTGGCGCAGCCCTTTCCGTCGGTGCCGTTGATCGGCCCGCGCACGCTGGACGAGTTGGAGGACAGTTTGAAGGCGCTGGATATCAAGCTGTCGGCGGAGGATGTGGCGTGGCTGGATAGCGGGCCGGAAAGGCGGCGGGCTTAGCAGCTAATCTCCCCCCTTGAGGGGGAGATGTCGCCGAAGGCGACAGAGGGGGTCGCCTCGCGTGGAGCGCTAACCTCCTTCTGCAGCGGCAGGTAGGCCGAGCCCAGTCGAACCGACCCCCTCTGGCCTGCCGGCCATCTCCCCCGTACGGGGAGATTAGCGGCTCATGCGTTCCACCTACCGATCGATCCGTGTCGACAAAATAATCGACGACCACGTCCGCTCGACCCCGTCCATCGCCCCGATCTCGTCCAGCAACGCATCCAGATCCCTGATCGACGGCGCGTCGACGATGACGATCATGTCGAAATTGCCGCTCACCGAGTGCAGCGTCCGTACCGGCGGCAGCGCCTGCAGCGCCCGCACCACCTTGTCGGCGAGCTTGGGCGTGACGGTGAGCAGCACATGCGCCCGCACAAGCCCCTGCTCGTAGTCCGGCGCCATCCGCACGCCATAGCCGGTGATGATGCCGCGCTGTTCCAGCCGCTCGATCCGGCTCTGCACCGTCGTGCGCGAAACGCCGAGCTGGCGCGCCAGCTCAGTGGTCGACGCGCGGGCATTGGCGCGCAGCAGGGAAAGCAGTTTTTGTTCGGCGTCACTGAGCATTTCGACGAACCTCGTCGGCGTATCGTTCAATTGCAGGGTTCATTTCGAACGATCCCACGCTTCCTTTCGACAGGCAAGCTGCGATTCTTGAAGGCATCGCGTCCACCGCGCGGCGGTCTGGGCCAAAGAGTTTTAACGAGGGGCAAGGTCATGAAGAAAATCATCGTCGTCGGCGCCGGCAAGATCGGCTCCACCATTGCAGGCATGCTCGCCGACAGCGGCGACTACCACGTCACCGTTGTCGACCGCGCGGCGGCGCAGCTTGCCGCGGCCGAACTTCCCGCCGGCGTCGAGGGGCTGGAGCTCGATATCGCAGCGCCGGGCGCACTCGAGGCAGCCCTTGCCGGCGCCTTCGCCGTGCTGAGCGCCGCCCCCTTCCATTTGACCACTCGCATCGCCGAGGCCGCGGCCGCCACCGGCGTACACTATCTCGATTTGACCGAGGACGTCGTCTCCACCCGCCGCGTCAAGGAGCTGGCCAAGTCGGGCAACAGCGCCTTCATTCCGCAATGCGGCCTTGCGCCGGGCTTCATCTCGATCGTCGCCAACGATCTCGCCAGCCGCTTCGACACGCTGGAAAGCGTTCGCATGCGCGTCGGCGCGCTGCCGCAATACCCGTCCAATGCGCTGAACTACAATCTGACCTGGAGCACCGACGGCGTCATCAACGAATATTGCGAACCCTGCGAGGCGATCGTCGAGGGCGAGCTGATCGAGGTGCCGCCGCTGGAGGAGCGCGAAGAGTTCTCGCTCGACGGCGTCACCTATGAGGCCTTCAACACCTCCGGCGGGCTCGGCACCCTGGCAGAGACGCTGAAGGGCAAGGTGCGCACGCTGAACTACCGCACCATCCGTTATCCCGGCCATGCCGCGATCATGAAGGCGCTGCTTAACGATCTCGGCCTGCGCCACCGCCGCGACGTGCTGAAGGATATCTTCGAGAGCGCCCTGCCGGCAACGCTGCAGGACGTGGTCATCGTCTTCGTCACCGTCTCGGGCCGCCGCAATGGCCGCCTGCTGCAGGAAACCTACGCCAACAAGATCTATTCGCAGCGCATCGGCAACCAGGTGCGCAGCGCAATCCAGATCACCACCGCGTCCGGCATCTGCGCCGTGCTCGACATGCTGGCCGACGGCACCTTGCCGGCGACCGGTTTCGTCAAGCAGGAAGACGTCGCGCTGGATGCGTTTCTCGCCAACCGTTTTGGGCGCGCTTATGCGCAGCACGAGATGGTGAGCCGGCTGGCAAGCTGAGCTACTTCACCCTCCCCCTTGTGGGGAGGGTCGGCTCGCGATCGGAGCGAAGCGGAGATGGCGAGCCGGGGTGGGGGTGCGCGCCGACGGTTGGCGAGGAGGCCCCCCCCCCCCCCCGCCCCCGGGCGGCCCCGCCCCCCCGGGGGGGGGGGCTGCGCGCCGACGGTCGGCGAGGACCCCCACCCCGCTCCGCTTCGCGGATCGACCCTCCCCACAAGGGGGAGGGTAAAGCGCCCGCTACTTCCGCAGAGCCATCGGTCGTCCGAGCAGAAACCGGATGAAGTTGCCTGCGGTCCGCGGCGCCATGCGGGGCTGCGTCGCCTGTCGTGGCGCGCTTTGCCTTCGCGCTGGCACCTTGGGTTCGACACCCGGTCGGCCCACCGTGAAGGAGGGCCCCGAGACCGGCTTCCCCCTCAACACGTTGGCGGCGTTGTTGTCATGGATGACGATGCACCATTGCGCGCCCTTCGATGCCGCCACGACGGTGTTGAAGCGCGTCGCCATTTTTGCGTGGTGCTCGCTGTAGACGCCGCTCATCGCCGGCGATCTCCTTTCGACCAGCGTGCCGAACGCCGACGTGACATAGTCGTGGTGCGTGTAGCGTCCGCTTGCCGTGTCGAAATTCTGGCCGTCCGGAAAGGCAATGTAGAGCGGCTGCAGGTCCACCACACGCTTTTCGATCTCCCGGCGCGCGTAGTGCTCGACGCGCTCCATGAAGGTCGGCGCCAGCGCGTCGTCGCTGTCGAGCCGCGTGAGCGAAACATAGTCGGCATCGGTATCGGCCTGGACGAAGGCATTGAAGCGATCATTGTAATCCTCGCCGGCCTCGACAAGGATCGGCCTGACGTCGACACCGGCCACGCAGCTGCACACGGTGCGAATATAGTTCTCGTGCGTATCGGCATCGAACGCCAAAAGGACGGTAAAATCCTTCAGCGACTGGCCTTCGAGCGACGACGCGCAATAGGTGTCGAACAACGCCAGGCGCTCGACCAGCCAGACCGGGTCGAGATTGGCGCGGCCCTTTCCGTCCCACTGGCTTGGCTTGAAGCCAGCGGCGATGTTGTAGCGTATGGCGATGTATTTCTTCAGGCCGGTGTCCATGGACCGACACTTAGTACATTCCGCTGATCTGCGACAACCGACGGCTGGGCGGCCACCCTCCCCCTTGTGGGGAGGGTCGGCTCGCGGTCGGAGCGAAGCGGAGATGCGAGACGGGGTGGGGGGAGCGCCGACGGTCGGCGAGGAGGGCGCGCCCACCCACCAGGAGCGCCCCGAACCCCCCCAGCAGCTCCGGCAGCGAAAGCCCCAGAACAACACCAGCCTGG
>NZ_JAMYQI010000012.1:0-174298 GCF_040320805.1 Mesorhizobium sp. M0615 | reverse complement strand
GGGGGGGGGGGGGTCGGGCCTTTGCGGGGGGCTTTCCCCCCCCCCCGGGGGGGGGGGGGGGCGCCCCCGGCCCCCCCTGGGGGCGGGGGGGGGGGGGGGGGGGGCCGGTGCAGCCTCGCCGACCCCACCCCGTCTCGCAGTCTCCGCTTCGCTTCGACTACTCGCCGACCCTCCCCTCGAGTGGGAGGGTAAGGCACCGCGCTCTAAATCGCCGCCGTAACAATAATCTCGACAGTGTATTCCGGCCCTGCAAGCTTGGCCTCACCCGTGGCGCGGGCGGGCGTGTTGCCTTGCGGGACCCACTTGTCCCATTCCTTGTTCATCTCGGCGAAGGTGCCCATATCGGCCAGCCAGATGATCGCCTGCAGGATCTTGGTCTTGTCGGTGCCGGCCTTGGCCAGCAGTTCGTCGATAGATGCGAGGATCGACCTGGTCTGTTCGCCAACGCTGGCGCCGGGCGTTCCGACCTGGCCGGCGAGATAGACGGTGTTGCCGTGGATGACGATCTGGCTCATGCGCGGGCCAACATCGATGCGACGAATGCTCATGGGATGGTTCCTTCGTTTGTCGGTGCGCCTGTTTAGAGTCGCTGCCGCCTCCGGGCAAGGCCAACAGCGCGAAACCTCTTGAGCCTGGGTTGGATCTTGGGCCGCAAATGTCTATCTGCGCCGAGGGATTTCTTTCCGGCGCGGATTGCCGGCCTCGTGTGAGAGTGGCAAGACTTCGCGCCAAACCAGGTTGAGAGGATGAGAGCCATGGAATATCGAGAAATCAGCGAGGACTATTCGGTCTCGGGCCAGATCCAGCCCGAAGATGCCGCCGCCATCAAGGAAGCCGGTTTCAAGAGCGTGATCTGCAACCGACCGGATGACGAGCAGCCCGACCAGCCTTCGGCCGACAGCGTCAAGGCGGCGGTCGAAGCCGCGGGGCTGGCCTTCCGCTACATCCCGGTAATCAGCGGCCAGATCACAGCCGAGAATGTCGAAGATCAGGCCGAAGCGCTCGAAGCGCTTGAGGGACCGGTGTTTGCTTATTGCCGGTCTGGAGCGCGCTGTACCAATCTTTATGGGCTGATCCAGCAGTCGAAGGGCTGACCTGGGGAATCAGCGGCGTCTTCTGGCCATCAGTTCGCGCACCCCAAAGAAGATAGCGAAAACGGCGGTGGTCATGGCAATCTGACCAAGTGGGACAGTGTTGGCAACGAGCAAGACAAAGCCCACAAGACCGATCGGAACGCCGATAATGCACCACCAGCGGGATTTCGGATCTGTGAATATGCCTCGTACGAAGCCTCCAAGTGGAGATGCCGGAGGTGACCGGAAGGGATTGATGTAAAAGGGAATTTGGAACATTGCGTCGAAGCCCTTGGGATGCCGCGCGAAATAGATAAAACTACCTATTGTGTACAGCACTAGTCCAACACCAAAGAGAACAATAGCGACGAGCTGAAAACTGACCATCTTCCCCACAGCCTGAACTTTCCAAATGCAAATGAACGGTATCGAAGTGCCGATATCATATCCACTCAAATCGGTAGCGCGCCGGTTTCCTTCAATGTCTCAAGCACGATCGCTGTCTTCACATGCTGCACCGATTCATCCGGCAGCAGCACGCCATTGACGAATTCCGACAGCGATTTGAGGTCGGGCGTCACCACCTTCAAGATATAATCCATCTCGCCTGTCAGCGCGTGCGCCTCCTGCACCTCCGGCAGCCGCGCCAGCAGCTCGCCGAAGCGCCTGGCATTGTCGCGGTTATGGGTGGCGAGCGTCACCGAGATGACGTTGACCAGCGAGAAGCCGAGCTTGTCGCGGTCGAGCACGGCGCGATAGCCCTTGATGTAGCCGTCTTCCTCCAGCCGCTGGCGGCGGCGTGAGCATTGCGATGCCGACAGGTTCACGCGCTCCGAGAGATCGTTGTTGGTGAGCCGCGCGTCGCCCTGCAAGAGAGCCATTATCTTGCGGTCAAATTGATCGATGCGCGCTTCATTCATCGATTCATCTCCAATCATGCATGAATTATGCACGAGAAGATCATTTCAAGCGTTTGAATGCAAGCACCGTGCGGTCGCTTCGCACTATCATGCGTCATCTCGTGGTCCGATGCGGCCACCATCCGTTTGGAGGAATGCCATGGGTCCCTTCCCGCACCACGCCCCGCCCGCAAAGATCAGCAAGGAAAACCCCGCCGGCACCGACGGTTTCGAGTTCGTCGAGTTCGCGCATGCGGAGCCGCAGAAGCTAGCCGAACTGTTCACCCGCATGGGCTATGTCGCGGTGGCCAAGCACCGCACGAAGGACATCACCGTCTGGCGCCAGGGCGACATCAACTATGTCGTCAATGCCGAGCCGGGTTCGCATGCGATGAAATTCGTCGACAAGCACGGCCCCTGCGCCGCCTCGATGGCCTGGCGCGTGGTCGATGCAAAGCATGCGTTCGAGCATGCGGTATCGAAAGGCGCCACGCCCTACGACGGCAACGACAAGGCGCTCGACGTGCCGGCCATTGTCGGCATTGGCGGCTCACTGCTCTATTTCATCGAAGCCTATGGCAAGAAGGGCTCGGCCTATGATGCCGAGTTCGAGTGGCTGGGCGAACGCGACCCGCGGCCCCAAGGCGTCGGCTTCTATTTCGTCGACCACCTCACCCACAATGTCTATCGCGGCCAGATGGACAAATGGTGGGACTTTTATCGCGAATTGTTCGGCTTCAAGCAGATCCATTTCTTCGACATCGACGGCAAGATCACCGGCCTCGTCAGCCGCGCCATCACCTCGCCCTGCGGCAAGATCCGTATCCCGCTGAACGAGTCCAAGGACGACACCAGCCAGATCGCCGAGTATCTGAAGAAGTACAATGGCGAAGGCATCCAGCATATCGCTGTCGGCACCGACGACATCTACGCCGCCACCGACAAGCTTGCCGACAACGGGCTGAAGTTCATGCCCGGTCCGCCGGAGACCTACTACGACATGTCGTACAACAGGGTGAACGGGCATGACGAGCCGATCGAGCGGATGAAGAAGCACGGCATCCTGATCGACGGCGAAGGCGTGGTCGACGGCGGCATGACCAAGATCCTGCTGCAGATATTCTCCAAAACCGTGATCGGCCCGATCTTCTTCGAATTCATCCAGAGGAAGGGCGACGAAGGTTTTGGCGAAGGCAATTTCCGCGCGCTGTTCGAGTCGATCGAGCAGGACCAGATCAAGCGCGGCGTGATCAAGGTCGATGGCAAGGCGGCGTGAAAACCGTAAGCTCGTTTGCGGCTCGATCGGCTTTGATCTAAGTTCCGATCACAAGAGGTCGAGCCGTGAACGTCTCCATAACCGAAGCAAAGGCCAAACTATCGGAACTCGTCGGCCGCGCGGAAGCCGGCGAGGAGATAGTCATCACTCGTCACGGCAAGATCGCGGCGCGGCTCGTGGCACCAGTTCGAGAAGACTTGTTGTCGCGCATAGGTGCCCTGAAGGGCAAGATTTGGATTTCTGACGATTTCGACAAACTCGGCCCTGAATGGAACGAGTACACCAGATAAAGGTCAGAGGCCCAGCCGCTCGACCTCTTCCTTCCTCACCTTCAAATCATAATCGAGCAAAAACTCGTCCAGCTGCGGCGGCGCGACCGAGCTGCCCGAGAGCATCGCGTGAACCTGGCCGCGATGGTGGATGTCGTGGAGGAAGACATGGGCGAGAATGTCGCCGATCTTTTCGGGGATCATGCCGTCCTCGCGCCGGTCCGTGATGACCTGACGGTCGAGATCCGCCTCCGACAGCTTCTCGCAAAAGGCGATTAGGCGTCGATCTGCTGCGACCTGGGCGGCAAACAGCGCCTGCGGCACATCGAACGGCACGTAGTCGTCATAAGCGGCCGCACCGACGCCGCCTTCTTCGAGAAAATCGAGATAGAGTTGATCGACCGCGAGGATGTGGTTGAGCGTCGCCTTGATCGACGGGAAGAAGCTTGTGCGCTCGGCTTCGAATTCGCCGGGCTTTAGCTGCAGCACGGCGCGATAGAGCCGGTCGTTCGACCAGAGATTGTTGCCGGCCATGCGGCTGAAATGCTCGAGCAGGGTCACGCGTTCATTCGTCTGATCAGGCCAATGCCAGCCGCCATCACCGCGAAGCCGGCGACAACGATCAGCAGCAGCCGGTTCATGCGCCGCCGCATCGCCTGCGTCTCCTCGTCCCGCGCCACATTGGTGTTGGTGATGGTGCGGAACATCATCGCCTTGCGCGGGTAGCCACTGCGGTTGGTCAGATCGGGCGAGCGCGCCTCGATGCGGTAGCTCAGCCGGATCGCCTGGATGAAGACCACCAGAATGGCCAGCGCCCAGACGCCGGCCAGCAGGTAGAACGCCTCGCCCGTCATTGCATTGCCCCCTCTTATGCCTGGGACTTCTCGACCTTCTGCTCGATGGCGCCGAAGATCGAGTTTCCGCTTTTATTCTTCATCTCGATACGCACCGTATCGCCAAAGCGCAGGAACGGCGTCTTGGGCTCGCCAGACTCAATGGTCTCGATCATGCGCAGTTCAGCGATGCAGGAATAGCCGGCGCCGCCGGCCGCCACCGGTTTGCCCGGCCCGCCATCCAGCTTGTTGGAGACGGTGCCGGAGCCGATGATGGTGCCGGCAACCAGCGGCCGTGTCTTTGCGGCATGGGCAATCAGCGCCGGGAAGTCGAAGGTCATGTCGACGCCGGCATTGGCACGGCCGAACGGCTTGCCGTTGACGTCGGCGAGCAGAGGCAGGTTGACCTTGCCGCCATCCCAGGCGTCGCCGAGTTCGTCCGGCGTCACCGCCACCGGCGAAAAAGCCGAGGACGGCTTCGACTGGAAGAAGCCAAACCCCTTGGCGAGCTCGGGTCCGGTGAGCGCGCGCAGCGTCACATCATTGACCAGCATGACCAGCCGGATGGCGGCGCGCGCCTGGTCGAGGCTGGCGCCCATCGGCACGTCGTCGACTATGACGGCGACCTCCGCCTCCATGTCGATGCCGAAGGCTTCGTCCGCCGCGCGGATCGGCTCGCGCGGCGCGATAAAGGAATCCGAGCCACCCTGGTAGATCAGCGGATCGGTCCAGAAGCTTGCCGGCATCTCTGCGCCGCGGGCTTTGCGCACCAGCTCGACGTGGTTCACATAGACAGAACCATCGGCCCATTGATAGGCGCGCGGCAGCGGCGAATGGGCGTCATGCTCATGGAAGCGTGCCGACGGCACCGCATTGTTCTCCAGCGATTCGGCGATCGTCGCCAGGTGCGGCGAAATCCGCTGCCAGTCGTCGAGCGCGGCCTGCAGCGTGCGCGCCAGGAACGAGGCGTCGGTGAAGCGCGTCAGGTCGCGCGAGACGACGACAAGCTTTCCGTCGCGCGTCCCGTCCCTCAATGTGGCAAGCTTCATGCGGTTTCCTCTCCTGATGCGGCTTTGGCGCCGTCTAAGTTCACAACAAGGCCGTCGCGGGCAATCGTCAAGTCACCCGCCCACGATTTCCTGACGGCGGCCTCCCAGTCGGCATCGCCGATCGCGGCATCGTCGGCCGGAATGAGGTGGTTGAGCACCAGCCTCTTCACCCCGGCATCGCTGGCGATGCGCCCGGCTTCCTCGGCAAAGGAGTGGCTGGCGAGCAGATGTTCTTTCAGCCGCGCGCCATTGCCGGTCCTGGCGACCAGCCGCTCGATGCCCTCGTCCAGCATGGCTTCATGGACGAGGATGTCGGCATTTTTGGCGAAGCCGGCGAGCGGCGGGAAGAAGGCGGTGTCGGATGAGAAGACGACGCTTTTACCGCCTTGCTCGAACCGCAGCGCGAAACAGTCGGTTACCGGTGGATGGTCGACGCGCAGTGCCGAGACCTTCAGGCCGCGTTGTGCGAAAACCTGGCCTTCGCCGAATTCAACGATCGAAACCAGTTCGCGGATGTCCGGCCTGCCTTCGTCGACGATTCGGATCTCGATGTCGAACTCCATCGCCTGGCAGAAGCGCCGCCAGTAATGGCCGGTGCCGGGCGGTCCGAACAACGTCACCGGACTGGCCAGACCGGCGGTCCAGGCGGTGTGGAGCAGCGCCCCCAGTTCCAGCACATGATCGGAATGCAGATGGGTGACGAAGATCAGGTCGAGCGCCTTCAGGCTGACGCCGGCATCGACCAGGCCACGCGTGACACCCAGCCCGCAATCGACGACGATGGTCCGCCCGCCAAGCTCCAGCAGCGACGAACTCGGCCACGGCCCGCCCGACCGCAACGCCGGGCCGCCTTTCGAGCCGAGAAGCACCAGCCGGTCGCTCATCGAGCTGATCTCAAGACCAGTCGCCCTCCGGCGTGCCGTTGAAGCGCTTCTTCAGGTCGGTCCAGCAGTCAATGTAATTGTCCTGCCTTGTTTCAAGCTCGGCGCCGTAGCGGGTCAGCATTTGCGGGAATCGGGTCTCGAACATGAAGGCCATCGTGTTGTCGAGCTTGACCGGTTTCAGCTCGGAGCGCGAGGCCTTTTCGAAGCCAGGTGCGTCGGGGCCGTGGGCCAGCATCAGATTGTGCAGGCTGATGCCGCCGGGCACGAAGCCTTCTTCCTTGGCGTCGTACTGGCCATGGATCAGGCCCATGAACTCGCTCATGATGTTGCGGTGGTACCAGGGCGGCCGGAACGTGTCTTCCGCCACCAGCCAGCGCGGCGGGAAGATGACGAAGTCGATATTGGCGGTGCCCTCCTCGCCGCTCGGCGCCGTCAGCACGGTGAAGATCGACGGATCGGGATGGTCGAACAGGATGGCGCCGACCGGCGAAAACGTCGCCAGATCATATTTGTAGGGCGCATAGTTGCCGTGCCAGGCGACGACGTCGAGCGGCGAATGGCCGATCTCGGTGACGTTGAAATTGCCGCACCATTTCACCGTCAGCCGGCACGGCGTCTCCTTCTCCTCGAACCAGGCGCTGGGCGTCTTGAAGTCGCGTGGGTTGGCCAGGCAGTTGGCGCCGATCGGGCCGCGGTCGGGCAGCGTCAGCTTGGCGCCGTAATTCTCGCAGACATAGCCGCGCACTTCCTTGTCGGCGAGCTCGACCTTGAACACCAGACCGCGCGGCAGCACGGCGATCTCGCCGGGCCGAAGCTCGATGACGCCCATCTCGGTGACAAAGCGCAAGGCGCCGACCTGGGGGACAATCAGCAACTCGCCGTCGGCGTTGAAGAAATGGTCGTCGACCATCGAGCGGTTGGCGACATAGACATGCGCCGCCATGCCGCTTTGGCCCAGCACGTCGCCGGCGGTGGTGATGGTGCGCATCCCTTGAATGAAATCGGTCGGCTCCTTCGGCATCGGCACCGGGTTCCAGCGATACTGCCCGAGCGCCAGTTCGTGGTCGCCGACATTGGGTGCTGTCTTCCACAAGGGATAGCTCGCTGCCTTGAAGCGGCCGGTGTGTTTTACGCTCGGCCGGATGCGGTAGAGCCAGGAACGCTCATTGGTGCCGCGCGGCGCGGTGAAGGGCGAGCCCGATAGCTGTTCGGCATAGAGCCCGTAAGCCGGCCGTTGCGGCGAGTTCCGCCCCTGCGGCAGCGAGCCGGGCAGCGTCTCGGTTTCGAAGTCGTTGCCGAAGCCCGGCATGTAGGAAAAGGTCATCCGATCCTCCCTGATCCCGGCCCCGCGAAGCGCTGCTTGCCGGCGATGTTGACCAAACTGGTTTCATTTGTAACCATCGAAAATGTAACTATCAACGGGCGAATGCCGCATCCATGGTGCAGATGGAAATCCTCGAACTCGAAAGCTTCCTGCCCTATCGGCTCTACCGGCTGGCCGACGCCGTCAGCCGCGAATTTTCAAAAATCTACCGCGACCGCCACGGCCTGACGCGGCCGGAATGGCGCACCCTGTCAGGGCTCGGACAGCGCGGCACCATGACGGCGACAGCGCTTGGCGAACAGTCGGCCATGCACAAGACCAAGGTGTCGCGCGCGGTGGCCGAGCTTGAGCGGCGGCGCTGGCTGATCCGCACGCCGGACGAGAACGATCGCCGCGTGGAGCATCTGACGCTGACCAAGGCCGGGCTGACCGCCTATCAAGAGATGGTGCCGCTGGCGAGGGCGTTTGAACGGGAGTTGCTGGAGAGGCTTGGTACGGAAGAGCGGGCGGCGATTGTGAATGGGGTGGCGGCGCTGGAGGCAAAACTCACCTTGGGTTGAGATCTTCCCATAAGTTCGACCGTCGCTGAAATCAGATCGCGAATGCGGCAGGCAACGCCCCTAGACCGTAATAGGCGCGTTCGGCTTCAATGAAGCCTCTGACACGGCTTCGAAATGCCGCCGGATCATCAATGTAGGCTAGAAGCGCCTGCGCTTGCGAAGCCGCGTGTCTTTGAGCGCTTTCAAACAGTCGCCTTGCCGTTTCAAAATCACCGGCCAAACCAGCCGCCACCCCGGCGTGGAAGGCCGCCCACTCGCCGTAGGCGCCCGGCTGCAATTCACTCACGAGGATTTTCGCTGTCGTTTGGACGGAAGGGAACATCGATCGGTGAACCTGATCGATTTCGACGACCTTCTTGGCCATTTGATCAACCGCGAGAAGAAACTGTGGCGGGCTCTCGAACGGAACGAACTGTCCAATGCGCTCAACGCGATCGAAGGTAATCGTTTCCGGAAGCGAACCCCAGAGCCAGTGGACTGCTACGTTAAGGTAAGTGCCCTTGGACCAGGAACTGGGCTGGAACTCGACTACACTTAGCCAGAAGCCGCGATCGGCGATCCAGATTCGGGACTGCCCTTTGCGTCGAAATCCGGCCGGCTTCAGTACGAGCTTTGCCTGCGAGGCAATGATACGACCGTGCTCATTGTCCGCCATCTTGCACCCACACGTGCCTCACCAATCCATCACCACCTTGCCCGAACTGCCGCTCCGCATCGCGTCAAACCCCGTCTGGAAATCGTCGATCCCAATGCGGTGCGTAATCAGACCCGACACATCCAGCGGCCCCTGCACCAGGGCGATCATCTTGTACCAGGTCTCGAACATTTCGCGGCCGTAGATGCCCTTCAAGTGCAGCATCTTGAAGATGACCTTGTTCCAGTCGATTTCGAAGCCGGTCGGCGCGATGCCCAGAATGGCGATCTTGCCGCCATTGTTCATGGTGTCGATCATGTCGCGAAAGGCGGGCGCGGCGCCCGACATTTCGAGACCGACGTCAAAACCCTCGGTCATGCCCAGCGCCGGCATAACGTCGCGCAGTTTTTCCTTCGAGGCATCGACGACATGCTGGACGCCGAGCTTTTTGGCCAGCGCCAGCCGCACCGGGTTGATGTCGGTGATGACGACTTTTCGCGCCCCCACACATTGGGCAACGAGCGCGCCCATGATGCCGATCGGCCCGGCGCCGGTGACCAGAACGTCTTCACCGACCAGGTCGAAGGACAGAGCGGTGTGGACGGCATTGCCCAGGGGATCGAAGATCGCGGCGATCTCGTCGGGCACATCGTCGGGGATCGGCACGACATTGTGCTGCGGGATCGCCAGATATTCGCCGAAGGCGCCGGGGCGGTTGACGCCGACGCCGAGCGTGTTACGGCAGAGATGCCCCCTGCCGGCGCGGCAATTGCGGCAATGGCCGCAGACGATGTGACCTTCGCCGGAGACACGCTGGCCGACCTTGTATTCGGTGACCGCAGCGCCGAAATCGGCCACCGTGCCGACGAATTCATGGCCGGTCACCATCGGCACCGGCACGGTCTTCTGCGCCCACTGGTCCCAATTGTAGATGTGGACGTCGGTGCCGCAGATCGCTGTCTTCTTGACCTTGATCAGCACGTCGTTAGGGCCGATCTCCGGCACCGGCACCTCTTCCATCCAGATGCCCGGTTCAGCCTTGGCCTTCACCAGCGCCTTCATCATGTTCGACATGCTACAACTCCTTACCCTCCCCCTTGTGGGGAGGGTGGCCCGAAGGGCCGGGTGGGGGTCAAAAACTGGCGGAGGTCGTGACCCTGCAGACCCCCACCCCGCCTCCCGCCCGCTTGCTTCGCAAGCGGTCGAAAGTCGACCCTCCCCACAAAGGGGGAGGGTAAAACTCTCAGCCAATCACGCCCAGTTCCTTGCCGACCGCCGCGAATGCTGCCACGGCGCGGTCGATGTCGGCGGTGGAATGCGCCGCCGACATCTGGGTGCGGATGCGCGCCTGGCCTTTCGGCACCACCGGGAACGAAAAGCCGATGACATAGATGCCGCGCTTCAGCATGCGCGCCGCCATTTCCTGCGCCAGGCTCGCATCGCCCAGCATCACCGGGATGATCGGGTGATCGGCGCCGGCCAACGTGAAGCCGAGTTTGCCCATCTCGGACCGGAAGCGCGCCGCATTGGCATAGAGGCGCTGGCGCAGGGCGTCGCCATTTCGGATCAGCTCGAACACCTTGATCGAGGCGCCGGCGATCGCCGGCATCAGCGTGTTGGAGAAGAGATAGGGCCGCGAGCGCTGGCGCAGCCAGTCGACCACCTGACCTTTGCCCGAGGTGTAGCCGCCCGAGGCGCCGCCCAGCGCCTTGCCGAGCGTGCCGGTGATGATGTCCACCCTGCCCTCGACGCCGCAATGTTCGGCCGAGCCGCGGCCGTTTTTGCCGACGAAGCCGACGGCATGGCTGTCGTCGACCATGACCATGGCGTCGTATTTTTCCGCGAGGTCGCAGACGCCTTTAAGATTGGCGATGATGCCATCCATGGAGAACACACCGTCGGTGGCGATCAGGCGGAAGCGGCAGTCTTTCGCCTCCTTCAGCCGGGCTTCGAGATCGGCCATGTCGTTGTTGGCGTAGCGGAAACGCTTGGCCTTCGACAGCCGCACACCGTCGATGATCGAGGCATGGTTCAGCGCATCGGAAATGATCGCATCCTCCTCGCCGAGCAGTGTCTCGAACAGGCCGCCATTGGCGTCGAAGCAGGAGCCGTAGAGGATGGTGTCGTCCATGCCGAGGAATGATGAAATCGTTGATTCAAGCTGCTTGTGCTCTTCCTGCGTGCCGCAGATGAAGCGCACCGAGGCCATGCCGTAACCGTAGCGGTCCAGCGCGCCTTTGGCTGCATCGCGCAATTCTGAGCTGTCGGCGAGGCCGAGATAGTTGTTGGCGCAGAAATTCAGCACCTTGTCGCCGCCGACTTCGATCTCAGCCGACTGGGTCGAGGTGATCACCCGCTCGGATTTGTAGAGCCCGGCGGATTTCAGCCCTTGCAGTTCGTTGTCGATATGGGAGAGGAATGCCGCGCTCATGGATCAGGTCCTGTTGAGATTGGCGCGACTGTCGCGCTACGCGCACTAAAAATCCATCGCAAAAGCGACCGTTTCGGTGGCACGGCGGGCTCAACCCTGGCGCGACCCGATCGCATGGCCCGCATGCTGGAGTAGCAGGCACGCGAATACGGCCATGCCGCGAAAGAACATGATAACCATCTCGGCAGCTTTCGTTTACTGCCGAAGCAACAGTTCCGCCGGCTTCCAGACCTGTTAACCCTTTCAAGCCAATGGTCTTCTCGCCACGAATCGGTGGCAGAATCAGTTCGACCGAGGGGTCACCTAGAATATGTCGCAGCAGCCGGCGCAAACCGTCTCGGGCAAACTCATCCTGTTGATCAAGAGCGGCTACTGGCTCGCGCTGCTGATCATCGCCGCCATGGTGATGGCCTCCTTCATCCTGCTGCAGCAGATGATGGCGGCGCAACAGCACAACCATACTCTGCTCGACATCGTCAGCACCCAGAAGGCGCTGTCGCAGCGCATCGTCTTTTTGACCAGCGCAACCGGCTCCGCCGCGCGTGACAAGCAGCCGGCCCTGGTTGCCGCGCTGAAACAGGCGACCGCCGAGTTCGAGGCGAACTACGACCTGCTCCTCAAACAGACGGGAGCCGACCCGCTGTCGCCGGCATTGTCCGACCCAAAGTCGATCGAGAGCGTCCTTTACGGCAAGCCGTTCCACCTCGACTATTTCTCGGTCGGGCTGGTCGCCAATGGCGAAAGGCTGATCTCGTCCTTCGAATCCCAGCTCTCCGGCAATGCCGCCTACAAGGGCGGCGGCGAGCGCGTCAATCTCGATGCTTCCGTCGCCAATGCGACGCTGTCGGGTTATGCCGCGCTCGGCCAACGCATCGCCGCATTCGCAGACGAGCGGTCGGAAAAGCTCCTCGATCTCCATCGCACCTTGTTCTACGCCACCATCGGCGTCATCGTGCTGGTGGCGCTTTTCATCTTCCGGCCGATGTCGAAGGCGATCCTGCGCAAGACCCATGAGCTTGTCGATGCCCGCAACTCGATGGCCTTCATCGCCGTACATGACGGGCTGACCGGCCTGCACAACCGCACCTTCCTGACCGATCACTTCGAAACGCTGATCAAGGGCGCGCATCGCCGGCGTGAGAGGCTGGCGGTGATCCAGCTCGACCTCGACCGGTTCAAGCAGATCAACGACACGCTCGGCCACGCCGCCGGCGACTATGTGCTGGTCGTCACCGCGCAGCGCATGCGTGATTCCTGCCGCGCGTCGGATCTCTGCGCGCGCCTTGGCGGCGACGAATTCGTGATGATCCTCAATGGCGCCGGCGGCCCCGAGGACATCAACATGCTGGCCCGTCGCATCCTGGAGGAGATCAACGAGCCGATTACCTTCCAGGGCACGACCATCCTTCCGGGGGCCAGCGCCGGCATTGCCGTCTATCCCATCGACGCCGACAATGCCGAGGATCTGCTCGTCCACGCCGACCTCGCGCTCTATTCCGCCAAGAAGCTCGGCGGCGGCAGCTTCTCGTTCTTCTCCGAGGAACTCAGGCGCGAACTCGACTACCGCAAGCAGCTCGAGCACGACATCAAGGTCGCGATTTCGGAGAACGCCTTCCAAGTCTATTTCCAGCCGCAGGTGTCGCTGAGCAACGGCGCCATCAGCGGCATCGAGGCGCTGGTGCGCTGGAAGCATGCCGAGCGCGGCATGATTGCGCCGGGCGAGTTCATTCCGGTCGCCGAAAAATGCGGCTTCATGCCCGAGATCGGCCGCATAGTCTTTACGAAGGCGATCGAGCAAGCAGCCGAATGGGATCGCGCCGGCATTGCCTTCGGCCGGCTCGCCGTCAACGTGTCCGGCACCGAGCTGCGCGAACCCGACTTCGACCGCTTCCTGTTCGCGACGCTGGAAAAGGCCGGCCTGGCGCCGCAGAAACTGTCGCTTGAAATCGTCGAATCCGTCATTCTCGACGATGAGAAGACGGGCATCGCGGCGAAGCTGCGCCACATCCGCGCTGCTGGCGTCCATCTTGAGCTCGACGATTTCGGCACCGGCTATGCCTCGCTCAGCCACGTCAATCCCAACGAGATCGACCGGCTGAAGATCGACCGCCGCTTCGTCCAGAACATCAACGAGAATGGCGACAACACCAAGATCGTGCGCGCCATCACCGAGCTGGCGCGCGGTCTCGGCATTTCGATCGTCGCCGAGGGCGCGGAAACCGAAGCCGAGCTCGATTCGCTGATGGCAATCGGCTGCGACCAGGTGCAGGGCTATTCCATCGCCTTCCCGATGCCGCAGGACAAAGCGCGCGAATGGCTGCTGGCGCGCAGCCCGAAGAAAGCCAAGCTGAAGGTGCTTCAGGGCAATTTAGCCTAGACTATTGCCCACCGGTGCCGGTCATTTGGCCGGCGCGACATTCGCCCGCAATGCCGCCAGCACCTCGGCGAACTCCGCCAGCCTGTCGTCCGGCAATCCCGCGCGCAGCCGCTTGTCGAAGATGAGAGCCGCCGCCCGCAGCTTCAGGAACATCGTTTCGCCCGCCTGCGTCAGCTCGACCAGATGAACCCGGCGGTTGTCCGGATCGCGGCGGCGCGTCAGCAAGCCTTGCGCCTCCATGGCGTTGAGATGGTGGGTGAGCGTGGCGCCCTGGATGCCGATCATGCCGGCAAGTTCGCGCTGGTTGGCAAGCTCGCTCGACTTGACCGAAAGCAAGGTCAGCCACACCGGCAGCGTGCCGCCGGCCTCGACCAAAGCGGCGTCAAAGGCCTGCGCCACCAGCTTGGAGGTGCGCGCGAGATTCATGCCGATCGGCGGACGGTCAAAGGGAGTCATGCGCCGACAGTAGAACAAGGCGCCGAGCGATGGAACGTGGCATTATACATTGACATCGAACCATTTGATACCTAACTATCATGCGTGTCGATCTGCCGAGTTCGTATTATCCGCGTTCGACAGGGATCCGAGGACGGGCGGCGGCAAGGAGGAAGCGGTCATGCAATATGTCTACATCGTCGTTATAGGCCTTCACGTCATGTCCGGCGTGTTCTGGGCCGGCACCACCATCACGCTTGCCCGCGACCCCGAGATCAGGGCGGAGCGCTTTATCGGACCGCAAATGGGCTCGGCCGGCATGGTGTTCGTGACCGGCGCCCTGCTCTGGTATTTCTTCCACGGCGCCTATTTCGGCTCGATGGAAATGGTGCTGGCGCTGGGCATCCTGGCCGCCTTCGCCGCTGCCGGCGTTCTCAGCGTCGTCGTCCGCAAGACCAGCCGGCAGCTTGCCGGCGCGGACGCCGCAACGGAAGCGGCGCTGCGCACCAAAATGGCCCGCGGCGAGCGCATCGCCGCCTGGCTTCTGGTACTCACCGTGCTTTGCATGGCGACGGCCAGGATGATTTGAGCCCTGCCGCGCGTTGCCTCCCAGTTGAAGCATTCCGCGTCGTACGCCGCCTGGCTCCCGGGCGGTGGCGTACGCGGCGCGCAGTTCGGACGGATGTGCAAGGTGGCTCTCCGCACAGAGGTTTGGCTGCGCGCCACCCATCACTTTGATCGATCGAGTTGCGCCCGCCGGAAGGGTGAGATCGAGTTTTGGAACAAGCCGTAGGCCGCTTGTAAAGCTCACACCCGCAAGCCGAACCTGATGCCATCATAGATGGCCGCGTGGATGTTGCGCGATGCGACCGCATCGCCGATGCGCAACAGCACGAAGCCGCCTTCGGGATTGCGTGAAGGAAAAATATCGCCGCCGCCGACCAGCCGCTCATAGTCGACCGCTCCACCATTCTTCGACAGCGGTTTCAGCCGGAGATAGAGATCGTCGAGCGGCGCCGTGCCGTGCTCGACCACCACCTGGTCGACCCGCCTTTCGCCACGCCAGCCATCGGCAAAGTCGGAGGCGAGTTCGGCGACCAGTTGGTTGCCCTCGCGCCGCACCGAGCGCAGCCTGGTGTTGATGGTGATGGTGACGCCCTTCTCCTGGAATGCGCGCATATAGGGCACGTGGTTCATGCCGCCCATTTCGGGGGCGAAGAAGCGCTCCGGCGAAACCAGCTCCAGTTTTGACCCTGCATTGGCGATCAGCTCCGCCGCGCCCATGCCCTGGTGGCCACCATTGTCGTCGAAGAGCAGCACGTTCTCCGCCGGCTTGATGCTGCCGGCCATGATGTCCCAACTCGACGTGACGAGATTGTCGCCTGATGTCAGCGGCGGGTTCTGTGGCAGGCCGCCGGTGGCGATCACCACCACGTCGGGCGACAGCGCCAGCACTTCGTCCCGCTCGGCCCAGGTGTCGTAGCGGATCCCGACGCCGAGCCGGTCGAGTTCGGCCAGCCGCCAGTCGATGATGCCGATCAACTCCTTGCGGCGCGGGTTCTGCGTCGCCAGCCGAACCTGGCCGCCGGCCTGACCGGAGGCTTCAAGCACCGTGACATGATGGCCGCGTTCGGCCATCACGCGAGCTGCCTCGAGCCCGCCAGCGCCAGCGCCAACGACGACGACGTTCCGCCTGGGCCCTACGGTCTTCAGGATGATATGCGGAATCTCGGCCTCGCGGCCGGTCGCGGCATTGTGGACGCACAGCGCCTCGCCGCCTTCATAGATACGATCGAGGCAATAGGTGGCGCCGACGCAAGGCCGGATCTCGTGCTCGCGACCTTCCATGACCTTCTTGATGATGTGCGGGTCGGCGATATGGGCGCGGGTCATGCCGACCATATCGAGCTTGCCGGTCGCGATGGCGTGGCGCGCCGTGGCGACATCGGAAATCCGCGCCGCATGGAAGGTCGGGAATTTTGTTGCCGCCCTCACCTCGCCGGCGAAATCGAGATGCGGCGAAGAGCGCATGCCGGTCACCGGGATAACCTTGGTGAGCGCCGCGTCGCTTTCGATCGAGCCGCGGATGATGTTCAGGAAATCGACCTTGCCAGAATTGGCGAGCCGTCTCGCGATCTCGACGCCCTCGGCCTTCGACAGGCCTTTGTCAAAGTCCTCATCGGCGACCATGCGGATGCCGACGATG
Source organism: Mesorhizobium sp. M0615 (assembly GCF_040320805.1). NCBI lineage: Bacteria > Pseudomonadati > Pseudomonadota > Alphaproteobacteria > Hyphomicrobiales > Phyllobacteriaceae > Mesorhizobium > Mesorhizobium sp. M0615. The sequence goes on along the minus strand of NZ_JAMYQI010000012.1, from coordinate 158,048 downwards.
AACTTCTCACCGACGGCCGCTCGCACGGCATCCAGCACCATGTCGGTGAAGCGCAGCCGGTTGTCGAGCGAACCGCCGAACTCGTCGTCGCGATGGTTTGTGGCCGGCGACCAGAAGCCGTCCATCAGATGGCCGTAGGATTCGAACTCGATGCCGTCGAGGCCGGCCGCCTGGCAGCGCTGCGCAGCCGACGCATAGTCGGCGACGATGCGCTCGATGTCCCAGTCCTCGATGGTTTTGGGGAACGCGCGGTGCGCCGGCTCACGCACCGGCGAAGCCGACAGCACCGGCAGCCAGTCGGCCTTGTTCCAGCCGGTGCGGCGACCAAGATGGGTGATCTGGATCATCACCTTGCAGTCATGCTCGTGGCAGGCGTCCGCCAGTTCGGCCAGCCACGGCACGATGCGGTCGTCATAGACATGCAGATTGCCAAAGGCGGCCGGGCTGTCGCGCGAGACGATCGCCGAGCCCGCCGTCATGGTCAGCGCCATGCCGCCCTTGGCCTTTTCGGCGTGGTAGAGCCGGTAGCGCTGTTTCGGCATGCCGTCCTCGGAATAGGCCGGCTCGTGGCTGGTCGACATCACCCTGTTCTTCAGCGTCAGGTGTTTGAGCTGGTAAGGCTGGAGAAGCGGGTCGTTGCTGGTCATCATCTTCCTGCCATTCCAATTTGTGTCGGAGCAGCGCGTGCTGCTCCAGTTCTTGTCTTAAGCATCGAATTTATTCGAAAATCGCTGCACACTTTTCGGTCCGGTGCTAATGAGCGCGGAAAATCCCCAGGAAAACCGCGATGATCGATACCAAAACCCTCACCCAGCTCGGCGCCCACGTCGAGACGCCACAGAGCCCGGAGACCGCGGTCCTGGAGACCGTGCCGTTCCAGCGCGGCGACGGACCGCCGGCGATCGTGCGCTTCACCTGCCCGGAATTCACCTCGCTCTGCCCGGTAACCGGACAGCCGGATTTCGCTCATATCGTCATCGACTACGCACCCGATGCCACGCTCGTGGAATCGAAGTCGCTCAAACTGTTCATGACCTCGTTTCGCAACCATGGCGCTTTCCATGAAGACTGCACGGTGATGATCGGCCGCCGCATTGTGGCGGCAACGAAGCCGCTGTGGTTGCGCATAGGCGGCTATTGGTATCCGCGCGGCGGCATTCCGATCGATGTCTTCTGGCAGACCGGCGCTCCGCCCGAAGGCGCCTGGTTGCCCGACACCGGCGTTGCCCCCTATCGCGGAAGGGGCTGAAGCTATTTTGCGGAACTTTAGCGGGACAGCGCCCCCCTCTGTCCTGCCGGACATCTCCCGCACACGGGGGAGATTGGCCGCCACATAGGCTTTAGCTAATCTCAAATGATGCGGAGCGGGCGAGACGCTGGAACTGCTGATCTCCCCCCGTGTGGGGGAGATGTCCGGCAGGACAGAGGGGGGCGCGAAGGATCGCAGGCGCTGACCCTCAATCAACATTATTCGCACTGATACTGGCTGAGCGCCCATTCACCGGTCACCGAAAGCAGATCGGATATCTTCCAGTCGCCGTCGACTTTCCTGAATTTCCATTCAAGGCGATGCGGGTTGCCGGCGACGACGAAGGCGACAATGACCTTGGCCTGGTCGCCATTGATCGCTTCGAGTGTCTTCAGGCTCTTATCGATCTCGGTCTTGTCATAGTCGGCATTGTCGAGCGCCATGTTGGGGTCGAGACATTCTCCCTGCCCGGATGTGCGCAACGCGTCGCTCTTGTCGAGAACGGTTTTTGCCGGGTCGATGAAGTGGCTGCGCTGCGCGGGATCGATCTCCAGTCCCACCTGATCGTAAAATGGCCGCACCACCGCCGTCGGGGATCCCGGCAGAATGGGTGCGGCCGGTGGGGCGTCGGCCGGCGGCCACCCAACCGGCGGTGTCGCCGGTTCCACCGCTGTCCCGGGTGGATTTGCGGGCGGTGCTGCGCCGGCCGGTGCCGTCACGGCCGGCGCATTGGCTGGCGGCGGGCCCAACAGGCCTTGTGCTGCGGCTGCGCTCATACCCACCGACAGCACGCACATGGGCGACAGCGCCAAGGCAAGACGGCGGAGCACGGGATCACTCCGGCGCTTTGTCGGGCATGCATTCCAGCGCGCTCAGCGTCCAGCTGCTGGTCTTGGAGGTAATGTCGGCGACCTTCCATTTGCCGTCGATTTTCTTCAGCGACCACAGCATTTCGCGTTTGGAATCATCGCCTTCCGCAAAAAGGCTGAAGGTGGCGGTGACTTCGGCCGTATCGCCATTGACGGTCTCGGCCAGCTTCAATGTCTTGGCAATCGACTTCTGGTCGAAATCCTGCGCGTCGAGGCCGGGATCGAAGTCGAGGCAGGCGACTTCGTCGGGCTTGTTCTTCGTGGCCTGGTCGTTGAGATCGAACAGCTTGGTCACCGGCTCGGTGAAGCGGTCGCGGTACTTTGCATCTCCCTCGAATTTCACCTCGGGCAGATAAAAGAACTTCACGGCGTTGGAAGCCGGCCCGGCCAGCACTGTCGCTGGCAAGGCAATCGAAAAGACAGCGGCAAGCACTATCGGTTTCATGCAGGATCTCCGGACGTTTGGCGGCAAGGTGCAATACCAGACATCCTGCATATCGGCTTTTTTGCGGCTCATGAAGCACCGTCTCAGCCATCAAGCCAGACGTTCTGCAGGTCCATCTCGAAGGTCTGGTGGACGCCGTAGTTCTTCACCTTCTTGTTCATGTGGCTGTAGAGCTTCTGCCAGAAGGGTTGAATGATGACGCCGGAATCCTGCAGGATCTGCTCGACATCCTTCATCACCTCACGCCGCTTCTCCACATCGATCAGCGACAGCGCCTGCTTCAGCTTGGCGTCGAAATCCGGGTTGGAATAGGCCGATTCATTCCAGGCCTCGCCGGTGCGATAACCAAGCGCCAGGACCTGGACGCCAAGCGGGCGCATGTACCAGATGGTCATCGAATAGGGATATTTCGTCCAGTCGTTCCAGAAGGTCGAGCCCGGCAGCACCGTGCGCTTGACCTTGATGCCGGCGTCGCGCAGTTGGCCGGCAATCGCGTCGCCGGTGTTCTTCTGCCAATCGTCCTCGACGGTGATCAGCTCGTGCTCGAAATCGGCCTGCCCAGCGTCGGCCATCAGTTTCTTGGCGCCGGCCGCGTCGCGCGTCTTCTTGGGCAGCGCGAAATATTCAGGATGGATAGGGCTGACATGGTGGTTTTCACCGACCGTCCCTCGCCCGGCATAGCCGAGTTCCAGCACCGCATTGTTGTCGACCGCCATCTGCAGCGCGTTGCGCACCCGCTGGTCGTCATAGGGCTTGTGGGTAACGTTCGTGCGGGCAACCAGCGTGGTTGCCGTCGCAACCTCGGACTTCTCCAGCCCCATCTTATCCAGGATGTCGATGAAGTCGGCCGGCGTCTCGAAATTGAGGTCTATCTCGCCGGATTCGAAGGCGTTGATCGAAGCGTTGAAGTCGGTGCCGTAGTCGATGAACTCGACGCTGTCGAGCGGCGCTTCACCACCCCACCACTTGCCGTTTTCACGACGCTTGACCACCGCCTTCTGGCCGACATCGTAGGAGACCAGTTCGAACGGGCCCGTGCCGATCGGCTTCTTGACCGGGTCGGCGCCTTCGGCGTCGAAATTGCGGTGGACGACGAGCGCGGGATAATCGGTGAGGTTCGGGATCAGCGAAATGTCGGGCGCGCTGAGCGTCAGCTTGACCGTATTGTCGTCGACCTTGGCGATCGCGCCTTCCCTGGCCTTGCCCGACTTTTCGTCGATCAGCCCGCCGACGCGAGCGGCCATAGAATTGCCGGCGACCTTCTTCTCGCACCAGCGGGTAACATTGAAGACCACGTCATCGGCGTTGAAGGCATCGCCATTGTTCCAGGTGATGCCCTTGCGCACATGCAATGTGTATTCCGTGGCGTCGTCATTGATGTCCCAGCTTTCGAGCAGCACTGGCTCGAAGGTGAATTCCCTGGTGTAGCGGACCAGCGGCTCCAGCCAGCAGCGCGAGATGTTGGCGAGTTCCACCCAGTCATAGGTGCGCGGATCTTTTTGGGCCTTGACCGACATCGATATGTGCAGCGTGCCGCCCTTCTTCGGCTCCTCGGCAAAAGCCTGTCCCGGCGCGGCAAGGCCGATCATGCCGTAGGCCAGCGCCGTCGATGCGCCGAACGCACTTGCCAATGCTAGAAACTCGCGCCGGTCCATGCGGCCAGCACGCGTCTCTTGCGCCAGCGCCTCGATGGCCGTTGGCACGCGATCGCCATTGCTTTTGAAAAGTGTCATGTCTTTCTCCCTTGCGGTTCCCATCGGGTCTTCGCCCGTTTATCAACTCATTCGTCGTTCTCTTAGCTAACGCTGTCGGGCAGCCTCTCTTCGCGCTGCGCGATAAAGTCCCTGAGGCCCTCGGCAATGCCCTCATCGAGCTTCGGCTCTTCATAGTCGGCCAGCATGTTGCGGGCTTTCTCGCGGCCGCGCGTGTCGTGATCCTTCGCCCCTCCGGCCTTCCATTGTTCGTAGGAGTTGAAATCCATGATGGTGGGCATGAAGAATGCCGACTCGTAATGATCGAGCGTGTGCTGGGTGCCGAGGAAATGGCCCTGCGGCCCGACCTCGCGGATCGCCGCCATGGCCTCCTTGAAGTCGTCGAACGGCAGGCCGCCGGCATATTTGTACCAGCCGACAAGCTGCTCGCAGTCGGTGGCGAATTTCGAATAGCCGCAGGTCAGCCCGGCCTCCAACCAGCCGGCGGAGTGCCAGATATAATTGGCGCCGGCGAGGATGGCGGCATGCATCAGCATGTTGGATTCATAGCCGGCCTGGGCGTCGTTGAGCTTGGAGCCGACATGGAAGCCGGAGGTGCGCCAGGGCAGCTTGTATTTCCGCGCCAGCGCGCCCATCAGATACATCATCTGCGCGGCCTCCGGCGTGCCGCCCATCGGCGCGCCGGTCTTCATGTCAACCGTCACCATGAACTGGCCGTAGATCTGGGGCGAACCCGGGCGCAGCAGCTGGGTGAAAGCGACGCCGGCCAATGCTTCGGCATTGACCTGCGCCACCGCGCCGACGGCCGAGGCCGAAGTCGATGCGCCGCACAGCGCAAAGGGCGCCAGGATCAGCGGCTGATTGCTGCGCGCATAGACCTTCATCGCGTCCAGCATGGTGGCGTCCCACACCAGCGGCGAGTTGCAGTTGGTAATCGACACCAGCACCGGATTGTCGCGAACGAAATCTTCGCCAAAGACGATGCCCGCCATCGCCATCGTGTCTTCGGCGCGGTCTTTGGAAGTAACGATGCCCATGAACGGCTTGTCGGAGTGCTTCAGCGCCGAATGGATGATGTGCAGATGCCGTTTTGGCACCGCGATCTCCATCGGCTCGCAGATGATCGAACTCGACGAATGCAGCGCCGGGGCCATGTAGGCGAGCTTGTGGAAATTGTTGAGGTCTTCAAGCGTGCCATAACGCCGGTTGTTGTCGAGGTCGCGCACGTAAGGCGCGCCATACATCGGCGCGAAGATGGAGTTCTTGCCGCCGACGCGCACGGTGCGCTCGGGATTGCGCGCATTGAGGGTGAACTCGGACGGAACCTTCGCGACCAGTTCCATCAGCAGGCCGCGGTCGATGCGGACGCGTGTCTCGGACACGTCGGCGCCCGCCGCCTTCCACATGGCGATCGCCTCGTCGTCGCGGAACTCGCAACCGACCTCTTCGAGGATAGCGAGTGACTCCTGGTGGATCAGTTCCACCGCCTCGTCCGGGACCATCTGGTAGGTGGGGATCTCGCGGACCAGCGTCGGGAACGAGGTGACGGGGGCGCTCCTCAGCGCCTTGCGTCCGAGGCGACCGCCGCCGCGGCGGTGGGTTTGCTCGGTCAGTTCAGTGGCCGGTGCGTTCATGGAGCCTCCTCATTCCGTCCAGCCAAGTTAGCGAGAGGAAATATGGATGTGATGCTGGAAAATCCTGATCTCTTGTATAAGCTCAGCTTATGCGAAGCCTGCGCCACCTCCTGCCCTCGGCCGGCAGCCTGATCGTCTTCGAGGCGGCGGGCCGGCTGTCGAGCTTCACCGCTGCCGGGCGCGAGCTCGGCATGACGCAGGCCGCCGTCTCTTATGCGGTGCGCGGGTTGGAGGAACAGCTTGGCGCGCAGCTGTTCCAGCGCCGCCACCGCCAGGTCATCCTGACAGAAGCGGGCGAACGCTTCCATGCCGACGTCTCGCTCGGTCTGTCGCATATCCGCAAATCGGCGGAGGATCTGCGCCTGCAGGCGACCGGCGGTCATGTCACGCTGGCGGCGTCGACCGCCTTCGGCTCGTTCTGGATGATGCCGCGGCTGCAGCAGTTCCGCGACGAACTGCCGGGCATCGACTTGCGCATCCAGACCGCCGACCGCGATCTCGACATCATCGCCGAGGGCATCCCGCTCGCCGTGCGCGGCGGCGAGCCGCGCGACTGGGCCGACTATCATTCGCTGCCGCTGGCCGACGAGGAGATTTTTCCGGTGGTTGGCGCCAGCTATCTCGCGAAATTCGGCATGCCAAGGAGCGTCGCGGAGCTGGCGACGCATCGCCTGATCCACCTCGAGGAGCCCTACCGCGAGGCGGCTAGCTGGGACGAATGGTTCCAGTCGGCGGGCGGCAGCCTCAACAACACCGCGCGCGGCCTGCGCATCAACGATTACGGCCTCGTGATCCAGGGCGTCATGGAGGGCCAGGGCATCGCGCTCGGCTGGCGGCATCTGGCCGAACGGCTCCTGGCGTCGGGGCTGCTGGTGCCGGTGACCGATCATGTGCTGAAGACCGGCAAGGCGTTCTATGTGGTTTGGCCGAAGAACCGGGAGTTGAGCGAGAATGCGCGGAAAGTCAGGGACTGGCTGGCGGCGCAGGCTTGAGCAGTGCTGGCGCAACTCTTGAGGTGGCGGGACAGCACCCCCATTGAAGCCTTCCGCACACTCTTCGAATCCGCCTATAGTACCCCCATGCCCATTCGCCAGCTTTCCGAAACGATGATCAACCAGATCGCCGCCGGCGAAGTGATCGAGCGTCCGGCGAGCGTGGTGAAGGAACTGGTCGAGAACGCGCTCGACGCCGGCGCCTCCCGCGTCGAGGTCGTCACTGCCGGCGGCGGGCTGAACCTGATCCGCGTCACCGATGACGGCTCCGGTATCCCCGAACAGGAACTGGCGCTGGCCATTGCGCGCCACTGCACCTCGAAACTTGCCGACAACATTCGCGATATCCGCTCGCTCGGGTTCCGTGGCGAGGCATTGCCGTCGATTGGTTCGGTGTCGCGACTGTCGGTTCGCTCGCGCACGGCCGCAGGCGACGCTGCAGCCGAGATCGCCATCGAAGGCGGCCGCGTTTCGGCGGTCAAACCGGCGGCGGCCAACCGCGGCACCACGGTCGAGGTGCGCGACCTGTTCTTCGCCACGCCGGCCCGGCTCAAATTCATGAAGGGCGAGCGCGCCGAAAGCTCCGCCACCAGCGACGTGCTCAAGCGCATCGCTATCGCCTTCCCCGCCGTGCGCTTTACGCTCGCCGGCTCGGACCGCTCGACGCTGGAATTGCCGGCGACCGACGACACGGCGGAAGGCAGCCTGCGCCGCGTCGCGCAAGTCATGGGCGCCGAGTTTCCCGACAATTCCATCGCTATCGACGCCAGCCGGGACGGCGTGCACCTGACCGGCCACGTCTCGATCCCGTCCTTCACCCGCGCCAACGCGTTGCAGCAATATGCCTATGTCAACGGCCGGCCAGTGCGCGACAAGCTGATTGCCGGCGCCATTCGCGGCGCTTTCGCCGATGTGCTGCCGCGCGACCGGCACGCGGTGACCGTGCTGTTCCTGACGCTCGATCCGGCGACCGTCGACGTCAACGTCCACCCAGCCAAGGCCGATGTGCGCTTTCGCGACCCCGGCCTGGTGCGCGGGCTGATCGTCGGCGCCATTCGCGAGGCGCTGGCCAATGCCGGCATCCGCGCCGCCACCAGCGGGGCCGCCGGGATGGTGGCGGCGTTCCGGCCGGGAGCCGCCTCCTACGCCCATGCGGGTCCTGCCAACGGTCATCGCAGTTATGACGCGGCCTACCGGGCCTCGGGCTTTTCGGGCTTTGACCGCTCGCCACAGCGGCCGCTGGATATGGGATTTGACGGCGCCGGCTTCCGCGAAAACGACCAGGCTGCATTCGACGCCGGTCCGCTCGCCAGCGCCGATGCGCGTGCCGGCTTAGCCGAGCCGGCCGAGACGCTGCTCGGCACCGCGCTGGGCGCCGCCCGCGCGCAGGTGCACGAGAACTACATCGTCGCCCAGACCAGGGATTCGCTTGTCATCGTCGACCAGCACGCGGCGCATGAGCGGCTGGTCTACGAGGCGCTGAAGAATGCCCTGCACTCGCGCGCGGTGCCCTCGCAGATGCTGCTTCTGCCGGAGATCGTCGACCTGCCGGAGGAGGACGCCGAGCGGCTGGCCATGCATTCCGAAACGCTGGCCCGGTTCGGCCTCGCCATTGAGCGTTTCGGTCCCGGCGCGGTGGCGGTGCGCGAGACGCCGTCGATGCTCGGCGAAACCAATGTCCAGCAATTGGTGCGTGATCTTGCCGACGAGATCGCCGACAACGACACGATCGAGACGCTGAAGGAACGACTGGACAAGATCGCCGCGACTATGGCCTGCCACGGCTCGGTCCGCTCCGGCCGCCTGCTCAAGCCTGAGGAGATGAACGCGCTGCTGCGCCAGATGGAAGCAACGCCGGGCTCCGGCACCTGCAACCACGGCCGCCCGACCTATATCGAACTCAAGCTCGCCGACATAGAGCGGCTGTTTGGGCGGCGGTGAGCACAAGCCAGGTCAGGCCACCCGCTCAATTCACCAACAGGCGATAATCCTTGAACCTATGAGAGAAAACGTAATCCCTTGAGTAACCGGCGCTACCGCCGCGAAAATTCACGGAGATTATCTCGAAGCTTCCCCCAACCTGTTTTAGAACATTCATGTAGATGGGAGTCATCAGCATGCCGGCATCGCAATCGTCGTCATCGAAAACGATCTCCTGAACGACCTTCTTTTTCTTCTTGTCGATGACCCGCAGCTTACTCATGCAGACGAGAAAGCCGGCTTTCTCGTAGACCCCGGCAAATCTGTGGGTGGCTGTCTGCGCCCAGAAGGGGATCTCGACGGTCCCGTCAACCTTCGCCTCACCGGTATCGTCGAGGCTTGCGACCTTCTTCAGCACGATCGGGAACTTGTCCAGGCCTCTGTTCCAGGTCCCCGTTGCGCCGCTTTCGCCAAGGTCGAGAGAAAACGGACATCGGGCGGTGTCGACCGGCGTTTTCGATCCCATGACCAGGACCCGGTCGAATTCCTTGTCGTCCGCAATCTCGCAAAGGGAGACGCTGGTACCGGTGATCTTGCCGTACACCGCTATCGGGCTTTGCTTCGCGTCGTAGAAATAGCTTCCTTCGACCGTAATCCCGCTGCCGAAACTGTCATATCTCTGCAGTGACAGATGGACTGGATTAGGCCCGATGGACCCTTCGTAGTTTTCGACCTGGTACCAGCCAGCGAAGGCTTTCCCGGTCAGCAGCAAAACGCAAAAGATTGCCGATATGAACAGTTTTCCCATTCCATCCCCCAGCCAGGCAACTCACCATACCGGTCCTTCCTCCGGGTGTCTGCATGCTGGGGATACGGTTCCCGGTTTGAGTCCGGAAACGGTTCCAACTTTTTGTTTTAACGCTTCAAATTCACCACGATCACACCGCCGAGCGCCAGCGCGCCGCCGAGGAGACCGAGCAGTGTCGGCACTTCGCCCAGCCAGAAGAAACCGATCAGGGCAGACATGGGCGAGACCAGATAGAGGAAGTTCGACGCGCGCGCTGCCGGGAGGCGCGACAGTGCGGTTGCCCATGCGGCATAGGCGATCAGGCTGGGCACGATGCCAAGAAAGATCACGGCGCCGATACCGGCCGTGTTGGCGACCGCGGCCTGCGCAAAGCCGCTTGGCAGAAAGGGTGCCAGGCAAAGCGCGCCAAGGATCATGTTCGAGGCCGAAATGGTCAGCGGGTGATGGCGGGCAAAGAGCGGCTTCTGGACGATCGTGTTGACGGCCGAGCACAGCGCGGAGCCAAGAACCAGCAGCGCGCCGGTGTCGAAACTCAAGCCATTGCCGTCGGCCACGGCGATGATGCCGATGCCGGCGAAAGAAATCGCCGTGCCGAACCAGGCCCAGCTTGAGAAGCGCTCGCCGAGCAATGCCATTGCCATGATGGCGGTGAAGATCGGGCTGACATTGATGATGAAACCGGCGGCACCCGCCGAAACCGTCAATTCGCCGAAATTGAGCATGACAGTGTAGAGCGCGACGAAGATGGCGCCGCCAAAGACCAGGCGCCACACTTCGTCGAGCCTCGGCAGCGCCGGGCGCTTGACGGCAAGAAAGATCGCCGCCGGCACCGCGGCAATGGCAAAGCGCAGCGCACCGAGTTCCAGCGGCCCGAAAGCGGCGAGGCCGGCACGGATCGCGGGAAAGGCCGAGGCCCAGCCAACCACCGTCAACGCCACGGCGATGGCTGCCGTGGTGTCCATCCGCTGTGTCGGATTCGACGTGCTGGTCGTTGCGCTCATCTGCCTGTCCTCGGGTTCCCAGAGTGTTGAAAGGCAGAAAGCGCCTTTTCGGCGCCGTTGACAAACGATCAAATCGAGGATCACCTGTGACTATGGATCACAGCTCAGACACAATGGTGCCGCTCGAGACCCTGCGCGCCTTCGATGCGGCGGCGAGAACGGGGAGCTTTTCGGCCGCGGCCGAGAAGCTCAACATCACCCACGGCGCCGTCAGCCGGCAGATCGCCAAGCTGGAGGACTGGCTGGGCTTGAAAGTGTTCGACCGCGGCGCGCGCGGCGTCTCGCTGACCATCGAGGGCAACCGCCTGCATCTGCGCACGGCGGAAGCCTTTGCGCTGATCTCCAGCCATTCCGACCGCTGGGTCGAGCCGCGCGGCACCGCCGTGGTGCGGCTGACCTCGATACCCTCCGTCAGCGGGCTGTGGCTGATGCCACGCATGGCGGCGCTGGAGAACAATCCAACCAAGCTGCGCATCGTGCTCGACGTCGACATCCGCCAGGGCGACCTTGCCGATGAAGGCATCGACCTGTCGGTCCGCTGCGGCCGCGGGGGCATTCCGGGCCGCATCTCGGTGAAGCTGTTCGAGGAACATGTCTTTCCCGTCGCCGCGCCCGGCCTTGCCCGCGAGATCGGCCGCGGCGACCCGGCCCGGCTGCTGAGGTTTCCACTGATCAACGATTCCGACGCTTCGGGTTGGCGTGCCTGGTTTGCCGCGCAAGGGATGGACTACCGCCCGCGCCCGCAGGATCGCCGCTTCGAGGACTACAATCTGGTGCTCGACGCCGCAGCTTACGGGCTCGGCATCGCGCTGGCGCGGCCGCCGCTGACCGGACACCAGTTGGAGGCAGGCCGCATCGTCGCCGTCGACGAGCGCACGGCGCTGAACCCGGTGTCGTACTGGCTGGACCGGCCGCTGGGGCGGCCGCGTACGGCTGCCGCCGAACTTTCACGCCGTATCGCTGTCGAGGCGGGGCTGGCGATGGACAAGATGGAAGCTTTCCTCGAAGCCGAGCGATAGCGGCGATCGTTCGGTGCTCAGCCAAGCACCAGCAAGGCGAGCCCGACAATGGCGACGGCCAGAAACCCGGCTGCCAGCGCCATCAGGCCGACACGCATCTGCTGCCGGCCTTCGGGCTGGACCGTGTCATTCGACCCAGACATCGCCTGCCCCCGCTTCGCCGCCGCGTCGGTGGCGGAGGCGCGGCGCGGCGGCGAAACCCCCGGTGCGAGAAGCGCAAACCAGGGCAGTCCTGCCGGCTTTGCGGCAGCGCCATCATCGGCCCTGGCCGGCGGCACCGGCAGACCGCGCTGTGCATCGTCGTTGGCTGGCGTCGCCTTGCCTGTCGCAGCCGTTGTCGGCCCGAAATCGTCGGGCGCCGCGTCACCCGGTTCGGCAAGCGCCAGATAGGCCTGCAGGATCTCGGCTGAACCCGTCTGCTGCCCCTTTGCGACGGCTGCGGACAACAGCGCCTGCAGCGCCGGCGCCGCTGCCGGCTGCAAAGGCGCACCGGATGGCGTCGGCGGCTGCACCAGCGCCTTTATAAGTGCTGCTTTCGCCGGATCGGCCTTGGCCGACGGCACCGCTGCCAATATCATGGCCTCGCGCAGCAGCGCAGTCAGGCGGGCGGATGAAATGTCCATGCCGGTCCCATAAGAATGGTTTGGAGCCGACAATAGCGCCTCAGCATTGCGTCAAGCTTGACCTTGCCGGCAATTTATGGCGATGAAATCAGCATGAACTCTGGCACCACCCCATGATGAACCGCTTCGAAGGCCCTGGCGGCAAGGAAGCCCGGATCCGCTATCTCGACGGCGACTTCCAGGTCACCAGCCCCGGCGCATTCGTGCGCTGCGCTGTGACCGGTGAGAGCATTCCGCTGGACGAGCTCAAATATTGGAGCGTCGCCAGGCAGGAGCCCTATGTCAGCGCCGCCGCCTCGCTGCGCCGCGAGATCGAAACGCATCCGGACCTGCGCAGCCGGGGCTAGATCGGCACACCGGAAAGCAAGGCTCACCGTCGATCTGATTTTCCTGGAACGCCTGCAGGACTATGGCTTTGAGGATGCCGGCGCGTTTTCGACCGAAAAGTCGAATTTATGAACAAGCCGATCTCCGACAAGCACTTTGATGGAATACGGCCCGATCGGATCACCCTCGGCCATGCACTACCCATGCGAGATCCATCCGTCCTGCGGTTTGTAGAACATGGTGGTCTCGGAGACCCTTCGATCGCCCGATAGCTTGCTCAAGCTGTATTCGTTTCCGTCGATACCACCCCACTGCCTGGGCTCCGCGGGAAGCGCGAACACCTCGGTGACCGATACCAGTCTGTCGCCTTGCGCCAGACGTACGCGCCATTCAAAGCAGGCGCTATCGGGGATAAGCGGTACAATGTTTGAGGGCCGAACGTGGGTAGCACCGTCCGCTTCGGTGACCGAGACCAGAAATTCGCTGTCGGTCGCGGTGGGTGCCTGCGCCGAAGATGGGTTCGCCATCGCCACAAGAACAAAGCCCACAAAGAGTGCCCGCAACCTAACCATTCCACCCCCCGCGCTGAAGCCGGTCTGACTTATAATTGTGATAAGCGGCGAGAAATATCCTGTGTCAACGCGGGAGCGCCCTACCCTCGCAGCCGGCGCTGTCTCCAGGCATCCAGCGTCTCATCGATGATCCGCTCCGGCACATTGTCGAGTTCGAACGTGGCGTCTATCTCCAGCACGTCGAGTTGACCAAGGAATTCAGCCGAGGCTGCGCCATGGCGCAGCCGGGCTGCGTCCTTGGCGGTGGTCACGAGGCCCAGTCCCTCACGGCGCGCGGTTGCCGCCAGTTCGGCGAGTTCGTCGGGGGCATAAAAATGATGGTCCGGAAACGACCGGCTCAGCGCCACTTCCGCGCCCGTGCCGCGCAGCGTCTCGAAGAATTTTTCGGGATGGCCGATGCCGGCAAAGGCGAGGAACCGCCGGCCGGCGAACCGCTCCTTGCCGCCCGGTTCAGCATGCGCCTCGAAGATCGGCCGGCCGGCGCGCGCCGCCTGGCGCACGACCTGGTCGGCGGCGGTGCCCTCGCCCATCTTCAACAGCCCATCGGTGAACACCAGTTGGTCGACGACGTTGGCGCGCAGCGGCCCACCCGGAATGACGCGGCCATTGCCGATGCCGTAGCGGGCGTCGACGACGACCAGCGCATAATCAATATGGATGCGCGCGCTCTGAAAACCGTCATCCATGATCAGGAAATCGCAGCCATGGGCTTCCATGAGCAGCTTGGCGCCGGCGGCGCGGTTCGGGCTTACCGCAACCGGCGCGTGCTCGGCCAGAAGCAGCGGCTCGTCGCCGACATGCTTGGCGGCGTCGTGACTGGCATCGACGACATGCGGCTGCGCAAACGAGCCGCCATGGCCGCGCGACAGGAATCCGGGATTGAGCTGCATGCGCCTGGCCTGCTTGGCCAGCGCGATGGCGACCGGCGTCTTGCCGCTGCCGCCGACGGTGAAGTTGCCGACGCAAAGCACTGGCGCGTCGATCTTTTGACGTATCGCCCGATGCATATGGCGGCCGGCGACCATGCCATAGACCGCTGATAGCGGCGACAGCGCAAAGACCCGCCAGTCCGGCGCTTCCCACCAGAAAGGTGGTGCTTCCGACGCCACCTATCGCCCGTCGGCGCCCTTCAGGCGCGACTTGACGATCAATGGCTGGATATAAGGCTCGAGCGACTTCAGCGTGTGCGCCAGCGCACCGCGCATCTGGTCGACTGTGGCGGCACCGGCCGCCATCATCTCATGGCGCGCAACTTCATTGCTCAGCAGGAAATTGACGGCGCCGGCCAGCATGTCGCGGTCGCGCACCAGCTTGGCGCCGCCACTGTCGAGCAGGCGCTGATAGGCCTCGCGAAAATTCTGGACGTTGCGGCCGGCCAGCACAGCGGTGTCGAGCATGGCCGGCTCCAGCGGATTCTGGCCGCCTTCCGAGGTCAGCGAGCGGCCGACAAAGGCGATTTCCGTCAGCCGGAGATAAAGCCCCATCTCGCCGATCGTATCGCCAAGGAGGATATCGGTGTCGGCGGTGATCCGGTCCCCCTTGCTGCGCCGCGCCAGCTTCAGGCCCATGCCGGAAATCTGTGCTGCCAGCGCTTCGGCGCGGTCGGGATGGCGCGGGACGATGATTGTCAGCAGGCCATGGTGGCGCTTGTAGAGCGTGGCGTGGACTTCCGCCGCGACCACCTCCTCGCCGTCATGGGTCGAAATTGCCGCCCAGGTCGGGCGGCCGGCGATCTGGCGCTTCAGCGTCGCCAGCGCCCGTTCGTCGACGGGCGGCGGCAAGGTGTCGACCTTGAGGTTGCCGGACACGGTGACCGGCCGGGCGCCAAGCGCGCGAAACCGTTCGCCGTCGACATCCGACTGGGCAACGACATGTGCGAGGTTCTCGAACAGCGCCTCGGCGATGTTGGCGCGCTTCTTCCAGGATTTGAACGAACGGTCGGACAGCCGGCCGTTGACCAGCACCTGCGGCACGTGTCGGGCGCCGAGCTCGAGGATGGTCATCGGCCATATCTCGGATTCGGCGATGATCGCCAGGTCCGGCCGCCAGTGATCGAGAAAGCGGCTGACGGCCGGCTTCAGGTCGAGCGGAACATATTGGTGGATGATGCGGTCGCCCAGCCGTTCGTCGGCAACCTGCGCCGAAGTGACGGTGCCCGTCGTCAGCACGATGTTGACACCGTAGTCGAGGATGCTTTGCACCAGCGGCACGACCGCAAGGGTCTCGCCGACGCTTGCCGCATGGATCCAGATCACCGGCCCTTCAGGGCGCGGCCGCCCGGCAACGCCGTAGCGCTCACGGCTGCGGCTGCGGTCTTCCTTGCCCTGCGATGTGCGCCAGGCGACATAGGGACCCATCAGCGGATAGGCGGCGGCACCGGCAAGGCGGTACGCCGCCAGGAAGGCGCGCGCCCAGCCGACGCTCATGGCCTGCCGTCCACGAGCCGATAGGCCTCGGCGGTCGCGGCATTGAGCGCGGCCGTGACTTCCTGGCGCTTGCGCTCCATTTCGGCCTCGTCGGCATTGGCCGGCACGAAAACCGGCGTTCCGATGACGATCGAGGAGCGGCCGAACGGCAGGTTGATGGTGGTCTTGTCCCAGCTTCTTTCCAGCACCTTGCGGCGGCTGGTGGCGATGGCGGCAGGCATGATCGGCCGGCCGGAAAGGCGTGCCAGCAGAACGATACCAAGCCCCGCGTCGCGCGGCGTGCCGTGGGGAATGTCGGCGATCATGGCGACGTTCTTGCCGGCGACGAGTGACTTTTTCAGGGCGATGAGCGCCTTGGCGCCGCCCTTGTCGAGATGCTTCGTGCTTTCACGCCCGCCGGAGCCGCGCACCGCCTCGATGCCGAATTTTTCGATCATCAGCGCGTTGAGTTCGGCGTCGGCGCTGCGCGAGACCATGGCGACCAGCGGCCGTCCCTTGGGATAATAGGCTGGGGTCAGCAGATGCTGGCCATGCCAGAGCGCGATGATGCCGGGTTCGAATTCGGCGTAGTCGCCGCCTGAAAATTTAGCCGAGCCTTCGACCACGCGGTTGGTCAGGCGCACCAGGCGGACGAACTGGGCGAGCAGGCTGACGATGATGCTCTTGACGATTCGCGACTGCGCCAACGGCTCGCGGATCTTGCGCCAGAACGTCTTCGAACTGCCGCCGCGTCTTCTTCGGACCGCGGCGCCGGTGGGCTGCCCTTTCACCGCTTCATGCTCCATCACTGTCAACCGGCGGCCTTGCTTTCAGGGTCGAGCAGCCGGTGCAGATGGACGACGAAATAGCGCATATGGGCATTGTCCACGCTGGCTTGCGCCTTGGCCTTCCACGCGGTGTGCGCGGTTTGATAGTCCGGATAGACGCCAACGATGTCGAGCGCGTCGAGATCGCGGAACTCGGTGCCTCCCAGTTGCTTCAGCTCGCCGCCGAACACCAGGTGCAAAAGCTGTTTCTTTCCGTCTTCCGCGGCCATTTCGGTCCTTCACATATTGTGAGTTTGCGACAGGTCTAGCCCAAAGCTGCCGACTTTGGAACCTTCGATCACGCTTCCGTATCGGCAATGACGCCGGCAAGCACGGTCAGCAGCTGCCCGCTGCCGGCGACCAGCGCGCCGTGACGGATGATCTCCCCGGCATAAAGCGGCGCGCGGCCATGGCCGTCGAGCACGGCGCCGCCAGCCTCGCGCAAGATGAGATCGGCGGCGGCGATATCCCAGTCATGCGCGTTGGGCTTGACGAAGGTTGCGTCGAGCGTGCCGTTGGCGACCATCGCCAGCCGGTAGGCGAGAGAGGGAATGTGCGCCGCGCGCCGCACCCGGCTTTGCCATTGCGCCGGCATCAGGTCGATCAACTGCTTCAGCCCGCCGATCTCGACCGTCTTACCCAGGCCGCGCACGGCAATCGGCTTGCCGTTGCGGAAAGCTCCATGGCCAGGCAGCGCCCAATAGGTTTCGCCCTTGGCCGGACATTCGAGCACACCGGTGAGCGTGCGGCCATTCTCGACCACCGCGACGCTGACGCACCACGAGCGCAGACCTTCGAGGAAGCCGCGGGTGCCGTCTATGGGGTCGACGACAAAGGTGCGCCGCGCCAGAAGCCGTGCCGGATCGTCAGTCGTTTCCTCCGACAGCCAGCCATAGTCCGGCCGCGCCGCCAGCAGGGTCTCGCGAAGATAGGCGTCCGCCGCGTGGTCGGCTTCGCTGACCGGCGAGGTGCCGCCTTTCATCCACACTTGCGGGTTCTTGCCGAAATAGCGCATGGCGATCGCGCCCGCCTCGCGGGCGGCGTCGCGCAGCAGATCGAGGTCTTCCGAGGCCCCGGCCGATATGACCGGGTCACGCTCCGGCAAGGGTCATTCCTTCGATCAGCAGCGTCGGTGCGGCAGTGCCGAAATCGCGGTCAAGATCGCTCGCCGGAACCATATTGAGGAACATCGTCTTCAAATTGGAGGCGATGGTCACCTCGGCCACCGGATAGGCAAGCTCACCATTGTCGATCCAGAAGCCGGATGCGCCACGGCTGTATTCGCCGGTCACCATGTCGACGCCCTGGCCGAACACTTCAGTGACATAAAAGCCGGATTTCAGCGACCTGATCAGGTCTTCCGGCGTCCTGTCGCCCGGCTCGATGGCGAGATTGGTCGAAGACGGCGATACCGACGAGCCGCTGCGCGCGCCGCGTCCGTTGGTGGTCAGCCCCAATTCCCGCGCGGCGGACGTCGACAGGAACCAGTGCTTCAGCACGCCGTTCTCGACCATCAACAGCTTTTCGCCCTCGACGCCTTCGCCGTCGAACGGGCGCGAGGCCTGGCCGCGACGCCGTAGCGGCTCGTCGGTGACGGTGATGGCAGCCGACGCAACCTGCTTGCCCATCATCTCGCGCAAAAAACTGGTCTTGCGCGCCACCGAAGCGCCGTTGATGGCGCCGGCGAGATGACCGGCAATGCCGCGCGCGACGCGCGGATCGAACACCACGTTGACCGGACCGGTCGCCGCCTTGCGGGCGCCGAGGCGGCGCACGGCGCGCTCGCCGGCCTTGCGGCCGATCAATTCCGGTGCGTCCAGATCGGAAAAATGCTGGTTCGAAGAGTATTCGTAGTCGCGCTCCATGCCGGTGCCTTCGCCCGCAATCACGCTGGCCGAACGCGAAAAGCGCGACGCGACATAGTGGCCGACGAAGCCGTTCGACGTGGCAAGCACCAGCCCGCCGAGGCCTGCGCTGGCGCCGCTGCCGGCCGAATTGGTGACGCCCTTGACTGCAAGGGCCGCTTCCTCGGCGGCCAGGGCCGCTTCCTTCAACTGATCGGCCGAAACCTCGGTGGCGTCGAACAGATCGAGGTCGCGCACCTTGCCGACCAGCAAAGCCGGATCGGCGAGACCCTGATAGGGGTCCTCGGGCGAGACTTTGGCCATGGCCACGGCGCGCTCGGCCAATGCCTTGGGGTCCGATGCCGCCGTCGCCGAGACGCTCGCCACCCGGTTGCCGACGAAGACGCGCAGCGAGACATCGTCGCCCTCGGACGCCTCAGTGTTCTCGACCTTGCCCAGCCGCACCGACACGCCGATCGAGCGGCCGCGCACGGCAACCGCGTCGGCGGCGTCGGCGCCGGCCCGCTTGGCAGCCTCGACCAGTGCCGCGACGCGGTCGGTCAATTTCGCTGCCTCTGGTGTATCGGTCATGCGCATGGTCCTGGCTGAAGCCGCGCCGGGCGGTAGCGGCTGTTGCACCATCTATTGTCCCAATGCGGCTTGTGCAATGGCGCACGGGCAATTGTCCCGCTGCGGCATAGCGCCCAAGCGGCCCGCAAAGCCCATCCGCGGCGGCCGCCACAGACGCGCGGCTTGACCGGTTTGTGAGTTTAACCGAGGCCGATTTCCGTCAAGGAGTGGCGACCGGCGTCCAGATCACGTCATCGATCCTCGTCGCGCCCGTTGCCAGCATCACCAGCCGATCGAAGCCAAGCGCCGAGCCGCTGGCTTGCGGCATGATGGCGAGGGCGGCGAGAAAATCCTCATCCAGCGGATAGCGCTCGCCATAGACGCGCTCCTTCTCGTCCATCTCGGCGGCAAAGCGCCGGCGCTGCTCGGCCGGATCGGTCAGTTCGCCGAAAGCATTGGCGAGCTCGACGCCGCAGCAATAGAGCTCGAAGCGCTCGGCCACGCGCTGGTCCTCCGCGCTCGGCCGGGCCAAGGCGGCCTCGGAGATCGGATAGCCATAGAGGATTGTGGCCCGCCCCTGCCCCAGCATCGGTTCGACCTTTTCCACCATCACGCGGCTGAACAAATCGGCCCAGTTGTCATCGTCGGCCGTGCGCAGGCCGGCCTTGACCAGAGCATCATGGAGTGCGGCGCGGTCTGTGCCGCCATCGGCAGAAACGGTGGCAAGAAGATCGATGCCGGCGTAACGCGCAAAAGCTTCCGCCACGCTCACGCGTTCCGGTTCGGCGAACGGATCGGCCTCGCGGCCGCGAAAGCGGAAGGTTTTGGCGCCGGCCCGCTCGGCTGCCAGCTTCAGCAGTTCGGCGCAATCGGCCATCAGGCTGTCATAGGTTTCGCCGACCCGATACCATTCCAGCATGGTGAATTCGGGATGGTGCAAGGGGCCGCGCTCGCGGTTGCGCCAGACGGCGCCCAGGCTGAAGATGCGCCGCTCACCGGCGGCCAGCAGCTTCTTGCAGGCGAACTCCGGCGAGGTGTGGAGATAAAGCGGCCGGCGCGCGCCGTCGGCGCCGATCGCCTCGGTGGCGAAGGCTGAGAGATGCGCCTCGTTGCCGGGCGAAATCTGCAATGCCGCCGTCTCGACCTCGATGAAGTCGCGCTCGCCAAACCAGCCGCGCATGGCGGCAGCTATGGCGTTGCGGGCCATCAGCCGCGGCCGGCGGTCGGCGTGAACATCCGGCGTCCACCAGGGCGAAGCGCCAGTCATGGGTTTGCCGGGCAACGGAATTGCTGACAGGGCTGGCGGTTCGGGCCAAGATGCGCTACGGCGACGGCTCTCGCAGCCGATTTGCGCCGAACGATCGTTTCAGGCCAACGAAGTCTAGGATTGAAAACCGTGGTGAAGGTCATCGCCAGTTCGCTCCGTAAAGGCAATGTCGTCGACAAGGACGGCAAGCTTTACGTGATCCTCTTTGCCGAAAACATCCACCCTGGCAAGGGTACGCCGGTCACCCAGCTCGACATGCGCCGCATCTCCGACGGGGTGAAGGTTTCGGAGCGCTACCGCACCACCGAGCAGGTCGAGCGCGCCTATGTCGAGGAGCGCGAGCACACCTTCCTCTACGCCGACGCCGAGGGGTATCACTTCATGAACCCGGAAAGCTACGATCAGGTCGCGGTGCCGGAAAGCGTGGTCGGCGACATGGCGCCCTACCTGCTCGAAGGCATGGCGGTGCAGATTTCGCAGTTCAACGGCATCGCCATAGCCCTGGTGCTGCCGCAGCGCGCTACTTTCGAAGTGGTCGAGACGGAGCCGACGACCAAAGGCCAGACGGCGTCCTCGTCATACAAGCCGGCCGTGCTTTCCAACGGCGTGCGCACGCTGGTGCCGCCGCACATCGCGCCGGGCACCCGCGTGGTGGTGATGACGGCCGATGGCGCTTATGTGGAGCGGGCGAAGGACTGAGGCGCGAGCGCCTCCGTCCTGGTTAATCCCTTGCCCGGTACTAATCCCCCACATTGCCTTCTGCGGCCGCTGGCTCGATAGTCCTGCCGATGTGGCAGACCTTTGTGACCTACTGGCCTCTGATCCTTGTGATCATTCCGATGCTGATGGCCGCCATCGGCATCGTCCACGCAATCATGACCAAGGAAGACGTGCGCGCCGCCACCGGCTGGGTCGGCGTGATGATCTTGTCGCCGTTCCTTGGCGCGATCATCTATGCCATTGCCGGCATCAACCGCATCCGCCGCGCCACGATCAGCGCCATGCGGCCCGTCGCCGGTGAAGCCGAGACAGCCAAACACGACCACGACATTGCGCTCGAAGCACTCATTTCAGCCGAATTCGGCCAGCGCTTTGCCGGCCTGAAGACGCTAGGCGACAGGGTGGCGCGGCGCGCACTGACGTCGGCAAACGCGATCACGATCCTCAGGACCGGCGACGAAGCCTACGCGGCAATGTGCGGGGCGATCGACGGCGCACGGCGCAGCATCCTGCTCGAGACCTACATCTTCGACAATGACGAGATCGGACGACGTTTTGTCGGATCGCTGGCCGGAGCGGTCCGGCGCGGCGTGACGGTTCGCGTGCTGATCGATGCGGTCGGCGTGCGCTATTCCGTGCCCAGCATCCTTGGGACACTCCGGGAAGCCGGCGTCACCGTCGATCTGTTCAACGGCAACATCGTCATGGGCCTGAGACTTCCCTATGCGAATTTGAGGACGCACAGGAAAATCCTGATCGTCGACGGCGCGGTGGCATTCACCGGAGGCATGAACATCCGCAAGGGGTTCTCGGCTGAATTCGCTGGCACTGCCAGCTCGGCGGATACGCATTTCCAGGTCACGGGGCCGGTCGTGGCCGACCTGTTCGCGGTTGCCGCCGAGGACTGGCGTTTTGCCGGCAACGAGGCCCTCAAGGACGAGGTCTGGCACGTGGCAAAGCCCTCGCCGCCTCCCGGTCAGCCGATCCTGGTGCGGGCGGTGGCGTCGGGGCCGGACGCCAGCATCGAAACCAACCATAAATTGCTGACGGGGGCATTTTCCGTCGCCCGCAAATCGATCCGCATCATGTCGCCCTATTTCCTGCCGGACCGGGAATTTGTCAGCGCGCTGGTCACGGCGGCCCGGCGCGGCGTCGAGATCGACATCGTCGTGCCCGCGGTCAACAATCTCTTCCTGGTCGGCCGCGCCATGACGGCGCAGTACGACCAGGTGCTGAAGCACTATTGCCGCGTCTGGCGGCATGAGGGGTCGTTCGACCATTCGAAGCTGTTGTCGGTCGATGGCGTCTGGGCCTATGTCGGCTCCTCCAACCTCGACGCCCGGTCGCTGCGGCTGAATTTCGAAATCGACCTGGAGGTGCTGGATACCGGCTTTGCCGCCGAGATCGAGGGGCGCATCGGAGCGGCAATCGCTTCCGCCAAACCCGTCACACTCGCAACCCTAAGAGCGCGGCCATTTGTCATCCGGGTCTTTGACCGGTTGTTATGGCTGGGATCGCCCTATCTTTAGAATCAGGACAGATTGAACGCAGGCCTATGGACATAAACGGACGCAGCCTTCCTGAAACAGTGCTCCTGTCGATCCGCGGCAGGAAAGCGCGCAAGGCGAACGCGACGCCGCGCAAGCACATTGAAGGCGCCCAGATGGTGGTCGCCTCCTACAACGTCCACAAATGCATCGGCACCGACCGCAGGTTCGACCCCGAACGGACCGCCCGCGTCATCCGCGAGATCGGCCCCGACGTCATCGCGCTGCAGGAGGCCGACAACCGCTTCGGCGACCGCGCCGGGCTGCTCGACCTTGCCCGGATCGAACACGAAACAGGGCTTGTGCCGGTGCCGGTTTCCGGAAGCGGCAAGGGCCATGGCTGGCGCGGCAACGTGCTTTTGTTCAAGCGCGGCACCGTGCGCGACGTCCATCAGATCAAGCTTCCGGGACTGGAGCCCCGCGGCGCGCTGGTTGCCGAGATCGACCTCGACGAAACGCGCACTCTGCGCGTCATCGCCGCGCATCTCGGCCTGTTGCGCCGCTCGCGTTCGGAGCAGGCCCGCGTCGTGCTCGACATCATGAGCAACCAGGATGAAAGGCCGACCTTGCTGCTCGGCGACCTCAACGAATGGCGGCTGGGCAACCGCTCGGCGCTCAAGACGCTGCACGCCACCTTTGGTTTCACGCCGGCGGCGGTGCCGACTTTCCCCTCAGGCCTGCCGGTGCTGGCGCTCGACCGGATCATGGCCAACCGGCACGGCATGGTCTCGTCGGTGGAAGCCCATGACACGCCGCTGTCGCGGGTTGCGTCGGATCATTTGCCGCTGACGGCGTTCGTCAGCCTGTAACTCATCCGTCCCGCAGCCAGACCAGCATCTCACCGGGTTCACGGTTGTCCCAGGCAAAGTACGGGACGGCGGTGATTTTCGTTTCGCTCACCGCCGGCGGATCGGTGCGATAGAGCCCGGTTTCCCAGTTTTCCTGGGCTTCCTTGCTGGCAAGTGCCGAAAGCGTGACGATGCCGCCGAGCAGGTTCGGCTCGGCATGCGCCTCGATTGTTGCCGTTCGCGGCAGAGCGATCCGATGCAACTGGCCGGCATTGTCGGTCTCCTCGACGCAATAGATCAGCGGACCGCGCGCAAGTGCGACGCGGCCGATGTCCTGACGCACCTCCGGATTGGCGAACAGACGGGCGATCGACATTTCGAGATCGAGTTCGACCCGGTCGCCCTGGCGCCACTCGCGCCGGATCGCGGCATAGCCGTCGCTGGTGATGTCATCCAGATCGACCGCGGCGCCGTTGACCTTGAGCGCCGCCTTGCCGCACCAGGAGGGGACGCGCAGGTGCAAGGTGAACTCGACCGGCGCGTCGGCTTCGATCCGAATGGAGACCGCGCCATCCCAGGGATAATTGCTGGTCTGAATCAGACTGACCGCCCGGTTCGATATGTCGAATCGCGCGGTGCTGTCGCCGTAGAGATGAACGGCCAGCGCATCATCCGAGAGGGAGTAGAAATAGCTGCCGATGGAGGCGACCATGCGGCCGATATTCGGCGGGCAACAGGGGCAGCGATGCCATTTCCAGCGATTGTGCCTGCCCCGGCTCTCCAACGGGTTCTCGTAGAAGAACAGCGAGCCGTCGAGCGACAGGCCGGAGATCGAGCCGTTGTAGAGCGCTCGCTCCATCATGTCGGCGTAGCGGGCGTTGGGGCCCAGGCCGAGCATGCGGCTGGCCCAGAACACGAGGCCGACCGAGGCACAGGTCTCGGCATAGGCGGTTTCGTTGGGCAGGTCGTAGTCGCTGGTAAAGCCCTCATTGTGCGCCGATGGCCCGAGGCCGCCGGTGACATAGAGGTTCTTGGTGGTGAGATCGTTCCACAGACGGTCGAGCGCTACCCTGAGCGTATCGTCGCCATATTCGGTGGCGATGTCGGCCATGCCGGAATAGAGGTACATCGCCCTGACCGCATGCCCGACGACCTTGTCCTGCTCGCGCACCGGCTTGTGCGACTGGTTGTACTCATAGGTCTTGAAATGATAGGCCTTCGGGTCGGCGCCGCGCGCACGCGCCTCCTCGTCGAAATAATGCGGCTGCTGCCCGCGCTGGTCGATGAAATACCTGGCCAGGTCCATGTATTTCTGCTCGCCGGTCGCCCGCGCCAGCTTGACCAGCGCCAGCTCGATCTCCTCATGGCCGCAATAGCCCTTCTTCTTGCCCGGCTCCGGACCGAAGGTGTCGGCGATATGGTCGACATAGCGGCATAGGATATCCAGCAGCTTGCGCTTGCCGGTGGCCTGGTAGTAGGCGACCGCGCCTTCGATCAGATGGCCGGCGCAATAGAGCTCGTGGCAATCGCGCAGATTGGTCCAGCGCTTGCCGGGCTGGATGCGCTGGTACCAGCTGGAGAGATAACCGTCTTCCTGCTGCAGTCTGCCGTAGAGGTCGATGACGGCATCGATCTTCGTCTCGAGCGCCGCGTTCTTGCGCCGGTAGAGCGAATAGGCCGCGGTCTCGATGGTCTTGCCCCAATCGGAGTCCCAGAACATCTGCGTCGTCACCGTCGAGCCGGTGAAGCCGGGGCTGGCCGCCTCGTCGGGCGACGGCGAATGGAACGGAATGACGACGCCCGGCGAGGGCCGGTCCGGGTCGATCTGCTCCAGCATGCGCGCCTCGACGCAGCGCTCGTAGAGGATGTCGGCGGTGCGCGACGCCACGGCATCGACACGGTCGCCCCAGAAGCCGCGGACATCGACCTGCGGCACCGGCAGTGGGCGGAAGGCGAGTTTGCCGGGCTTGGCGGATGGTTGAACGGTCATCGTGTCACTCCGTTGGATATTGGTCATTTCACGGCGGCTCATTTCACCGCGCCGGCCATCAGGCCGCGGATGTAGAAGCGCTGCAGCAACAGGAAGAGCACCAGGCACGGCACCATCATCACGGTGACGCCCGCCTGCACCGCGCCCCAGTCGATGGCGCCGAAGCGGCCCGACTGCAGCGCCGTCATCATGATCGGCAGCGTGAATTTGGACTGGTCGGTCATCAGCACCAGGGCCGCCAGGAATTCGTTCCAGGCGCCGAGGAAGGCAAACAGCGCGATGGTGACGATGCCCGGCCAGACCAGCGGCAGCATCACCTTCAAGAGCATGGTGACGTTGTTGGCGCCGTCCATGCGCGCGGCCTCCTCGATCTCGCGCGGCACCGCGTCGAAAGCGTTGCGCATCATGAAGATGGAGAACGGCAATTGCAGCGTGGTGTAGACCAGGACCAGCCCGGTCAGCGTGTTGTGCAGGCCGACCTTGGTCAGCACCAGGAAGATCGGCGTCAGGATCGACTGGAAGGGGATCATGATCGTCGACAGGATGACGATGAAGAGCACATCCTTCATGGGAAACCGGAAGCGCGAAAAGCCGTAGCCGGCCAGCACGCTGACGACGACCGACAGGATCACCGTCATCGAGGCGACATAGAGGCTGTTTTGCGCCGGCAGCCAGAGGCCGTCGCCAAAGGTGTCGAGCGTGCGGTAGTTCTCGATCGAGAAGCCGGTCGTCGGCCATGGCGGCAGCGGCGGCTGGCGCGCCTCCTGCGCCGGCTTGAAGGTCGACAGCACGGCCCAGACGATCGGCGCGATGAACAGCACTGAGGCGATCATGCCGGTCGAATGCTCGGCGATCCTGAGCCAGAGGCGGCTGCTGCGGCTTCTTGCCTGCGCCATCAGTCGATGCCCTCCGGCTTGCGCAGTAGCCACAGCTGAACCAGGCTGAGCGCCACCAGTATGGCCAGCAGGATCATCGACAAAGCTGCGCCATAGCCGAGCTTGAACGAGACGAAGGACTGGTTGAAGATCCAGTAGACGGCGGTCAGCGTCTGGTTGCGCGGGCCGCCGCGCAGGATGATGTAGAACTGGTCGAAGGCGAGGATCGAACCGGCGATCGACAGGATCAGCGCCAGCGCCAGCGTGCGGCGCATCAGCGGCAGGGTGATGGCGCGAAAGCGCGCGAACGGCCCTGCCCCGTCGATCATCGCGGCTTCCTGCAGATCGGTCGGGATCGACTGCAGGCCGGTCATCAGGATGATCATGGTGAAGCCCGCCACCTTCCAGACGACCATGGCGATGATCGACCAGAAGGCCGGCTGGAACGTCGCCAGGAGGTTGAACTTTTTCGCCGTCAGGCCGAGGTCGTAGGCGGCCGGGCTGAACAGGCCGGAATCGACATTGAGCAGCCACGACCACAGCAGGCTGGCAGAAGCGAAACCGACGACCGCCGGCATGAAGAAGGATGTCCGGTAAAAGCCGGTCAGCCGCCTGGGCTTTTCGATGAACAGCGCCAGCGGAAAGGCGACGGCGAAGATCACGATGGTGACGATCACGGTGTAGTAGGCGGTGAAGCTCAGCGCGTTCCAAAAACGGTTGTCGCGCAGGATCGCCCGGTAATTGTCGAAGCCGATGTAAAAATGCTCGCCCATCAGCGGCCAGTTGTGCAGCGACATCCAGGCGGTCATGCCGAGCGGGATGATGAAGAACACGACGACCAGCGCCACGGCCGGCGCGACATAGAGCAGGCCGATCCACTGCCGGCGGCCGGCGCCGACCAGTTTTCTGGCGCGTGGCGGGGTGGTGGTGGTGATGGTCATTTACCCTCCCCCTTGTGGGGAGGGTCGCTGCGCAGCAGCGGGGTGGGGGTGCGGCGCCGGCCTCCCACCCGGACCTGCGGTCCGACCTCCCCGCAAGGGAGAGGTAGGGCGTCGGTGCGATGATTGAGAATGCCAGGGGTCATGCTGCTCTTCCGTTGGATCTCGTAGGGCGTGGGACACACCTCCCCCACCCCGCTGCTTCGCAGCGACCCTCCCCACAAGGGGGAGGGTAAGGAGCGCCGGCCGCCCGTCCAGGGAGACGGACCGGGCGGCCGGATCAGGACCCGCGGCGGCAAGGGCGTTGCACCGCCCTCGCCGCCGGCCAGTCCTTATTTCTGCGCCTGGTCGATGATCGACTGCATGGTCTCCTGTGCATTGGCGATGGCGCCGTCGACGTCGTCGCCGAAGACGACCTCGTTGATCATCTGCGTCCACGGACCGTTGGCTGAGTTGATCAGGTCGTTGAACACCACGGAATAGGGCGTGCGGCCCTTGGCCATGGCTTCGGCGGCGATCTGGTAGCGCGGATCGAGATCTTTCAGCGCCTCCTTGGCGATGTCGCCGCGCACCGGCAGGCTGCCGTATTTGGCCAGGATGGTCTGGCCTTCGAGCGAATAGGCGAAGTCGAGAAACTCCTTCACCACGGCGAGCTTCTTGGTGCCCTTGGTGACGACGAAATTGTCGCCGCCGGCAAACGAAGACCAGCCGCTGTCCTTGCCCGGCAGGAAGGTGACGCCATAGTCGATATCCGGATACTGCGTGTTGAGCGCGCCGATGGCGAAGGCGCCGGACGGCGAAATGCCTATATTGCCGGTGGCGAAGGCGGCAAAGAAGTTGGCGCCGGTGTCGGTCTGCGCGCCGGCCGGCACCAGATCCTTCTTGACCATCGAGCGGTAGAGGTCGATGGCGCCGCGCAGCTGCGGGCTGTCCAGCGTCGCCTTCGAGCCGTCCTCGGAGAGGATGTCGCCGCCCGAGGCCCAGATCAGCGGCGTGAAGGTGAAGATGTTGCAGCCGCCGCAATTGCCGGAGAAGTAGAAGCCCTTGATGTCGCCACCAAGTGCGTTGACCTTTTCGGCGTCAGCCTCGATCTCGGCCCAGTTGGCCGGGCCCTTGTCGGGATCGAGCCCCGCCTGCTTGAACAGTTTCTTGTTCCAGATCAGCACCGAGGCGTCGGCCGAGAACGGCAGCCCGTAAATGTGGTCCTTGTAGGTGCCGGTCTTGACGTGCGCCGGCGACAGGCTGGCGAAATAGGGCAGCGATTTCGCCCAGTCGGTGATGTCCTCGAGCTGGCCGGCGGCGGCAAAGGACGGCGTGTAGATCAGGTCGAGCGACAGCGCGTCGGGCGCCGTGCCGCCGGCGGCGGCGGCGCCATATTTCGGGATGATCTCGGCATTGGGAATGATGTCGAGCTTGACCTGGTTCTCATGGCCCTTGTTGAAGGCATCGACGATCCGCGGCATGAAGTTCGAGCCGTCGGCGCGGACCCAGATGTTGGCGGTGTCGGCAGCCATTGCAGGCAAGGCAATGATGCTCGCGGCGAGCGCGAACCCGGTAATCACGGTCTTCATGGTTTTCCTCCTCATGGTTCTGTTCTCCTCCCTGTTGCGGCGCTCCCTTAGATGGCGCCGCGCGTTCTCCTAGCCGTCCAATGGGCGGCCGCAGGACTGACGCACCACCAGCCGGCACGGCAGTTTTCGAATGCCCGGCGCGGCGGGTTCGCCACCGACGAGCGATAGCAGTGTGAGGCCGGCCTCGCGGCCGAGCGCCGCCAGGTTCATGTCGACCGAGGTCAGCGGCGGGCGGGTTGCCTCCGCCACGATCTCCCAATTGTCGAAGCCGATGACGCCGACATCGCCGGGCACGCCTAAGCCGCGCTCGCGCAGCGCATCGATGACGCCGCGCGCGATCTGGTCGTTGCCGCAGAACACGGCGTCGGGTTTCTCCCCCTTCTTGTTGAAGAGCGTTGGGCCGTCGAACAGCTTTCCGACGGCTTCATGCCCCCAGGCTTCCGACCACGAGCCGAGCAAGGGCTCGGTGACCGGCAGGCCGTGGGCGGCCAGCACATCGCGAAAAGCCTGTGCCCGCTCATTCACCACGGCAAAACTGGCGGGACCGCTGACATGGGCGATGCGCCGACGCCCGAGCCGGCAAAAATGCTCGACCGCCAGCCGCGCCCCGCCGGCATCGTCGGAGACGAAGGCGATGGCATCGGGATCGGGCTGGCTGAAGGCGTAGATGACGGGCACGCCGAGATTGGCGAGGTCGACCGGCAGATGGCGGTCGATGCGCTTGCCGCTGGCGATGATGCCGTCGATGCGCTTGTCCAGCATCGCCTCGACATGCAGCTGCGCCAGCCGCGGGTCGTCCTCGACATTGCACATGAACACCGAGACACCGGCGTCGACCAGCGCATCCGAAATGCCCGACATGACCGGCAGCGAAAAGCGGCCATAGGTATCATTGGTCAACAGGCCGACGGTGAAGGAGCGCCGCCGCAGCAGGCTCTGCGCCAGGCTGTTGGGGCGAAAGCCGAGCCGCTGCGCCGTCTCGCGAATGCGCTGCCGCGTCTCGACGGTCATCCGCCCCTGCCCGTTCAGCGCCTTCGACGCCGTGGCCACACTGACGCCAGCCATCGCCGCCACTTCACGCAGGGTGACGGGGGTCTTGGCGGGTGGCGGCGAGGTGTCGGAGGGCATTGGTCGGGTGTAAGTCCTCGGGTTGAGAAAAGGTTTTCTCTTGCGGGTCTCTGGCGTGTTGATGTGGGTGGGTGGCGGATGCTGCGAGTTTGGGAAAACGTTTTCTCAGACGAGACTAGGATGAGAATTTGGGGAAGGCAAGAGGGTATAGCGGGATGCGACACGATCCGGTTGATCGTGATAGCCGCTTTGCACCAGAGGCGGTCATTGACGAGCAAATATTCTGATGTCGCCTTGTGGACGGCTCCTCTTCTACGCGCCGCGATGCTCCGGTTATGATGTTTCGCCCAGAAGCACGGGAGGCGCCAGATCATGAACGGGGAATGGCGACCGTGACTGGCCTGCTCAAGATATCAAGCTACGGCGGTAGCATCGGGCACGTCATAGTTCTGTTCGGAAAATATTGACGACAACCGGTGGTCAAGCAAGGCGCGAACAATATCCGCGCAAGTCTCCGGCGTCGCGACCAGCTTGCCGTCTTGGCCAAACACCAAGTTCAGTCCGCACTTCTGGAAATTGTCGCGCAGCCGCTGCATAAACTGCGCATCCAGATAATGGCCCTTCTGGCGGATGACGCAGGCGCGGCGCAGATGGATTTTGTTCTCCCCCACGAATGTCACGAGTGGAGCGACATCGGAGAAAATGGCGGCGAAAGCCGGTTCCGCCTGCAAGGCCACGAAATCCTCGGCATGAGCCTGCTTGTAGCTCAGCACCTTTTCAAATGATGGCTTGCTCAACATGATGATGTCCTCGCCAGCGATGAAGAAATCAACATGGCGGGATATGCTGAAGGCTGGCTCTTCATTGAGTCCAAGTTGTTCGTCCTTGAATATAACGGAAATGGCGCTCCGAACCTGCCTGGACTGCCAAGAATTATCCGTGCTTCGGACCGCGTAGATCGCGCTGTCGCCATGGGTTAGCTTCACGACATAGAACTTGGTGTTTTGTACCTCCTTCAACGATCTCACTTTCTTTTCGGCAAGTGGATCCGCCATCTGCGCAGTGATTGCGTCGGCGTGGGTCTCCAAGGCGTCGATCCTGAGAGCAATCCCATCCTGCGCCGCCGCCAAGAGTGTGTAGGGAGTAACGTCCTGAATCGAGTCCCGCGCCTGAGCGAGGGCCACCTTTAAGGCGTTGTCGAGCTCTTCGTCCGTATCGACGCGACGTCCCGTGAACCGCGGCGCACCTCCCGGCGCGATGGACTTCTTGAAGAGCCACACCGAAACCGTAGAATTATGTATGTCGAAATTGGCCAGGCTTTGCGGCAACGGCACGGTATCGAGCAGGCGCTCTCCCACACCTTCCAGCAAAGCGGGCGGTCTAGAAAAGCGTACTCGAAGTCCTGTGCGAGAAGTATGAGGCTCAAGGGTAGGTAAGACCCCAAGAATACAACTAAAGCCGAGATCACCCTGAACTGCATTTATGGTGCTCCTGGTGCTTGAGCGTCGATCTTGACCGAACAGAAGAGTCCGTCGATCCAAGCCCTCTGCAAGGTGGTAGAGGGCAGTGTTCCATCTGTTTGGCGCGCCAGTATACGCGCCCCGTCGCCGGACCTGAAACGCACTACTCGGCTAATATTGGCGAGGCCGACAAAGATGGGACGAAAACCCATTCCACGGCCCTGCTCGGCTTTTGCTGAGATCCCCTCGCTAAGCGCCAGTTCCAATGCGGTGCACGAGTCCAACACTCCGGCATAGAGGGGGTTCTTGCGAAGACTTCGCAGAACCCCGATCCCATTATCGCATACCACATATTCGAAACTGCCCCGCCGGGCGGCATACGCGACCACGCCCGTATCCGCGCGTTCGCTGTGTTCGATGGTGTTGGTGTAAATTTCCTCGAGGCTCGCGACGAGTTGCCAGGATTCTTGCTGCCCCACGCCCACTCTGGTAGCCGCGTTTTTGGCCCTGATCGAGAAATCATGCCAATTCATGGCATTCTTGACGACACTACGAACCGTGATGACACCTTGCTGTCCGTCGGCCCTAAACCAATCCGTCATCGCGATGACGTTTGCGAGTTGCTCCCTAAATCCTGGCGCCTCAAGCCATCGACCAAGGGCGTCCGGCAAATAGCCGAGACGCCAAAGCTCCAGTAGAGGACCAAGCTCGTGACCGGTTTGCGGCGGAATTCGTGCTGCCCATCCCGGTCCACTTGAGGCGGCCAGCCCAATATCGTCAACCAGTTCGAAGGTCAGACTATCTATGGCGCACCTCAGCCTGCTCTGGCTGCCAGCGGCGGCAGGCTATAGTAGGCGGCTCGAAGGTAAGCCACCTGCTCCTCTAGATTGATCCTTAGCAATGGATCGAGGAAGGCTTTGGGTAGCGTTTTGAAAGGGACCCACTCAAGAGCACTATTCGCGACTCTTTCGGCGATGCGACGCTTCTGCGTCTTCATAAAGGCCGTCGTGTCGATATAAATGACCTCGCGGAAATGCCCGCGCAGGAAAGGAATGACCTGTGGGTTGCCGCGGATGATGATGTCGAGCGGACGATTTACAGCGGCGGCGAGTTCGGCGAGGCGATCGAGATGAAATTGCCGTCGCCCAGTCCGATCTGGTCCGGTGATGAATTCGTAAGCAAGCGCCTGCACCTCTGGACGCTCGACGACGAAGGACATCCAGCGTTCGAAATCCTGAAAAGTTCGCCCATTCGGATGCAATGCGCACGCTAGACCGTTCTCTTGGAACTCGGCGAAGACCAGCGCTATACGTTTCATGGCGTGAAGATCGTCCCAGCGAGGATGATCTAGGACGAGGCTGAAATTCGGCGTGGTGACCATGTGGATGCCGAGCGCAACCAGCCCCCTAATGATCGCCGGACGGGCGGAACCGAGCGACCACCAGGACTCAATCCTGTTGTCGTGATCCACGCCGGTCAGGATGATCTTGCAATCCGGCATCAGGCGAAACGCCTCACGAAGTTGCTCCGCGCTGGAATGCTTGGGCCGTTTGCGACGGAAGTCCACGACATCCGCCAACCTCAGCGCCACGATATCCGCGTCCAGTGCCTGCGAGCGACGGCTGCCGTGATAGATCAGTTCCACGATATCCCCCTTAAGCGTGATGGATCGAATAGGCGCGCGGGGCGTGATGTTCAGGTCGAAACCTCCGATTTCCCGCGACTGCTGGGGGAACAGCACGGTGTTGTTAGCGCATACCTTTGTGCAGAACTCGGGCGTGCCGCAGCAATGATGCAGGCAATCGACAATCTGCGCCTCCAAGCTTAGGCCACCACAGACTCGTCGCTCCGGGCAGATCCCGCAACCCAGGCACATCGTATTTGCGTAAGGGTTGTCCGTGAGCATGCGCGTCTGGAGTTCAGTACTCTTGGTTGCGTGGGTCAGCACAGCGTGACATCCACTTTGCCTGAGATGGTGTGGACGCGCTGAACAACCGCGCGAGCAACCCCTCCTGACTGTTGGATGGAGGAGACTATCTGCGTTGACGGATTGTCCATCGAGCCAACGGTGTCGTTGCCACGCCTGAATGTGATTGAACCGGAGTTCCTAGATTCCACGATGAACGACTCGCCTGCCGCGACCGCGACGCCGGAGCGGATCGTTCCAAGATAGACCTGGGGCTTCTCCCCAGGAACCGCCGAGAACAGATGAGGCGTCGCCAAAGCCACCCGCTGGATGTCGATGGTCTTGCGGATCGTTTTCTTTGTCCGGCTCAGAAACTCAACGCCCATTGTTCCCTACCTCCACGACGGGCCGGTAATATTTGGCACGTCCCTTTGAAAACTCGCGGATAAGGCCACGAGCGGCCAGTCCAGCGAGTCGGTTGTTCCAAGCGGTGGTCTTCTCGGTTTCGCCGAAGCGCTCTTTCAAGGTGTTTGCGTCGGCCTCACGGAGTCTATTAACTAGGTCAAATGTAATCTGTTGTTTTGGGTCAAGTTTGCCAACAAGGCCAATATCGAAAACATGGCCGTCCTCGCTCAGCTGACAGCTTAGGATGGCATCATTCTTCGCATCTGCAACCATCTGAAATTCATCATAAACTGATTCATTCACATTTGCTGCGACTGCGTAGAACTTTGAATCTGTCAACCGTAGGTAAGACTTGAACGAGAATACGGACTCGCGAAGGTAGCTTGCAGTCGCGACCTGTACATCGCGAAAGTCCAGGAAGAGCGGAGCAGCAGTCTCTGGATTGACGTCGATGCCCTGTATCATGCGCGCGAATGCGATTTTCCCATTCAAGGCTCCTGCAAGCACGGGCTCCTGATCAGAGCGCAGCATTTGGTATCTCATGGTCATCACCTAACTCACGTTACTCACGTGAGATAGGACGGAACCTTTTCATCGTCAAGAGAGCTTCGCATTTTCCGGCTCGGCGCGCTGGCGAGGGTTGATCCCTCCCGCGAGCGCAGCACGCCCCCAAATGCCAACAAGGGGACGGGTCAGACGAGCGCCCCCAGACACACTCCAGAAACAAAATTCAACAGTTCGGAAAAACCGGCGAAAAGTTCGGGTGGCATAAGCTTCCCGGTCGGGATTCCGGATTCTTCCCTTTTTGGCAGCGTCGGTCCTCCACAAACAACGGTCAAATCGCAGCGGCGGCGCAGTGCCTGCTCCAGCGGCGGCATGAACAGCCGGGCGATGCCCGGCCAGGACGAGAGAGTATGGACATGGACTACGATATCGCCGGACTGGACAGCGACGCGGCAACGCCGATCGGCCAAATCGCAGGCATTGAGGATGCCTGGGGGCAGAACCTGCCATTCAGCAAGGTCAGCTTCATGATCCACAACAGTCTCGGGGTCAGATGCGATGGCGGAGCGCGTCGATGATCACCGCCATGGCAGGGGAGAGCTGTCGCCTGCTCGGATAATAGAGGTGATAGCCGGCAAAAGGCGGGCTCCAGTCGTCAAGCACGAGCCTGAGGCGTCCATCGGCGATGTGGTGGCTGACGAGGTTTTCCGGGACATAGGCGATGCCGAAGCCGCTTGTCGCAGCCTCGATCATGGGAATGGACGAATTGAAGGTGAGTTGGCCTTCCACCCGCACACGAAGGTCGCGGCCATCCCTGGCGAATTCCCAGGCATACAGTCCGCCGAACGTCGCCTGCCGCATATTGATGCAGTCATGATCAACCAGGTCCTGGGGCGCGGTCGGAACCGGATGGCGGGAAAAATAGTCCGGCGAAGCCACGGCCACGAGCCTCCAATCCGGCCCGATGCGCACTGCGATCATATCCCTGTCGATGCTCTCGCCGAGCCGCACACCTGCGTCGAAGCGCTCCTCCACAATGTTCTTCATGCCGTTGTCGCTGTAGAGCTCGACGCGCACGTCGGGATTGTCGTTGAGCAAGGGCTGGAGCTTCGGCCAGACGGTCGTCTGGAGCGCATGGTCGGACAGTGTGATGCGGACCGTTCCGGAGGGCTTGTCGCGAAAGGCCACCAGGCTTGCGAGGTCGGATTCGATTTCCTCGAAGCGGGGAACGAGAGATTGGAAAAGTCGCTCGCCGGCCTCGGTCGGAGAGACGCTCCGCGTCGTACGCGTCAGCAGGCGGACGCCAAGACGAGCTTCAAGCTCCTTGATTGTCGAACTCAGGGTCGACTGCGAGGTTCCGAGCTTTGCCGCCGCCCTGGTGAAACTGCGCTCCCGGGCGACCGCCACGAACCAGAGCAGATCCTTCATGCCATCGCGCTGCATAGGGCACCTCCCATCGGACATTCATATCATGAGCAGATAAGTCCATGCGGATTGCTTAGTCTACTTAAATGGGTTCCCCTGCAATATCTTCTGGCAGCGACGGGAATTTGCGGCTGATCCGTCCGGCGCTTTGCCAGGATGCCAATCATGGAAACCACATACGACACAAGGCTTGTTGAAAACCGCGCCGCATGGGGCGCGGTGTTGTCGATGGCGCTATGTGTTTTCGTGCTCATCGCATCGGAATTCATGCCGGTCAGCCTGCTGTCGCCGCTAGCGGCCGATCTCGGCATCACCGAGGGCCGGGCGGGACAGGCGATCTCGATTTCGGGCGCTTTCGCCGTCGTGACCAGCCTGCTGGTCGCCGGCCTCACGCGCCACATCGACCGCCGACTGGTCGTGACCGGCTTCACCCTCCTCCTCATCGTGTCCGGTCTGGCTGTCACCTTCGCGCCGAACTACGCGTTGCTCATGGTCGGCCGGGCGCTGCTCGGCATCGCGATCGGCGGGTTCTGGTCGATGTCGACCGCGATCGTCATGCGCCTCGTGCCGCAAGACATGGTTCCGAAGGGTCTCGCCATGCTGAACGCCGGCAATGCCATTGCGGCCACCATCGCCGCGCCGCTGGGCAGTTTTCTTGGCGCCTATGTCGGCTGGCGCGGCGCTTTCTTCCTCGTCGTGCCGTTTGGTCTCCTGGCGCTGGCCTGGCAATGGACAAGCCTGCCGCCGCTGCCGCCGCGCCGCAGGAATCGTGCCGGCAATCCGCTGGCGCTGCTCGGCCGTCTTCCCGTCGCCACCGGCATGGCGTCGATCATGATGCTGTTCATGGGCCAGTTCGCGCTCTTCACCTATCTGCGGCCCTTCCTCGAGAACGTCACGCGGCTCGACATCGCCGCCCTCTCGGCGGTCCTGCTGGCGATGGGGCTGGCCGGGGTGCTCGGCACATGGTGCGTCGGCCGGCTCTTGCGCACGCGTCTGTTCAGCATCCTCACCGTCATCCCGCTGGTCATGGCTGCGCTGGCCGCCGCGCTCATCGCCTTCGGTGCACTCCCGGGTCCCACAGCGCTGCTGCTCGTTGCCTGGGGCTTCTTCGGCATGGCCGCGCCGGTCGGTTGGGGCACGTGGCTCAGCCGAACGTTGCCGAACGACGCGGAGGCCGGCGGCGGGTTGCAGGTAGCCGTCATCCAGCTCGCCATCACCGGCGGCGCCGCGATCGGCGGCACGCTGTTCGATACGGTCGGCTGGCGGGGGCCGTTCACTCTGAGCGCGGTGCTGCTCTGCGGATCGGCGCTCGCCGCCCTTGCCGCAGCGCATATGGCCCGGAGGTCTTTGCCGTGACGAACGAACATGCGCCGCTCAGCCGCCGGACATTGCTCGGCGTCGCGCTCGCGGTGGCGGCCCTGCCTCGCACAGCCGCCAGCCAGGAAAGCCAATCTCCCGTCAGCCAGGAGCCCACCGGCATGAAGATCAGGATGGTTTTCAACGGCCGCACCATGACCGCCACGCTCTACGACAATCCCTCGGCGCGCGACTTCTTCTCCATGCTGCCGCTCGACGTCGAGATCGATGACTACGCCCATAACGAGAAGATCGCCTATCTGCCACGCAAGCTGACCGAGGAGGGAAGCGGTCCGTTCGCCGACGAGCAGCCCTATGACCTGTGCTATTTCATGCCCTGGGGCAACCTGGCCATGTTCTACGCCGACTACCGCCACCCCGGGCTGATCAGGCTTGGCCGCTTCGACGAGGGCGAGCAGGCCCTGCACGTTCGCGGCAAATTCCCGCTTCGCATCGAACGCAGTTGAGGACGCAAAGGAGATCACCATGGACATTCTTCGCGCCGGCACCAGGCCTTCCGGCAAGGGACCGCCTGACTGGTTCACCGGAACGGTGCGGATCGATCCGCTCTTCAATCCCTTCGACGCCGAGCGGGTTCAAGGCGCACAGGTAACCTTCGAGCCCGGCGCCCGCACCGCCTGGCACACGCATCCGCTCGGCCAGACGCTGATCGTCGTCTCGGGCCTCGGCCGAGTTCAGCGCGAAGGTGGCCCGGTCGAGGAAATCCATCCGGGCGACGTCGTCTGGTTCGCGCCCGGCGAAAAGCACTGGCACGGCGCGTCGCCTCAGACCGCCATGACCCACATCGCCCTCCAGGAGGTCAAGGATGGCAAGGTCGTGGACTGGCTGGAACATGTCAGCGACGCCGACTACGGCGCCTGATCTCTCCTCGAAAGGAACCAACATGCTTGCAACCGTTCTTCACAAACCGGGCGACATCCGCTGCGAGGAAATCGCCGATCCGAAAATCATGCGGCCGACGGACGCCATCATCAAGCTGTCGGCAAGCTGCATCTGCGGCTCGGACCTGTGGCCTTATCGCGGGCTGCAGCCGGTCGCCGGGCCGATGCATATGGGCCACGAATATTGCGGCATCGTCGTCGAGGTCGGCGCAGAGGTGCGCACCGTCCGTCCCGGCCAGTTCGTCGTCGGGTCGTTCTGCCTCTCCGACAATACCTGCCCGCATTGCCGCTTCGGCTTCCAGTCGTCTTGTGTGCAGCGCGAGTTCATGTCGGGCGCGCAGGCGCCTTACGCCCGTGTACCGTTGGCGGATGGCACACTGGTCGCCACCGCCGAAGTGCCGCCGGCCGAACTCATCCCTGACCTGCTGGCGGTGTCCGATGTGCTCGGCACCGGCTGGTATGCGGCCGACGCAGCCGAGGTCCGCGAAGGATCGACGGTGGTGGTGGTCGGCGATGGTGCGGTCGGCCTGATGGGCGTGCTTGCGGCCAAGGCGATGGGCGCCGAGCGCATCATCGCCATGAGCCGGCACGCCAGCCGCCAAAAACTCGCCCGCGAGTTCGGCGCCACCGACATCGTCGCCGAGCGCGGCGAGGAAGGCGTGGCCCTCATCAAGGAACTCACCAAGGGCGTCGGCGCGGACTCCGTGCTGGAATGCGTCGGCACGGGAGAATCCTTCGACCAGGCGCTGGCCTGCTCCCGCCCCGGCGGCACCATCGGCTATGTCGGCGTGCCGCATGGCGTGAACTTCGACGGCCAAAAACTATTCTTCGGCCAGAAACGCATGCTGGGCGGCCCGGCGCCGGTGCGCCGCTTCCTGCCCGACCTGATGGACCGTGTGCTGCAAGGTCGGATCAAGCCCGGCAAGGTCTTCGACCTCAAGCTGCCGCTGGCCGAGGTCGCTGAAGGCTACCGCGCCATGGACGAGCGTCGCGCCATCAAGGTCATGCTTTCGGTGTGAGCAAAGATCGAGGACCGCCTGTGCGTACCCACAACTCAGAAAAGGAACAACGACATATGACTATGAGATTGAAGATTGCCGCGCTTGCGCTTGCGCTTTCGGTCGCCACGCCGGCTTTCTCGCAAGAATCCGCGATCATCGGCGCATGGCGCATGATTTCGCTCGAGGCCGGCGCCGAGGGAAACCTCAAGCCCGTGTCCTATTCCGGCCAGGTCATCTTCACCGAGGCCGGCACCCTCTCTGTGCAGGCGCAGAACCCCGACCCCAAGGCGCCGGACACGCCTTACACGGCGAATGGCTACGAAGCCTATTACGGGCCGGTCGCCATCAACGACCAGGACAAGACCTTCGTCATCGCGATCGAGTCCTCCCTGGTCCGCAACCTTGTCGGCAAGAGCATGAAACGCAAATTCGAGGTCTCGGGCAACAAACTGGTCCTCACGCCTGACAACCCGGCCGAAGGCTGGCGCGTAACCTACGAACGCTACTGATCCGAACAGTTGGATTACCGATTGACCAAAATGGCGCGGATATCAGGCCGAAATGGCGTCATGGCGGAACTGGCGCCGATCATGGCGGCCGTCTTCGCCGGCTTCCTGCTGATCGGCCTGGCGCTACCCGTCCTGCCGCTGCATCTTCACCAGCAGCTTGGCTTCGGCCCCTTCGCAGTGGGACTGGTGACGGGCAGCCAGTTCGTCGCCTCGATGCTGTCGCGCATCGGGGCTGGCAACTATGCCGATGGGCGCGGCGGCAAGCGCGCCGTCGTCGTCGGCCTCATTGCCGCTACCCTTGCCGGGCTATTTTACCTCGGCTCGCTGGCATTGCTCGACCGGCCGGTAGCGTCCGCATCGGCGCTGTTCGCCGGACGGGCGGTGCTGGGCGCGTCCGAGAGCTTCATCATCACCGGCGGCGTCGCCTGGGGCCTCTCCGTTGCGGGCGGACAGAACTCCGGAAAAGTCATAGCATGGGTGGGCACGGCGATGTTTGCGGCGCTCGCGCTGGGGGCGCCGGTCGGATCTGCGCTTTATGCAGCGAGCGGTTTCACCGCGATCGCGCTCGCGACGATCCTACTGCCGCTGGCGACGCTGCTTGCCATCCTGCCGATGCGCGGCACCGGCGCCGCCGCGGGCAGCGTGCCGCAGTCATGGAGGAGCGTGGCGAAAGCGGTCTGGCTTCCTGGCGTCGGAGCTGCTTTCAGCAGCCTCGGCTATGGTGCTATTCTGGGCTTCGGCGCCCTGCTCTTCGCCGAGCGGGGCTGGCAGCCGGTATGGCTTCCCTTCACGGCCTATGCCGCGTCGCTGATCGTGGCAAGGCTGTGCTTCGGCCACGCCCGAC
Source organism: Mesorhizobium sp. M0615 (assembly GCF_040320805.1). Lineage (NCBI taxonomy): Bacteria > Pseudomonadati > Pseudomonadota > Alphaproteobacteria > Hyphomicrobiales > Phyllobacteriaceae > Mesorhizobium > Mesorhizobium sp. M0615. The sequence goes on along the minus strand of NZ_JAMYQI010000012.1, from coordinate 118,155 downwards.
AGGCTTGGGGGCGCACGCGTCGCTGTGATCTTCGTCGCGGTCGAGGCGGCAGGGCTGATGCTGATCTGGCTTGCGACCGGGCCTGTTGTCGCCGCGATCGGAGCGGGTCTGACTGGCCTCGGCTACTCGCTGGTCTATCCCGGCCTCGGCGCCGAGGCCGTAGGCCGTCTTCCGTCGCGCAGCCGCGGCCTGGCAATGGGACTCTACACCGTCTTCCTCGACGTGGCGCTCGGCTTCGGCAGTCCGGCGCTCGGCTTGGTCGCCGCGTCGACCGGGCTGCAATTCGTCTTCTTCGCCGTCGCGGCGGCGACGCTTCCGGCGTTGGGCATCGCTCTGCTGCTGGGTCGCCGTAGCGCTCCATTATAGACAGCTCGCCGACGCCGTCCGCATGAGGTTCGCTCATAGTCTCTTTCCGGGTTGCCACCAACGCTGAAGCCCTCCCCCGCAAGGTGCAGCGAGCGGCCGGCCAAGCTCCCCGCCCAGACACACTCCAGAAACAAAATTCAACAGTTCGGAAAAACCGGCGAAAAGATCGGGTGGCATAAGCTTCCCGGTCGGGATTCCGGGCACTTCCTTTTTGGAAGCCCTCCACCAACAAAATCGCAGCGGCGGCACAAGCCTGTTCCGGCGGCGGCATGAACAGCCGGGCAATGCCCCAGGACGAGAGAGTATGGACATGGACTACGATATCGCCGGGCTGGACAGCGACGCGGCAACACCGATCGGCGGCCTGCCAGGCATCGATGCGCTGGCAAGGATCGCTCGCGGCCCGGCAAGGGACGGCCAGGTCCTGACGGGCGCCGACTTTGCCCTGCAGCCGGGTGAGCGGCTCGATACGGTGTTCGAGCAGCTCGCCGTGACATTCGCCACGTTGCCGGCGGTGATCTCCGACGGACGCGTGTGGACCTATCAGGAGCTGAACAGCCGTGCCAACCGGTTCGCCCGCATGCTGATCAAGCACGGCGTGCGGCCGGGCCACCGGGTCGGGCTCATCCTCGACCGGTCGGCGGAAACCTATGTCGCGTTGCTGGCGGTGATGAAGGCGGGGGCTGCCTTCGTGCCGCTGGCCACCGCGTTTCCGCAGGAGCGGATGGCGCTGATCATCGAAGACGCCGCCGTCAGCATGATCGTCACCATCGCCGCCTATGCGTCGCGCGCCGGTCAACTGCCCGTTCCCCATGTGCTGATCGACAGCGCCGCCGCCGAAATCTCCGCACAGTCGCCCGCGCCGCTGAAGCAGCAGGCGACGGACGACATTTGCTACATCCTCTATACCTCGGGCACCACCGGCAAGCCCAAGGGCGTGGTCATCACGCACCAGAGTTTCGTCAATTTCATACACGTCGCGGCCGCCTCCTACGGCTACCGGCCGGGCGACCGGGTGTATCAGGGCATGACCATTGCCTTCGACTTTTCCTCCGAAGAGATCTGGGTGCCGTTCGTCGCCGGCGCGACGGTGGTGCCGGCACCTGGCCAGATGCCGCTGGTGGGCGAGGAACTGGCGGATTTCCTGCGCCTCCATGACATCACCTGCATGGCCTGCAGCCCGACATTGTTGTCATCGATGACATCGGACGTTCCCAGCCTGCGCACGCTTCTGGTGGGCGGCGAGGCCTGCCCGCACAATCTGGTGGTGCGCTGGTCGAAGCCGGGCCGGCAGATCCTCAACACCTACGGGCCGACCGAGGCGACCGTCACCGCAACGATGGGGGCGCTGACGCCGGACCGTCCCGTCACGATCGGCGCGCCGTTGCCGACTTACTCGATCGTCATTCTCGACGCTTCGCTGCCGCAACTTGCCGAGCCCGGTGAACTGGGCGAGATCGGCATTGCCGGCATCGGGCTCGCCGTCGGTTATCTGAACCGGCCGGACTTGACCGACCAGAAATTCATTGCCGATTTCGTCGGCCTGCCGAACAACCCGTCGCAGCGCATCTACCGCACCGGCGATCTTGGCCGGATCAACGATAGCGGCGAGATCGAGTATGCCGGGCGCATCGACACGCAGGTGAAGATTCGCGGATATCGCATCGAGCTCGGCGAGATCGAGGCGGTGCTGCTCGACCAGCCCGAGATCGCGCAGGCCGCCGTCACCACCTGGGAGATCGAGCCCGGCCGCGTCGAACTGGTTGCCTATTACGCGCTTAAAACCGGCGTAGCGGCGATTTCCCGAGGGGATCTCGCCCAGACGATGAAGCGGCGGCTGCCGGACTATATGGTGCCCGCCTATCTGGAGGAGCTGCCCGCCATCCCGATGACCGTCTCCAACAAGGTAGACCTGCGCCAACTGCCGAAGCCGACGAGCGTCCGGCTTTCGGCCGATCGCACAATGGTGCCGCCCGGCAATGAGGACGAGCGATTCCTGGCGGAAGCGCTGGCCACGGTGCTGAAATTCGACGCGGTGTCGGTCGAGGATCACTTCTTCGACGATCTCGGCGCCAACTCCTTGCTGATGGCGCATTTCTGCGCGCGCGTGCGCACCAGGAAGGAATGGGCGACGACGTCGATGCGCGACATCTATCTCTATCCCACAGTGGCGCGCCTGGCGCTGCATCTGGGGGTAGCGGAGGAGATGACGACGGCAACCAACGAGCCGGTCCTTACCCGCCGGGCCTCGAATTTCGCCTACTGGACCTGCGGCGCGGCGCAGCTTTCGTTCTACGGCCTCTACAGCTACGTGGCGCTCTGGGCGATCAATGACGGCCTCAACTGGATGTATGACGCGCTCGACGATCCGCTGCAGCTCTATATCCGGTGCGTGGCGCTTTCGGCGGCCGTGTTCTTCGGCATGTCGGGCTTTGCCGTCCTTGCGAAATGGGTGCTCATCGGCCGGTGGAAGGCCGAGGCGTTTCCGATCTGGGGCGTGCGCTACTTCCGCTTCTGGGTGGTCAAGACATTGATCCGCACCGCGCCCGTCGTGCTGTTCCGCGGCAGCCCGCTCTACAGCCTCTATCTGCAGCTGCTCGGCACCAAGCTCGGGAAAAACGCCGTCATCGAATCGAAATCCGTGCCCGTCTGCACGGATCTTATTTCCATCGGCGCCAACACCATCCTGCGCAAGGAATCGATGATCCTCGGCTTCAGGGCCCAGTCCGGTTATATCCACACCGGGCCGCTGACCATCGGCCGCGATGCCTTCGTCGGCGTCGGCTCCACGCTCGATATCGACACCAGGATCGGCAACGGCGCCCAGCTCGGCCATTCGTCCTCGCTGCATCGCGGGCAAAGCATCCCGGACGGCGAGCACTGGCATGGATCGCCGGCGGTGCCGACCACGGCGGACTATTGCAAGGTGCGCAATGTCAATCCTTACCAGGTCCGGCGCTTCCTCTATGAAGCGCTGCAGCTGGTCGGCCTGTTTGGCCTTGTCACCCCGCTGCCGCTCCTGTTCCACAGCTACTGGGAATATGTCGGCGACGACTATCAGGAGACGATCGGCCTTGTCGCAATCGGCACCACGGTCACGCTTTTCGGCTATATCGCGGCGGCTTTCCTGGCAGCGACGCTGGTGCCGCGCCTGACGAGCCTGATCTTGAAGCCGGGCCGCACCTACACGCTTTACGGTTTCCGCTACTGGCTGCAGACCGTCGCCGAATTCGCCAGCAATTCCCGCGTGCTCGGGCTCCTGGCCGGCGACAGCTCGGCAATCGTGCACTACATGCGCGCCATCGGCTGGAACCTCAACAGAGTGGTGCAGACCGGCTCCAATTTCGGCTCCAACCAGCAGCATGAAAACCCGCTTCTGTGCGAGATCGGCACCGAGACCATGGTCTCGGACGGGCTGTTCATGATCAACATGCACAAGTCCGCCTCGGCCTTCAGGCTCGAGCCGACGCGCATCGGCGAACGCAACTATCTCGGCAACAACATCTACTATCCGCCGGACGGCCGCACCGGCGACAACGTGCTGCTCGGCACCAAGGTGATGATCCCCATCGACGGGCCGGTGCGCCAGAATGTCGGCCTTCTCGGTTCGCCTGCCTTTGAAATCCCGCGCATGGTGAACCGCGACAAGGAGCTTATAGCCGGCGTCGACGAGGCCGACCGGCGCCGGCGCATCCCGCACAAGAACCGCCACAACCTGGTGACCATTCTTCTGTTCCTGGCAACGCAATGGGTCATGCTGTTCGTCACGCTGGCGATCTGGGACCGGGCGCTGAACTACTATACGGAATGGGCGGAGGTCGCCCTGTTCGCCGCCGTGCTTTTGACCTCGGCGATCACAATTCCGTTCTACATTCTGGTCGAGCGGGCAAGCCTTGGCTTTGGCCGGCTGAAGCCGCAGATGACGACGATCTACGACGTCACCTTCTGGCGCCACGAACGCCACTGGAAGCTGGCGGATTCGCCGATCGTGCGCCTGTTCGCCGGCACGCCGTTCCGGCCGATGATCCTGCGCCTGCTCGGCGTCAAGGTCGGCAGCCGGGTCTATGACGGCGGCAGCAATTTGACCGAGCGTTCGCTGGTCGAGATCGGCGACGACGTCACGCTCAACGAGGGCTGCGTGATCCAGGCCCATTCGCTGGAAGAAGGCGCGTTCAAGTCCGATTTCATCCGCATCGGCGATGGTTGCACGCTCGGACCTTCCGCCTTTGTCCACTACGGCGTGGTGATGGGCAAAGGCTCGATGGTCGACGCGGACTCCTTCGTGATGAAGGGCGAAGAGCTGGAGCCCAACTCGATCTGGCGGGGCAACCCGGCCAAGCTGCATCGCTTCGTCGAGCCGGTGCCGGAGGATAGCGTCAAGGCAACGGCTTGATGGGCGCAGACGTCCGTCTCGTTTCGCTGACTGCGGCCAACCGGGCCTTGGTCGCGGCCCTGCAACTGGCCGCGGATCAAACCGATTTTGTCGCCAGAAATGCGGAGTCGCTGGACGAAGCCGAAACCGACGGGGACGCACGGCCGCGCGTCGTCATGGCAGGGGATCGCGTCGTCGGTTTCCTGATGTACGAGGCGCCGGAGGACGACGACGAGGCGCGGATCTACCGCTTCATGATCGATCGCGTCCATCAGGGCCAAGGCTACGGCAAGGCCGCTTTGCGCGAAGTGCTGGATGAAATCATGCGGCTCGGCCAAATCAGCCGCGTTTCGATCTGCTACGAACCTGGGAATGAAGCGGCACGCCGCCTCTATCGCGCTGCCGGTTTCGTCGAAGAAGGGCCCGACGAGGACGGGGAAATGATCGCCGACCTCGCTCTGCGGGGCGGCCAGCCATGACGCGCCCGCTCGATGCCGGTGCCAGCCTGTCGGCGCAGTTGCTGGCGGCGATGGCCGCCATGGCACCGGCCGGCGTTCAGATCGGATGCCGCACGATCCGCGAAGGCGATGAGAACCATTTGCTGCCGCAGGAAGCACGCTCCATCCCGTCACGCCTGCCGCTGATGCGGCGGGCGAGTGGCGCGGCGCGGTGGATCGCGCACGAGCTGCTGGCGGATATGGGCTTGAACGACGTCGCTATCCTCCGCGGCTCCTCCGGCGCACCGGTATGGCCTCATGGAGTAACGGGGTCGCTGGCTCACGACGACGAGATGGCCGTGGCGGCCGTCGCGCCGCTCTCCCACGTCGCCTCGCTCGGCATCGATATCGAGCCCGCTTTGCCCCTGCCCGACGACATCTTCGCGCTGGTTGCAGTCCCCGCTGACCGGATCGACGCAACCGACTTGTATCTTGCCGGTCGCATCCTTTTTGCCGCCAAGGAAGCTGTCTACAAGGCCGCCTACCCGCTTGATGGCGAAGTGCTGGGCTATGAGGACATCACCGTCGATCTCGACGCAAGCGACGCTGTGACGAAGACGGGCCGCAGAGCGAGACTGGTTTACTGCGTTGCTCCGTGTGTGGTCGTTCTGGCGTTTGTCGATGGTGTCCGAAGCGCCCCCCTTTAAGCGCGATGGGCCAGCGCCCGACAGCAACGCCTGCTCAACAAAGCGCTTTTTTTCGCAGAGCGGTCGCAAAAGGCTCACACGGTTCGTCCTTTGACAGAAGAAGGAGAGCGCCATGAGAAACCTTATTATCACCGAGTTCATCAGCATCTATGGCATCGCCGAGGTCGAGAAGCTGCCCAGCGTGACCTGGAACGATTGAGATGCAAAGGTTCAAGGAGGACGAGCTTGCCGACAGCGGGGCCATGCTTCTGGGGCGCACGACCTACGAGATTTTTGCCGGCTCTTGGCCCAAGGAAACCGGAGACTTCGCCGACCGGTTCAATGCGCTGCCGAAATATGTCGCGTCGACAAGCCCGAAGGCACTCGACTGGAAACCGGCCGAGTTGCTGAAGGGTGCGTTGCCGGAAGCGGTTCGGGCGCTGAAGTAAGGCAGCGGCGGCAACATCTATGTGCATGGCAGCCTGAGCGTCGCGCGGGAATTGCTGCGCCATGGTCTGGTCGATCGCGTCAGGCTGCTGAGCTACCCTGGCTCCGTCGGGGAGGGCAAGAAGCTGTTCCCGCCCGATATGCCGGTGGCGTTGGAGCCGATCTCGACCGTACAGCTCAGCAATGGCGTGGTGGCGCTGGAATATGCGGCTGGGAGGGTGTGAGACGCCGGTGGGGTAATCTCCCCGTGAGGGGAGATGTCGCCGAAGGCGACAGAGGCGGTCGGTCCGTCCTGACGCAACCTCCTATCGACAGTAGGAGGTCTAGCTTCACGCGAGACGACCCCCTCTGGCCTGCCGGCCATCTCCCCCTCGAGGGGGGAGATCGGCAGCTCACCCTACTTTCTTCCCCCGCTTGCCCTTGGCACGCGCCTCGACCACTCTTTCCACCTCGCGCTTCAGTTCGTCCTTGACCTCCTGCGTCTCGGCAAGCAGCGTGTCGATCTTCATGAAATCGAGCACGCGGTATTTCGACACCGGCGGGCGGATCAGTATGTCGGGGGGGCGCTGGTTCAGCTTGTGGGCGATGATCGACTGCATCATCAATTGCGTGGCGCCGTACATCAGGTCGACCGTGGTCGGGTGCTTGCGCTCGGCCTCGCTCGGCGCACCGACGACGTCGATCGCGATGATGATGTCGGCGGCGTCTTCGATCAGGTCGAACGGCACCGGATTGTAGATGCCGCCGTCGATCAGCACGCGGTCGTCGCGCGTCACCGGGCGGAACACGGCGGGAATGGCAGCCGAGGCGGCGAGCGCCGAATGCAGGTCGCCCTCGTCGAAGACGGCCAGCTTGTGACCGAAATAGTCCGTCGCCGTCACCTTCAGCGGGATTTTCAGCTCGGCGAAGGTTTCCGGGATGGCTTCCGGCAGGAACGCCTTCAAGATGCGCTCTATGTTGAACTGGCTGACGCGGATGCCGCCCTGCATCGCCTCGGCGATGGTGCCGGGACGCGAGCGCCACATGCGCGCCGCCACCTCGGCGCGGCGGCCGAGGATCGAGCGGGCGTAGTCCTCGATGTCCTTGCCGCTCATGCCCGAGGCCATGCCGGCGCCCATGATGGCGCCGATCGAGGAGCCGGCGATGGCCACGGGCTTGATGCCGAGCTCGTTCAGCGCCTCGACGATGTGGATATGGGCGAGGCCGCGCGCGCCGCCGCCGCCAAAGGCGATACCGAAGGTGGGGCCCGAGGTGGAGCTCGTCATTTGCCCTCCAGCTTCGGCCCGATGCTCATGATCGCGGGCGCCGGCGTCAGCAGCTTCTTCGCCGCTGCCTTGACCTGATCGAGCGTCACACCGTTGATGAGCGCCGCGCGGCGCTGCACGTAATCGATGCCGAGATTGTCGAGTTGCAATTCCACCAGGGTCGCGGCAATGGCGCTGGAAGAATCCAGATTGCTGATAGCATAGGAGCCGACCATGTATTTCTTGGTGGCGTCCAGTTCGGCCTCGGTCGGCCCCTCCTCGGCCATCTTCTTGACCACCTCCTTGACGATGCCGAGCGTCTCGGCGGCGCGATCGGAACGCGTTGCGGTGGTGATGATCAGCGCGTTGGAATGCTGGTGATCGACCAGGTTGGAATCGACGGAATAGGCCAGGCCGCGCTTTTCCCGCACCTCGTCATAGAGGCGCGAGGTGAAGGTGCCGCCGCCGAGAATCTGGTTCATCAGCACCGCGGGGAAGAAATCCGGCGCATCGCGCTTCACACCGGGGTAGGCAAACTGCAGCGAGGTCTGCGGCAGGTCGTAGTCGACCTCGAGCTGCTGGCCCAGCTTCAGTTCGGTATCGGCAACCGGTTGCAGCACCTGCTTTTCCGGCAGATCGCCGAAGACCTCATCGAGCTTCCGTTTCAGCGTCGCGGCATCTATGTCGCCGACCACCGCGACATGCAGGCCGCTGCGGGCGAAATTGGCCTTGTGGAAGGCAGCCAGATCCGCCGCCGTGATGGTGGCGATGCTGTCCTTGGTGCCCTGGTCGGGCCTGGAATACGGATGTTCGCCATAGATCGCGCGCAGCCATTTGGTTTGCGCGACGGTGTTGGGGTCACGCTCATTGGCGATGATGCCGGACAGGATCTGGGCGCGGATGCGGTCGATCGGCGCCTGGTCGAAGCGCGGGCTGGTGACCGCCAGCCTGAGCAGGTCGAAGGCCGCGTCCTTCTGCTCGGCCAGCATCCGCATCGCGCCATAGGTGCCGTCGCGCGCCGCTTCGAAGCCCATTTCGGCGCCGGCATCGTCAAGCTTGATCTGGAAGGCCTCGCTGTCGAGGTCGCCGGCGCCCTCGTCGAATAGGCCGGTCATCAGATTGACCAGCCCTTCCCGCCCCGCCGGATCCTGCGTCGAGCCGCCATCGAAGACGAAGCGGATGGCGACGATCGGAATGGAGTGGTCCTCGACCAGCCAGGCGTTGACGCCTTTCGATGAGGTCACCGGCTGAATGTCCATCGCGTGCGCGGCAAGCGCCGGCAGGATGAGGAAGAAGATGCCGAGGAACAGTGTGGCGAAGACGTGGAGAACCGCGATGCGCCTATGAGTAATCGCATCAGGCCATTGATCGCCAACGTCAGCTCCGCCCCTCATCGCGCTGCCGGGCACTTCTCCCCGTATAGTGACGGGGAGAAAGGGTCTCGCCGCGACGCTGGCGCTCTTCTTACGACGCTGATGGTTGGCGAAATCGACGATGACAGCGCCCCTCTCCCTGTCACTATAGGGGGAGAGGATGCCGGTAGGCAGGTGAGGGGCAGCGCTAACGCTCAATCTCGTCATCATCAATTCCCCGCCTGTTGCTGCGGCAAGAGATAGCCGGTCGTCGTACGATCGAGCAGCAGATAGCGTGCGGCGACCGCCTTGATCTCATCGGCGGTGACCTTGCGAATGCGGTCCGGCCATTCCTGGATATCCCTGACGTTGCCGCCGGTGGCGAGCTCGGCGCCGTAGAGATTGGCCATCTCGTCCTGCTTGTCGCGGGCGAAGATCATGGCCCTGATATAGCGGGCCTTGGCCTTCTCCAGCTCATCGGCGGTGGCCCCGTCCTTGACGATGCGGGCGATCTCGGCGTCGACGGCCGCCTCGACGTCGCTCAGCTTGGCGTCGCCGCGCGGCGCGCCATAGACGGTGAAATTGGTGGCGTCGAGCATCGTACCCTGGAAGAAGGCGCCGGTCGCCGATGCGATGCCTTGCTTGACCACGAGTTGCTGGTAGAGCCTGCTGCGGCTGCCGCCGCCAAGGATCTCTCCCAGCAGGTCGAGCGCCTCGGCCTCGCCGGGTTTTGCCGTGTGGTAGGACGGAACCACCCATTGCGTCGAAAAGCTCGGCACCGAAACGCGCCCATCGGTGAGCGTCACCGTGCGCTTGGTGTTCTGCTCCGGCTCGACCGGGCGGATGCGCGGGGGCAGGTCGGGACCGCGCGCGACCTTGCCATAGGTTTTTTCGGCCAGCGCCTTCACGACCTCCGGCTCGACATCGCCGGCCACGATCAGCACCGCATTGTTGGGGCGGTAGTATTTGTCATAGAAGGCAACCGCATCGGTGCGGTTCAACTGCTCCATCTCCTGCATCCAGCCGATCACCGGAATGCGGTAGGGCTGGTTCTGCCAGAGCGTCGCGTCGACCTCTTCGTCGAGCACCGCCTGCGGATTGCTGTCGATGCGCGCGCGGCGCTCTTCCAGGATCACGTCGCGCTCGGTCTTGATGACCTCGTCGGTCAAGATGAGGTTGCGCATGCGATCGGCCTCGAAGCTCATCATCTCACCAAGTGCCGAGGGCGCCACCGTCTCGTGGAAGGCAGTGTAGTCATATGAGGTGAAGGCGTTGTTGGAGCCGCCGATGGCCGATATGGCGCGGTCGAACTCGCCCGCGGCGTGGTTGGTCGTGGCCTTGAACATCAGGTGTTCGAAGAAGTGCGCTATGCCGGACTTGCCTGGCGGCTCGTCGGCGCTGCCGATCTTGTACCACACCATATGGGTGACGATGGGGGCGCGATGATCGGGAACGACCACCACCTCCATTCCATTGTCGAGCAGGAAGTTGGCCACCTTGCCATCATCCGCGGCCAGGGCCGGGCCGGCCATGGTCAGCGCGGTGGCGAGCAAGGCTCTCCGCAGCCATTCAGTATGAAATGTCATTGATGGCTCCGGTTGTTATCGCGCGACGATAGGCAAGGTTAGCCGCGGAGGCAAAGTGAATTGTGCGTCATTTTGAAGGCGCCGGTCGCCCCACCCTTACGCAAGCTCGACGAACCGGATCACCGTCTCGCCGTAGTTTCGTTCATCAACCACCGAGAATTCCGGCCCAATCTCGAAGGGCGCCGAGGCGGCTTCCTCGACCACGCAGAGCGCGCCGGGCAGCAACCATCCGCCATCCCTGGCCGAGCGCAGGGCGCGCTCGCCAAGGCCCTTGCCATAGGGCGGATCGGCGAAGACCAGGCCGAATGCCGCAAGCGTACCGGCCTCACCCAGGGCGGTCGCGTCGCGGCGGAAGATCTTGGTGCGGCCGGTAAGGCCAAAAGCTTCGACATTGGTGCGGATCAGGCCGCGCCCTTCGGCCGATTCTTCGATAAAGACGCCATAGGAAGCGCCGCGCGACAGCGCTTCGAGGCCGAGAGCGCCGGTGCCGGCGAAAAGGTCGAGCACACGCGCGCCGTCGAGCTTGTCGGCAAAGCGGTGCGCCAACACGTTGAAGACGGCCTCGCGGGCGCGGTCGGTCGTCGGGCGGATGGCATGGTCGCGCGGCGTCGCCAGCGCACGCCCGCGAAATTGGCCGCCGACTATTCTCATTTATGCCCGGGTCTCATTTAAGGCCGGATCTCATTTAAGTCCCGGCATCATCTGGTCCTCGGGCCCTTGGGACCGTTGCGTGGCCGCTCGCCGCCCCGACCGCCATCCGGACGCTCGCCACCCGGCTTGCCGAACGGCTTGGCTCCGCCCGGCTTGCCATAGGCCGGCTTGCCATAGGACGGCTTGCCATAGGACGGCTTGAACGACGCCTTGCGCGCCTTGGCCTCGGCCGCCTTGGCGGCATCGGCTTCCGCCCTGCCCTTGCCGATCGGACGCGCGCCCGGCGCCATCCAGACATTAGCCTTGCGCTGGCCCGGCGGATCGATCGGCCGCTGCTCGCGCTCGGGCTTCTTGCCGCCGCGCGGTTTGTCACCAAAGGCGCGGCGCGGCTTGTCGCCGAAGCCTCCACGGGGCTTGTCGCCAAAATCGCCGCGCGGCTTTTCGCGAAACTCGCTGCGCGGCTTGTCCGAAAACTCGCTGCGCTCAGGTCTCGGGCCGCGTTCGCCAAAGCTCTTTTCAGGCCTCGCGCCCCTTTCGGGACTGGTCGACAGCTTGCCGAGCGCTTCGTCGCGGCTGCCTTCGCGGCGCTTGCGGTTCTTGATCAGACCGCCCTCGCCGATCGGCCGATGGTCACCCTCGCGGGTGACTTTCGGCCGTTCCGGCTCCACGTCACGCTCTCGCCGCACCGGCTGGTTGGAAAACGGCTTGATGATCTCGGCGTCGAAATTGGCGCCGGATTCCTCGACCAGTCGCTCGCCGAGCTGGTCGCGCAAGACGCGGCCCTTGATCTCCAGCACATGGCCTTCGGCTAGATCGTCGAGCTGGAACGGTCCGTAGGAGATACGGATCAGCCGCGTCACGTCGAGGCCGAGCGATCCAAGGATGTTCTTCACTTCGCGGTTCTTGCCTTCTCGCAGGCCGATCGTCAGCCAGGCGTTGGTGCCTTGCTCACGGTCGAGCGTCGCTTCGATGGCGCCGTAGAAGACGCCGTCGACGGCAATGCCTTCACGCAGGCCTGCGAGCATGCTTTCCTCGACCTTGCCATGAACGCGCACGCGGTAACGGCGCAGCCAGCCAGTGGCAGGCAGTTCGAGCACGCGCGACAGACCGCCATCATTGGTGAGCAGCAGCAGGCCTTCGGTGTTGATGTCGAGGCGGCCGATGGTCATCAGCCGCGGCAATTCGGCCGGCAGCACGTCGAACACGGTCTTGCGGCCCTCGGGGTCGCGGTTGGTGGTAACGACGCCGGCCGGCTTGTGAAACAGGAACAGGCGGGTGCGCTCGATCGGCGGGATCTCCATGCCGTCGAGATGGATGATGTCGCCCGGCATGACGTTGAAGGCCGGCGAGGTCAAAGCCCGGTTGTTGACCTTGACACGGCCCGCCGCGATCAGGTCTTCGGCGTCGCGGCGCGACGCCAGGCCGGCGCGGGCCAACCGCTTGGCGATACGCTCGCCGGCTTCTTCCGCATCTGCCGGACGGGGGCGCGGCTTGAAGGCGCCGCCAGATGCTTGCGGCCGGTCACCACCGAAATCGCGCTTGGGGCGATCGCTGAAGTCACGCTTGGGACGATCTCCGGCGTCGCGCTGCGGGCGATCGCCAAAATCGCGCTTTGGCCGGTCAAAACGCTTTTCGCCCTCGGCGGAAGCAGGCCGATCGCCACGCGGTGCGTAGGGCTTGCGCGGCCCTTCACGCTTTTCGAAAGGCTTGCCTTCGGGACGCGGCCCCTTGCTGAATGGCCGATCGCCGCCCTTGAAATCGCGCTTTGGCCGCTCGCCATCGGCCGCAACCGGCCGATCGCCGCGCGGTGCATAAGGCTTGCGCGGCCCCTCGCGCTTTTCATACGGCTTGCGTTCACCGTCGGCCGCCATAGGGCGATCCCCACGCGGCGCATAGGGTTTGCGCGGCCCTTCGCGCTTTTCATACGGCTTGCGCTCGCCTTCGGCTGCCATCGGCCGGTCACCGCGTGGTGCATATGGCTTGCGCGGTCCCTCGCGCTTTTCGAAGGGCTTGCCTTCGGAACGCGGACCTTTGCTGAATGGCCGGTCGCCACTTTTGAAATCGCGCTTGGGCCGCTCGCCCTCAGCCGCTGCGGGCCGGGCGCCTCGCGGTGAATAGGGTTTCTTGGCCCCGAAGGAGGGTTTGCCGCTTTTGCCGGCGGCGCCATCGCGGCGCGGCCCCGCGGCTCCAGGGCCGCTTTTGCCCGGGCCTTTGTGGCGCGGAGATTTCTTGTCGTTGTCGTCCATGTGGCCTTTGCCTTGTTGCGCTGCTACAGCGTGGCGCATCCTTTCGGACGCGCAAAGGACGCTATAGCACTTTGATTTGGCGCATGATCATTTCCGAAAATCTGTTCCGATATTCGGGTTGACGCGCTCCATAACAGGATCACCGCCAAGTGGCGAGGAGATAATCGGAATGGAAACCGCGTGAAGCGGCCGGATTTCATGGCGCTGGCGCTGAAAGAGGCGCAAGCCGCCGCCTTGCGCGGAGAAGTTCCGGTTGGCGCCGTCATCGCCAGCGGCGACACGGTGGTGGCATCCGCCGGTAACCGCACCCGCGAACTTGCCGATCCGACGGCGCATGCCGAAATGCTGGCCATCCGCGCGGCCTGCCAAACGCTCTCCAGCGAGCGGCTGACCGGCCACGACCTCTATGTGACGCTGGAACCCTGCGCCATGTGCGCAGGCGCCATTTCCTTCGCCAGGCTGCGCCGGCTCTATTTCGGCGCGGCCGACGAGAAGGGCGGCGCGGTGGTCAACGGCGTGCGCTTCTTCGCCTCGCCGACTTGCCACCATAAGCCCGACATCTATCCGGGCATGGCCGAGGCCGACGCGGCGCTGCTGCTCAGGGAATTCTTTCGGGAAAGACGCGAAACGTAGAGCCTTCAGCTACCGAAGGCGACGGTTCCTACCAGGAGGGCAGCCAGTCGAAGAGCCCGCCGCTCTTGCCCTTGGCGGCCGCTTCCTTCTTGAGGCGGCGTTCCTTCTTGTATTCATCCTCGCCGAGTTCGCCCTGCGGCGCCGTGTCGGAGGCAGCTCGATAGGCCAGAGGCGGCTCGCTCAGATATCTGCGAGTGTTGGGGTCGCCCTGCTTTTGCTCTGCGGTGCGGCGCTGGATCTCGGCGGCGCGGCCCTTGTCTGAATCCTTCGGCGACCAGGCCGGCGGGTGGCTGGAACCCGAATCCGCCAGCGCCTTCTTCACGGAAGCCGGATCGGTCTGCACGTCATCGACGATCCCCGATTGATAGGACGGGTCGTCCTGGTGGGCAGTGGCGTCGGCACGCAGGCGGGCGCGGCGCTGCTCGGGCGATTCGGGCCAATCGGTGCTCGCCGTCTCGATGCTTTCCTGAGGCGGCGGCAGCACTTCCTTCTGCCCCGGCGCCGGCTTTACCAGCTCCGGACGCGGCCTATAGTCGATCTGTTCCTTGTGCTTGGGCGTGATCGCGAAGGCGCCGGAAAGGTCTCCGGCAAGCTGCTCGCCAGCCGTCTTGTCGGTGCCGTAGGTAGGCGAACCCATGCAACCGGACAGAGCGAGGCCGGACGCGACAAGCGGCGCCAGCAGCGCAACGCGCGCATAAGTTCTCTTGGTCATGCCAAAAAGTCCCACTCTAGACAGCCTCTCGATCGTCACCGGCCGAAGGCCCGGTCCCATCGTCCACGCTCTTGCGACGGAATTCCGGCGACAATTTGTCTTCCGGAGTTTCGCGTGTTTATCTCAACCACTCGTTAAGGGCAACGCGCGGGCGCTTTTCACCCGCCCGCCGTGGCATTTGTGCACCGGCTTTGAGCACTCACAAACGTCCCAGAGCCTTGAGTTCATGCAGCACGGCGGCATCGCGGGCAGACACGTCGGGGAATTCCACGTCCTGCCCGACATCGGCGGTATAGCGCCACGAACGCGCGCATTTGACCAAGCCGCGGTCCTCGGCCTTTTCGACCACCACCGCGACACCTTTGACATCGTCGAGCGCAAAGGCGCCTTCCGGCGCCTTGCCGTGGGCGATGACGAGATCGCTGGTGATCGCCATTTCGGCCATGTCGACATCGGCGATCGCGGCTTCAAGCGCGGCATCGTCGAGGGTCACGACCGGCACGGCTTCCAGCGAGGCACCGATGACCTTCTGAGCGCGTGCGATCTCGAGCGCGCCGGTGACGACGCGGCGAACCTGCCGCACCTTGCGCCATTTCTCAGCCAGTGCCTCGTTCTTCCAGTCGGCCGGAATCTCGGGGAACTGGTCGAGATGCAGCGAGACAGCATCCGGATGACGGTCGAGCCAGGCTTCTTCCGTGGTGAAGGGCAGCATCGGCGCCAGCCATTTCACCAGGCAGTCGAAGAGGTGGCGCACCACTTGCACCGAGGCCTTGCGCTTCACGCTGGCGGGTCCCTCGCAATAGAGCGCGTCCTTCCTGATGTCGAAATAGAAGGCCGACAGCTCGACCACCATGAAGTCGAGCAAAGTGCGGGTGATGCGTTTGAACTCGAACGCGTCGTAGCCCGAGCGCACGACCTCATCGAGCTCGGCCAGCCGATGCAGCATCAGCCGCTCCAGTTCCGGCATCTTTTCGAGCGGCACCTCCTCGCCATCGTCATGGGCGAGCGTGCCCAGCATCCAGCGGATGGTGTTGCGGAGCTTGCGGTAGGCGTCGATGTTGGTCTGCAGCACGTTCTTGCCGAGACGCTGGTCTTCCCAATAATCCGTCGTCACCACCCATAACCGCAGAATGTCGGCGCCGGACTGCTTGATGACGTCTTGCGGCACGACGGTGTTGCCGAGCGATTTCGACATCTTTCGCCCCTCCTCATCCATGGTGAAGCCATGGGTGACGACGGTGTCGTAAGGTGCCCTGCCCCTGGTGCCGCAGCTTTCGAGCAGCGAGGAGTGGAACCAGCCGCGATGCTGGTCGGAGCCTTCGAGATAGACGTCGGCCGGCCATTTCAGGTCCGGACGGTCTTCCAGCGTGAAGACATGCGTCGAGCCCGAATCGAACCAGACGTCAAGGATGTCCATCACCTGCTTCCATTTGGAGGCATCGTGATTGCCGAGGAAACGCTCCTTGGCGCCGGCAGCGAACCAGGCGTCGGCGCCTTCCTGTTCGAAAGCATCCATGATGCGCTGGTTGACGGCTTCGTCCTTCAGCACGTTGCCATCCTCATCGGCAAAGACGGCGATCGGCACGCCCCAGGCGCGCTGGCGTGACAAGACCCAATCCGGGCGTTCCTCGATCATGGCGCGGATACGGTTCTGGCCGGCCGCCGGCACGAAGCGTGTGTCGTCGATCGCCTTCAGCGCACGGCTGCGCAACGTCGTGCCGTCGCCGAGGTCCTTGTCCATATAGACGAACCATTGCGGCGTGTTGCGGAAGATGATCGGCTTCTTCGACCGCCAGGAATGCGGGTAGGAATGCTTCAGCCGGCCGCGCGCGAACAGCGCGTTGCGCTTGATCAGTTCGTCGATGACCGCCTGATTGGCATTGCCCTTCTTGCCGTTATCGTCGATGACACGCGCGGCGCCACCTTCGCGATCCGGGCCAAAACCCGGCGCGTCCCTGGTGAAGAAGCCGGCATCATCTACAGTGAAGGGGATGGCAGGGTCGATGCCACGTGCGCGCAAATCCGATGCCGCATCCATCCAGGCATCAAAGTCCTCGCGGCCATGGCCGGGCGCGGTGTGGACGAAGCCGGTGCCGGCGTCGTCGGTGACATGATCGCCGGCCAGCATCGGCACGGCGAATTCGTAGCCGCCGCCGAGACCTTTGAAGGGATGGAAGCAGTGGATTTCCGCGAGGTCTCCAGCTGCTACGTGACCAACCAGCCGCACTTCAAGTTTTGCTTTCTGACTGCAATCCTCAAGCAATTTCTTGGCGAGAACGAACTTTTCACCAACTTGGGGCCCGAACTGATTCTGAGCGCTAGTTACCTCATAGAGTCCATACTGAATACGGTCAGAATACGCGATTGCTCGGTTTCCAGGGATCGTCCAGGGCGTGGTTGTCCAAATGACAACATACACATGCTCAGCAAATTTTGGATTTGAGGTCTGTGATGCAGTTTCTGCGTATTTTGCCGCTGCCTCAGCATCGGCAAAATCACGATTTAAATACTCTTTCTCGGGAAAATACTTCAGCGCTCCGTCGATCGGAAACTTCACCCAGATCGTATCGGATTCGTAGTCGTGGTACTCGATTTCCGCCTCGGCCAATGCCGTGCGTTCGACCACGCTCCACATCACCGGCTTGGAGCCGCGATAGAGCTGGCCGGACATGGCGAACTTCAACAACTCCCCAGCGATGCGCGACTCCGAGTGGAAAGCCATTGTCGTATAGGGGTTCTTGAAGTCGCCAACGACGCCGAGCCGCTGGAACTCGCCGCCCTGCACCGTGATCCAGTTCGCGGCGAAGTCGCGGCATTCCTTGCGGAACTCGTTGACCGGCACCTCGTCCTTGTTCTTGCCCTTGGCGCGGTACTGTTCCTCGATCTTCCATTCGATCGGCAGGCCGTGGCAGTCCCAGCCGGGCACGTAATTGGAGTCATAGCCGCGCATCTGGAACGAGCGGGTGATGACGTCCTTGAGGATCTTGTTCAGCGCGTGGCCGATATGGATGTTGCCGTTGGCGTAAGGCGGGCCGTCATGCAGCACGTATTTCTCGCGGCCTGCGGCCTCTTCGCGCAGCTTGCGGTAGAGATCCATGTCCTGCCAGCGCTTGACCAGCAGCGGTTCCTTTTCCGGCAAGCCAGCGCGCATCGGGAAATCCGTCTGCGGCAGATAAAGCGTCTTGGAATAGTCGATCGTTTCAACAGTGTCGGTCATTGGTCTGCCATATGCATTGCCCGGCGGGCGTAAAAGCTCGGGCGTGAACTATCATGATTGGAAAAGCGCGAGGGGGCGCGCAAAACTCCCGGCGGCTCCGGCGGCGCTCAGGCCGCCCGGAACACCGGGCCTGTAATTCGTATCGTCAGCGCGCGAAGGCGTGAAAAGCTCGTCATTGCCGGGCTTTTAGCCGAGAAAGCCGCAGGAATAAAGCGTCTCTTGTTCGATTCACTTACATCGCGAAGTCGAAGCGATAGGTGGTCGAGACGCCGACCGTGAACTGGTTACGGTCGCCGCGCTCCTTGACCAGGCTGGAATCGGCGGCCGGGCCCATCAGGCGCGCATATTCGCCGAACAGGCTGGCGGTCATCGGATCGGTCACCTTCCAGGTGATGGCGCCACCAAGGCCGGTCGATTTCAGGCCGCCGCCAGGATGGTATTCGCTCAGGCCCGAGGCCGCAGCCTCCTTGGCGTTGACACCATAATAAGAGTCGAAATAGCCCGACGAGGCAAAGGACACGCGTGGTCCGCCCGAAATTCTGACAGTCGGCGTCACGTCGTAGAAAGCATCGGCGGCGATGTCGGCGACAAAGCCATCATGGGCACGAATGCCATGGCGCAGTTCGGCGCGGGCGCGCAGCCAGTCCGTCGGATAGATTTCGAAGAAGCCGCCGACCTCACCGCCCCAGCGCACCGGGTCGAGGCCCTTGAGCTCATCCTTGCTGTCGCGGGAAAACAGGAATTTTCCGGTCAGGCCGGCGCGAACGCCGCCATCGTCGACCAGCGCCAGCGAGATGTTGTCGTTGCGCGAGGTAAAGCGCGCGGCCGGGCCGGCCTTGCCCAGCGAGATGATTGGCGATGCGCTGAGCAGATAGCTGTTGGAGCCCTCGAATTTCGGCGCGACCATGCCGGTGGCGCCAAGCGTCAGGTACCAGTCTCCGGACAGCCCGCCGAAGGTGCCCTCGCCCGCATTGGCGGTGGACACAGTGAGCAGCGCCGAGGCGAGAAAAAGTGGAATCGACCAGACAATACGCATCATCACCACATACGCGAAACCAACGGAGAAACACCCGGCAGCCAACGCCATGGCGCCGGTTCGGTAAAATTTGACTTAAAATCTGTAGAGTGGCGGCAACTGCGACCCTGTTTTTTATGCTGTGGCCCGTTTGAACAGGGCGCCGCCGGGCCTGTGGCGAGTTGACAGAAATAGCGAGGTTGCCTAAACTCGCGTTAGTGCAGGCTAACATGAACAGATGGACAGCGCTTGGCGACCCGACCAGGCGCACGATCTTCGAACTGCTGGTCGAACAACCCTGTTCGGTCGGGGAATTGGCTCGTGCGCTTCCTGTCACCCGGCCGGCGGTCTCGCAGCACCTGAAGGTGCTCAAGGACGCCGGCCTCGTGGCCAACACACGGCTAGGCAAGCAACGCATCTACCGGGTCGATCCGGAAGGCTTGGCCAGCCTGCGCGCCGAACTCGACCGGTTCTGGAGCAAGACCTTGGCGGCTTACAAAGTGGTCGTCGAACAGCCCTTGAAGGAGCAGGAATGAGCACACATCAACCGCCCGTGAGGCACTCCATCCTTGTCGAGGCTCCGATCGCACATGCCTTCAAGGTCTTCACCGAGCACTTCGGCAGTTTCAAACCCAAAGAGCATAACCTGCTTGCGGTGCCGATCGCGGAGACGATCTTCGAACCCCGCGTTGGCGGTCACGTCTACGACCGCGGTGTGGATGGCAGCGAGTGCCGCTGGGCACGGGTGCTGGCCTACGAGCCGCCGAACCGACTGCTTCTGAGTTGGGATATCAGCCCTCAATGGCAGATCGAGACCAATCCGGACAGGACCAGCGAGTGGGAAGTCCGGTTTACGGCGGAGACGAATAGCCGGACCCGCGTCGAGATCGAGCATCGCAATCTCGAACGTCATGGCGAAGGCTGGGAAGGCGTGCGCTTTGGGATTGACGGTGATCGAGGCTGGCCGCTGTATCTCAGGCGATTCCAAGATCTTTTTGCCAGCAAGGTGACCTGAAGAGCACAATTATGGAACCCTATTGGCTAAGCATCCTCGGTGTACTGATCCTCTGTCTTTTGTCAGTCGCGCTGGCGGTTTACTCGGGTTCGTCCAAGGGATTTGCCGGAGCGCTTTCCGGTCCGGTGATCCCGGCCGACGACGCCAATCTCCCTACAGGATCGACCGCGTGCATATGAACCCGGTCGAGGCGCTGGCGCCTTTTGTCGTCCCGGCGGTGCTGGCCATGATGGTTGGCGTTGGGTCGGCCACGTTGGCGACCATTGTCTGGGTTCATGTGGCGATACGCCTGCTTCACCTGGGGGTTTACCTACGCGGCGGCAATGCCGCCA
The DNA here is from genome assembly GCF_040320805.1 of Mesorhizobium sp. M0615. Lineage (NCBI taxonomy): Bacteria > Pseudomonadati > Pseudomonadota > Alphaproteobacteria > Hyphomicrobiales > Phyllobacteriaceae > Mesorhizobium > Mesorhizobium sp. M0615. The sequence goes on along the minus strand of NZ_JAMYQI010000012.1, from coordinate 97,844 downwards.
AGGGTGGCAGTGTCAGAACGATCGTCTACGTCTCTGGAGCGATCGTCACGCTTGTCCTCGTCCCTGTGACTGGGTGGGCTGCCATAAATTGACACGTACGCGCGAACCTCAAGCCACCGACGCTTTGTTTGTTTGCTAGCCGTCGCCATCGGCTGGACGTCCGCTACAGCCGGGGCTAACCTCCCGGCAAGGTGCCAGGCGATTTCGAGGAGATGCAGCCATGACGTTGCACGGTGATACCCTGAAAGATGCGATCGGCCGGACACGGGACAAATGGGGGTGGTTCGTCGCGCTCGGCGTGCTGCTGCTCATCTTCGGCGGCATTGCCTTCGGCAATCTGTTCGTCGCCACCGTCGCCTCGGTCTATGTCGTGGGCTGGCTGATGCTGATGGCCGGCATCATCGAGATCGTGCATGCCTTCGGCGTGAAGACCTGGAGCCGCTTCTTCTATTGGCTGCTCAGCGGCCTACTTTATGCCGTTGCCGGTTTCTTTGCCTTCGACAATCCGCTGCTGGCCTCGACGGTGCTGACCTTGCTGCTGGCGGTGGCGCTGGTCGCTTCAGGCGCGCTCAGGGCCTGGGTCGGCTATAGCCACCGACCGGAAAAGGGCTGGGGCTGGGTCGTCGCGGCGGGCCTGATCAGCGTGCTGGCGGGGCTGACCATCGCCATGGGCTGGCCGGTCAACAGCCTGTGGGTGCTCGGCCTGATCCTGGCCATCGACCTGATCTTCCAGGGCTGGAGCTTCATCGCTCTCGGACTGGCGTTGAAGAAGTAGGGCCTTGAAGAGGTAAGCGGCCGGAAGGCTCAAAAAGCGATGGCGCCGTCCAGATCCGAAAGCGGCCTGACGCCGGCCAGCAGCGCGCGCGCCTCCGCCTCGTCGCCATTCATTTGTGCCACCAGCGCATCGAGCCCATCGAACTTCACCTCGGGGCGCAAAAAGCCGAAGAACGATACGTCGCAGATCTCACCATAGAGATCGCCGGCAAAGTCGAAGACGAAGGTTTCGAGCAGCGGCGCGCCATTGTCGTCGACAGTCGGGCGACGCCCGAAGCTGGCGACACCATCATGCAGCGTGCCGTCGGCGCGGCGAAAGCGGACGGCATAAATCCCTTCCTTCAGAGTCGTTTCCAGCGAAAGCCTCATGTTGGCTGTCGGGAAGCCGAGCGTGCGGCCTAGCTGCTGGCCGCCGATCACTTCGCTTTCGACGGTGAAGCGGTAGCCGAGCAGGCCTGCGGCCTCGGTGACCTCTCCCTCACAGAGCAGCTCGCGGATACGGCTCGACGACACCACCTCGGCGCCCTCGTCGCGAAAGGCGTCGACCAGGGTGACGCCGAAACCATGGCGTTCGCCTGCCGCCATCAGAAACGCAGGACCGCCCTGCCGGTCCTTGCCGAAGTGAAAATCGAAGCCGGTGACGGCATGGGTGATGCCGAGGTTCGTCTCCAGCACATCGGTCACGAAAGCCTCGGCCGACAGGCCGGCAAAGGCGCGCGTGAACGGCTGTTCGACGAGTGCGGCAAAGCCCAGATGCGACAGCAGCCGCGCCTTCATCGGCGGCGGCGTCAATACGAACAGCGGCATATCGGGCCTGAACACCTTGCGCGGATGCGGCTCGAAGGTCAGCACCAGCGCCGGCACGCCGCGCCGCCCGGCTTCGGCAAGCGCGCGATCGAGCACCGCCTGGTGGCCGCGATGGACGCCGTCGAAATTGCCGATCGCCACCACGCCGCCGCGCAAATGCGGCGGCAGCGGCGCGGTTGCTGAAATGTGTTCGAAAGCTGCGCTCATGCAGCAACCCTACCGCAGTCTCGGAATGACGGCGACCGGCCGGTAGCCGTGCATTTGCAGAAAGGCTGCAAGCCTGGCAGGGTCCGGCTGCATGGCATCGCCGTAGTCGCGCGCGTGAATGCCGCCCGACACGTAAAGCACGTCGATGCCGTTGTCGGCGGCGCCCTTGACGTCGGTCATCATGCCGTCGCCGATGGCCAGCACCTCGGAGCGCTCGACGTCGCGGCCGAGAAGCACGGCAACCTCCCGCAGCGCCACGTCATAGACCGGCGCATAGGGTTTTCCGGCGATCAGCGTGCGGCCGCCAAGCTGGGCATAGTCGCGCGCCAAGGCGCCGGCGCACCAGATCATGCGCTCGCCGCGTTCGACCACGATGTCGGGATTGGCGCAGATGAAAGGCAGGTTCCTGGCGCGCAGCCGGCGCAGCAGATCGGCGTAATCCTCAGGCGTTTCCACCTCGTCGTCGAACAGCCCGGTGCAGACCACGCCGGAAGCCTCGAACTCCTCGACGAGCTCGACGTCGAGACCGTCATAGAGGGTGAAGTCGCGGTCGGCGCCGATATGGAAGATTGTTCGCGGGCCTTCGGCGATAAGGTCGCGGGTCACATCGCCTGAGGTGACGACGCGATCGTAGGCGGCGGCGGGAACGCCGATCGCATTCATCTGCGCCACCACATCGGGATTGCGGCGCGGCGAATTGGTGATCAGGACGACCGGGACCTTCGCCGCACGTGCGGCGGCGAGCGCTTCGGCAGCCGCCGGAAAATGCCATTCGCCATTGTGGATCACCCCCCAGACATCGCACAGGATGGCCGAGTAGGCGCCCGACAAATCCGCGAGCGAGCCGATGATGTCAGGCGAATCCGCCATGCCGTTTTCCTGCTGTGACGATCATTGCGAGAGCTGCAGCCGACGGTCCGCCGCAACCGGCCCCGCATTAACCGAAGCGTTTCATCCTGTCACCAGCTTTTCGGCACTTGCGAGGCTGTTGCGCAACGGGCTGATCAAAGGGTTGCAACGGGCAGGAACCACCCTTCTCCGAGCTTCGGTCGATCGAAACAATGTCGCATCGCTGATCACCAGGGCCGAGTGGTTAACGAGCCTTGAAAAGATGGGCCGATGTTGAATGTATTTCAGCAACCTGAAATTTAACGATTTTGTGGGCATCTTCGGACCGATATTGGGTCCTGGCAGGGGTGCTGAAGGCATGATCCGCAGATTTCTGAACGACAGACGCGGCAACTATGCCTTGATGACAGTGATCACCATGGTGCCCTTGATGGGCGCGCTGGCGCTTGCAATCGACTACACCGATCTCCTGCGCCAGAAGCAGAACATGCTGAACGCGCTGGATGCCGCCGGGATTGCCACGGCACAGCAGATCGTCACCGGGGCGACCGACACGGCAGTCAAGGCCTATGCGAAGGATTTCTTCGAAGCCAATCTCGGAAAGGTCAGCTCGGCCAATACGGCCCTGACGGTGACGCTGCCCAACAACAACGCAGGTGGCGGCACGCTGAAGCTTTGCGCCAGTTTGACGTTCCACCCCTATTTCCTGCCGGTGGCGGCCATGCTGATCGGAAGAACGTCCACCGATGCCAAAACCTCCGCGTGTTCCGAGATCCGCCTCAAAAACACGCTGGAAGTGTCTCTCGTGCTCGACAATTCCGGCTCCATGAGCATCAACGGCTCCGGCACCGGCCAGCCGCGAATAGATTTGCTCAAGAAGGCCGCTACCGAGCTTGTCAATACGATGGCGCTCCAGGCCGCACAAATGAGGCAGGTCACCAGGCCGGTGCAGTTCTCGCTGGTCCCGTTTTCCGCCTCGGTCAATGTTGGCCCAGCCAACAAGGACGCAACCTGGATGGATACGACCGGCATTTCGCCAATCCATCACGAGAACTTTGATTGGCAGTTCATGTACAAGAACGCGTCGTCTGGTTATGACTCGAATAAATACATTGAAAAGGTCGGCAGTGCTTACTGGAAGCGCGGAAGTGGCTGGGGCACCGGGCAATACGGCCAAAATACCACGGCGACGCGGTTCAGTCTCTTTGCAAACGACATGAAGGCCACGACCTGTACGAAAAAGAACTCGAACGGCAGTTGCAAGACCTCTGTGACCGCCCAATACGAAGCCTGGAAGGGCTGCGTGGAGGCGAGGCCGTATCCCTATAACGACGACGACACGTCGCCGACCACTGGCACGCCCGCCACCATGTTCGTGCCGATGTTCGCGCCGGACGAAGCTGGCAATTTCTGGACCGACACCACTCGCACCAGCACATCGACCTGGGGTTACGCCAACAATTGGTGGATCGATTATTCCGACACGCTGACTGTCACCAAACGCCAGGCGGATATGCGAAAGTATTTTCTGACAAAGCCCTGGGACGCATCGAGTACTGCGGCCGATGATGGGCCCAATTCGGCATGCACGACCGCCGCGATCACGCCGTTGCAGGACATAACCACCACCGACGGCAAGAAAATCCTGACGGATGCCATCAATGCCATGGCCCCGACGGGCAACACCAACGTGCCGGAAGGGCTGGCCTGGGGCTGGCGGACGGTGTCGAGCAACGAGCCATTCACAGAAGGCCGGCCGAACACTGAAAGGGGCAACGACAAAGTCGTCATCGTGCTGACCGACGGCGCCAACACCTACAGCATCGGCCCCACAAACGACATGACCAGCAGCTATGCTAAGGACGGATCGACCTACGCCGCCTATGGTTATACCGGCCCGAAAACGGGGGAAACCGCGACCCGCCTTTTCGTCAACACGACCGTCCCCAAGACAACTTATACGGCGGCCAACTACACAACCGCGCTTGACCAGCAGATGCAAACGCTTTGCACCAATGCGAAGAATTCGAACATTCTCTTGATGACGGTCTCGCTTGACCTGGTTACCACCAAGCCGGCGGAAAAGACCGCCATAGACGCGCTCAAGAAATGCTCCTCGGATTCGCGCTTCCGCAAGGATCCGACCGACCCGAGCAAACCGGCGAAGCTGTATTGGAACGCGACCGGCGCCACCTTGTCGCAAAGTTTCAAGGAAATCGCCGACGAACTGTCGAACCTGCGCATCGTCAGCTGATCGGCGCGATCTTTCGAACAAGGCGCTCCGCCTCGGCGGGGCGTTTTGTTGCGGCGTTGCTCACGTGTCCGTGCATTTGGTTAGCGCCTGGTGAAGCGCTATCCGAGCAATCGAGCAGTTTCCCAAACCCATCCTTCAACGTTTTGTGAAACTGTGCGGCATTGAAGAATCCCAGGCGGGGCCGCTTACATCACATGCGTGAACTCTGGCGCAAATTCCGGCGTGACTTCTGGCACGACCGCCGCGGCAATTACGCTCTGATGACCGTTGTGGCGATGGTGCCACTGATGGGCGGCGTGGCCATGGCTGTCGACTACACCGGCGTGGTCAGCGAGAAGCAAAGGGTGGTCAACGCACTCGACGCCGCCAACTTCGCCACCGCGCGCCGGCTGGTGGAAGGCGCCACCGACGACCAGTTGCGGGCCTATGCGCTCGACTTCTTCAAGGCAAACCTCAACGACGTCGATCCCGCCGACACGACGCTCAGCGTTACGCTGCCCAGCAGCACGACCGGCGGCGGCATCGTCAAGCTGTGCGCCAGCCTGGTCTACAAGCCCTATTTTCTGCCGGCAGCGGCGATGCTGATCGGCAGGACGTCGGAAAACGTCACCTACTCCGTGTGTTCGCAAGTCCGGCTGAAGAACACGCTGGAAGTGGCCATGGTGCTCGACAATTCGGGGTCGATGTCGAACACAGGCACGGGTGCCGGACAAAAGCGCATCGACCTTCTCAAGCAAGCCGCCAAGCAGCTCGTCGACACGCTTGCCTTGCAGGCCGCGATGATCAAGCAGATCGACAAGCCGGTCCAGTTCAGCCTTGTGCCGTTCGCCGCCTCGGTCAATGTCGGCGCCAGCAACGACAACGCGTCATGGATCGACGCCTACGGGCTGTCGCCCATCCACAACGAGAATTTCGCCTGGTCGACGCTTAACGCAGCCGACAAATATGCCCAGAAGATCGGCGGCATCTGGTACAAGAAAGGCACTGGCTGGGGTGAGCAGGAGGGGCAGATGCTGACCCGCTTCTCGCTCTACCGCGACATGAAGGTGGTCACCAGCCACGAGCGCATCGTCGGCAGCAAACGCGTGGTCTGCGACAAGTATCGTGCCAATCATACATGCTCGGACAGCCACAACGAATACGACTACAACGACACATACGGACCGTTCGCCAGCTGGCAGGGCTGCGTCGAGGTCCGTCCCTACCCCTATAATGTCACCGACGCGCCGGCCTCCGGCGGACCGAACAACACCGGCACCGGCGTCGGCGATCCCGCGACCATGTTCGTGCCGATGTTCGCGCCGGACGAGCCGGGCAATCATTGGTACATAACGCAGGACCCCGACGAGGTGGCCCCTAAGACCTATGGCGCGGCCAACAGCTGGTGGAACGACGATCCGGCGAGCACCACCGGCAAGACCAGGCAATCCAACATGGCCAAATATTTCCAGCCACGGCCGATGAACGCGCCGGTGCTGGGGACGGGTGCCGGTCCGAATTACAGCTGCACCACCACGCCGATCACACCGCTGACCGACGTCGCCAACGCCGCCGGGCTGACCAAGATCAAGGCCGCAATCGACCTGATGGCCCCCAACGGCAACACCAATGTGCCGGAAGGCATGGCCTGGGGCTGGCGCACCGTCTCCAGCACCGAGCCCTTCACCGAGGGCCGCCCGGAGACCGAGCGCGGCAACGACAAGGTGGTCATCGTGCTCACCGACGGCGAGAACACCTATTCGACGGTGAACAGCGACCCGGCCGGCAACAAGTCGACCTATGCCGGCTATGGCTATACCGGCGTCGGCTACAACGGCACTGCGGTCACCCGCCTGTTTGGCGGCACGTCGAGCGCCATCGGCCAGCTCAACTATTCGTCGAGCAACTACACCGCCGCCCTTAACGAGCAGATGGCGACGCTGTGCAACAACGCCAAGGCGGCCAACATCATGGTGATGACGGTAGCGCTCGACATGTCGACGACCGACGCCGGCGACAAGAGCGCGATGGAGGCACTGAAGACGTGCTCGTCGGACTCGCGCTTCCGCAAGGATCCGACCAACCCGAGCAAGCCTGCAAAACTGTTCTGGAACGCGACCGGCGCCACGCTGTCCGACAATTTCAAGGAAATCGCCAACGAGCTCTCGAACCTGCGCGTGGTGAGCTGAGGGTTGAAGCTGCTGATCTTCCCCACCTTGCGGGGGAAATTGGCGGCTTCGCCGCTTTCGTCATTTTCGACGCTGGCGCAAAGGCTCCGGCCATCATGCTCTTGCGGTGAGTCAAAACGCGTGATGGGTATCGTCACCGCTTCCCGGAGATCGCTCGTGCCCGAAACCGCCAACCATCTCGCCTTCGCGCTGGTCTGCCTCGGCATGGTGCTGACGCCCGGGCCGAACATGATCTACCTGATCTCGCGCTCGCTGTCGCAAGGCCCCAAGGCCGGGCTGATCTCGCTCGGCGGCGTGGCGGTCGGCTTTCTGTTCTATGTCGTATCGGCTGCACTGGGCATCACCGCGCTGCTGCTTGCCGTGCCGTTTGCCTACGACGCACTGCGCATTGCCGGCGCGCTCTATCTACTATGGCTCGCCTGGCAAGCGGTGCGGCCCGGCGGGCGCTCGCCGTTCCAGGTGCGCGAACTGCCGAGGGACAGGCCGCGCAAGCTGTTCGCGATGGGCCTGATGACCAATCTCCTCAATCCCAAGGTGGCGGTGCTTTATCTGTCGCTGCTGCCGCAGTTCATCTCGCTGGGCAACGGCCATGTGCTGTCGCAGCTTCTGGTGCTCGGCGCCACGCAGATCTCGATCAGCCTGACCGTCAATGCCATCATCGCGGTAACGGCCGGTTCGATCGCCACCTTTCTTGCCGGACGGCCGCTATGGATGGTCATCCAGCGCTGGATGATGGGCACGGTGCTTGCCGCGCTGGCGCTTAAAATGGCGACCGACGCGCAACGCTGATCGGACGCAGCGCGCCGAGACTACATCGGCCGCCGACCTTCCCATTCGAATCGGCCGGCCGAACCTGCACGGAGGCCAGCGATTGAGATTTTCGCAGCCCTGCCCGGCAAAAGCCATGATCGCCGCTAAGTCAGGCAGGCATGACAATGATCTGCACCACCAATCATCCGCTCGCGCAAACCCGCTCTGGCGAAGCAAGTCCAAAACCAAACAGGCGCCTGCTGCTGATCGGCCTTGCAGCCATGGCTGGCCTCGCTGCTTGCAGCACGGTCTCGGTGCCGACCGGCGAAGGCGCCGGTGTGTCGTCCTCGGCCACCGCGGCGCTGGCCGGCATCCGAGCTTCGGCCGGACTGCCGGCGCTGGTGCCGGACGCCCAGCTCGAGCAGGCCGCTCTGCAGCAGGCCGGCTATATGGCCTCGCGCGAACGCATGAGCCACACGACGGGCTGGGGAAAGGATTTCGCGTCGCGGATGAAGGACAATGGCGTGCGGGGCGCCGCCGCCGAGAACATCGCCGAGGGCCGCTTCGACCAGCAGAAACTGTTCGACATATGGATGCATTCGGCTGGCCACCGCCGCAACATGCTCGATCCGGATTTCAGCCGCTTCGGCCTCGCCTATGTACGCGACGGACGCGACAGCGCCATCCGCTACTGGAGCTTGGTGCTCGGAAAATAGCAGCCAGCGGTTGCGGCGCGAGCCAGCCGTCAGCCTTTCGCGATCAGCTCGCCGATATCCCCAGCCGACAGGGGTTTGCTGAAATAATTGCCCTGCACCTCGTCACAATTGTTCTTGCCCAGGAAGGCGACCTGGTCTTCCGTTTCGACACCTTCGGCCAGCACCCGAAGGTTCAACTTCTGCCCCAGGGAAATCACGGCGCCAGTGACCGCTTGATCGTTCTCGTCGGTCGCGAGATCGTTGATGAAGGACTTGTCGATCTTCAGCCGCGCCACCGGAAACGTCTTGAGAGCGCTGAGACTGGAATAGCCTGTTCCGAAATCGTCGATCGATATCTGCACGCCGAGCTTTTGCAGTCCGTTCATCGTTGCGACCGCCAGCTCGAAATCCTGCATGATCAGGCTTTCCGTCACTTCGAGCTCGAGATACCTCGCCTCCAGGCCGCTTTCCTTCAATGCGTTGACGACGCGGTCGATCAGGTTCTTCTCCCGGAACTGCCGCGCCGACACGTTGACGCAGACGGTTACGGGCGACAGACCGGCGCGCTGCCAGGCTTTGTTCTGCCGGCAGGCTTCGTGCAGGATCCAGTCGCCGAGCGGCACGATCAGCCCGGTCTCCTCGGCGGTCGGGATGAACATCGCCGGCGAAACCAGGCCTCGCGTCGGGTGGTTCCAGCGCACCAGCGCTTCGACGGCGAAAACATGCCCCGATCGCAGATCCACCTGTGGCTGATAATGCAGAGCGAATTCCGACCGGGCGAGCGCGTTTCGCAATTCCTCCTGAAGCAGGAATTTTTCATGTGCCGTTGAGTTGAACTCCGGGGCATAGAACTGGAAATTGTCGCGGCCGAATTCCTTGGCGCGATACATGGCGGCGTCGGCATTGGCCAACAGCGTATCCGGGCTGGTCCCGTCCTTCGGGTAATTTGCGATGCCGATGCTGGCCGTCGTTCTCAGCCGATGCTCTCCGACAAGAACCGGTTCCGCGATCGCATCCCTGATCGTCTGCAGGGTTTCCGAGACCACATCGACATTGGTGGTTTGGTCGAACAGGACGATGACGAATTCGTCGCCGCCAAGCCGCACGACGGTGTCGGTGGCCTTCACGCATCCAACCAAACGGCTGGCGACGGTCTTGAGGAGTTCGTCGCCGGCATTGTGGCCAAACGTATCGTTCACCAGTTTGAAATTGTCGAGATCGATGAACACCACCGTCATCCAGCGATTGTATCGCTGCGCGTAGAGGACCGCCTGGGAAAGCCGATCCTCCAGCAAAGCGCGATTGGGCAGGCCGGTCAGCGCATCATGGTTGGCCATGAAGTGGATCTGGTCTTCCGCCAATTTGCGCTCGATCGCGATGCCGGCAATGTGTGTGGTGAATTCGATCAGGCGGGTCTCGGCATGGGTGGGTTCGCGCACGGTCATCGAATACATGGCAAAGGCGCCCAACACGACGCCCCGATGCGACAGGATCGGGGTTGACCAGCACGAACGATAGCCATGGGCTGCCGCCAGTTCGCGGTAATCGTCCCAAAGCGGATCCTGCAGAATATCGGTAACAATGACCGGTTCCCGCCGGTAGATGGCGGTTCCGCAGGATCCCACCTTGGGACCGATGGCCGCCCCATCGATGGCGCTCGTATAGGCTTTCGCCAGGCCCGGCGCCGCACCGTGACGCAAATGAACGCCGTCCTTGTCGAGCAGCAGGACGGAACCGAATATCCCCTTCAACTGAGCCTCGACGAAGCGCATGAGGCGGTCGAGCACGTCCTCCAGCGGCGCGCTCGTGGCAATCATTTCGAGGATCTGCGCCTGCCCGCTGCGAAGGACATCCGCCTGCTTGCGGGCGGTGATGTCGTGGGCAATGCCAACCAGGCCGAAGATTTCATTTTGGCGATTGCGCAACGGCACCTTCGTCGACGAAAGCCATTTGCCGCTCCCCGACGCATCGACGACAAACTCTTCCGCGTCGATCACTGGTTGTCCGCTCTTGAGCAGGCGCTGCTCGACCAGGCGAAATTTCCGCGCAACTTCCGGGGGGTGGAGATCAAAATCGGTCAAACCGATCATGTCGCTGGTCTTGTTGCGGCCGCTATCGGTCGCAAGGGCGCTGTTGACCACGACGAAACGGCTTTGCGTATCCTTGACCCAGAGATAATCGGGCACCCAGTCGATCAGCGCCTGCAGCGAAATGCGCTCGTCGACGATCTGCCGATTGGCGAGGAGTTCAGTGATGTCCTCATGCGTGGCGATCCAACTGCCATCGGGCATGGGCTGGTTACGGATCTGGATTGTGCGACCATCGACAAGTTTGGCGGTCCAGAGCCGCGAAGCCTTGCCCGAATTGATCGAGCGAGCCGTTGCGAGATAGGTGTCGGCGGCCGTCGCCGCCGTGCCGGCGGCGACGCGGCGTTCGACTATTTCGCTCAGTGTCACGCCAGGCCGCAATTCCTCGGGCGCAATGCGGTAGATTTCCGCATAGCGCCGGTTGCTCAGGATCAGCCGTTCATCGGCATCGAAAAAGCAGATGCCTTGCGAAATATTCTCGATCGCAGTCTCGAAGCGCAGGGTCTGCCCTTCGAGACCCGCAATGGTCGTGCGAAGTTCTCCCTCGAGCGTATCGTAGGAAACGTCAGCCAGTCTTGCCAATGCGGCTACGCCCACCGGCCCGCGCGCCCCGACGGATCTTCTGGATGACTTCGTGACCAAACAGACCTCCTCCGGTTTGGCACCTGAAACAAGAAAGGGCCTCTGTCGTGCCAGACGAAAGTCGACGACAATGTTACAGATGTGCTAATTCAAGATGAACTGTAACGGAATTGGAGGCGTCAGCAACCAGATACCAAAGGTGCAAATGTCATTTCAAATCAACTTCCAACGGCTCATTATCGATATTCTTTTGCACACGCGGGTTTTGACGATCATCCGAGCAACAAATCATCAGGGGCAACCAGCTTGCTGCCAGCGCTACCGGCGCCCGCCTCAATCCATATGCGCGGCAGGAGCGGCCGCGCCGGCCGGAGCGGTCTTCGGCTTGCGCAGCAGGAAGACAAACGGAATGGCAACCAGCGTCATCACCATCAGCAGTTTGAAGTCGTTGACGTAGGAGATCATCATCGCCTGGATGTTGACCATGCGGTCCACCTGCGAAAGTGCCGTCGGATCGCCGCCTGCTGCCGCCGGCGAGGCAGCCCACAAATTGGGGTTGAACGGGTTGATGAAAGCCGACAGTTCGGTGTGATTGACCTGCGTGTTGCGCACCATGAGAACCGTCACCACCGACACGCCGATCGACGAACCGAGATTTCGAACCAGGCTGAACAGGGCCGTGGCGTCGGTGCGGAAGCGCACGTCGAGCGTGGCGAAGGCCACCGTCGACAGCGGCACGAACACCATGCCCATGCCGAGGCCCTGGATGACGCCGGAGCTGAGGATCAGCCAATTGTCCATCTGCGGCGTGAAGGAGGACATGGTGTAGAGCGACTGCGCGGTGAGCAGAAAGCCGATGACGACGAGGATCCGGGCGTCGATCCTGCTCATGAGCCGCCCAACGACAAGCATCGAAATCATCGTGCCGACACCGCGCGGCCCCAGGACGACGCCGATGGTCACGGTCGGATAGCCGAAGATGGTCGACAGCATCGGCGGCAGCAGCGACATCGAGGCCAGGATCAGCACGCCCATGACGAAGATGAAGGCCAGACCGGTCACGAAATTGCGGTCGAGGAAGATCTTGGGGTCGATGAAAGGACGTTCCGCCGTCAGTGTGTGGATGATGAACACCCAGAAGCCGGTGATCGAAAGAGCAAGCTCGATCCAGATTTCGACCGAGGAAAACCAGTCGACCTCGCCGCCGCGGTCGAGCAGCAGCTGCAGTGCGCCGACGCCGAGCGAAATCATGGCGAAACCGAAGAAATCGAAGCTGCGTATCCGCCGGGCAATGACCGGCAAATAGGCTGCCATGCCGAGGAAGGCGATGATGCCGACCGGCAAATTGATGAAGAACACCCAGCGCCAGTTGAAATTCTCGGTCAGCCAACCGCCCAGCGTCGGACCCAGGATCGGCCCCAGCATGATGCCGGCGCCCCAGATGGCCATCGCCTGGCCGTGGCGTTCCCTGGGGTTGATGTCGAGCAGGAAGGTCTGCGACAGCGGCACGATGGCTGCGCCGAACACGCCCTGCATCAGCCGGAAGAACACAATGCTCTCCAGGCTCCAGGCAATGCCGCACAGCATCGAGAACACGGTGAAGCCGACAACCGCCGCCAGGAACAGTTCCTTGCGGCCGAAGCGGTCGGCCAGCCAGCCGGTCACCGGCGTCATGATCGCGGCGGCAACGATGTAGGAGGTCAACACCCAGTTGATGTTGTCGGGCGACGCGCCGAGGTCGCCGGTCATGGTCGGCAGCGCGACATTGGCGATCGTGGTGTCGAGCGCCTGCATGACCGTCGCCAGCATCAGCGCCACGGTGATCAGGCCGCGATGCGGCACTTCCTTGAAAGGTTCTGGTGTGGTCATGATGCGGAACTTCCGACAGGTAACAATAACGTGTACACTAGGTTTCCGGGCGGCGAGGCCTTCTCTGGTGAAGAGACCCTCATCGCGGTGGGACGCGATCTATCGATGTGGGGGTTACATCGATCGAAGGTCTCGACACATCAGGCGCTTGCCGCCCGGAAATCCAAGGTCCGAAGGATGGGCGCCGAGATGGTCCAGGTTCTGGGCAGCCCGCAATGCGGCCCGGTCCAATCCACCCCTCGTTCAACCTGCCGTCGGACCGATCCTGTCATCTCAACTTCACCTCGCCTGCGGCGGGCGTTCTGCCGGGCCGTGATCCTGCTTTTCGAGATCACGGTCCATTCACAGTCTATTGTGCTTCGCCTGCGGTGGCGTGGCCGAAGATAGCGGGGAACCCGCGTGCCACGCCGGTATCCACCGTAACCGAGGCGCTCATGCCGGTGCGCAGCGCCATTTTGGCGTCGGCATCGGTCAGCTCCAGGCGCACCGGAATGCGCTGGGTGACCTTGACCCAGTTGCCGGTGGCGTTTTGAGCCGGCAGCAGCGAAAACTCCGCGCCAGTGCCGGCGCCGATCGCCTTGACGGTGGCCTCGAAAGTTCTGCCCGGATAGGTGTCGACGACGATCTCGGCCTTCTGGCCAGGCTTCATGTGGGTAAGCTGGGTTTCCTTGAAATTGGCATCGATCCAGGTGTCGCCGGTCTCGACCAGCGCAAACAGCGGCGTGCCGGAACCGACATACTGGCCGATCTTGAACGAGGAGGCCTGGCTGATGACGCCGTCGGCCGGCGCCTTGACCGTGGTCTGCGCCAGATCGTAGGCGGCCTTGTCGCGCGCGGCGAGTGCGGCCATCACCGTCGGATGCTTGTCGGTCTCGATATCGGGATTGCCGGCGAGAGCCGCCTTGGCGCTGATGATGCCTTGCTCGGCAACGGCCAGTTGCTGCCTGGCCTTGTCGAGATCGTTCTTGGCCTCGTCCAGCGACGATTTGGCGTTGATGCCCTTCTGGGCAAGGTCGGCGGCGCGGTCATACTGCGACTGCGCGTAGTCGACCTGGCTGGCATCGGACTTTTCCTGCGCCAGCGCCTGGCTGTAGGCGGCGCGCAGCTGTTCGATACCGACGCGTGCGACTGCGACCGCCGCGTCGGCCTGCGCCAACGCGATCCGGTAGGGCTCGGGGTCGATGGCAAACAGCACATCGCCCTGCTTGACCTGCTGATTGTCCGAGATGCCGACCTGAACGATGCGGCCGGCGGTGTCCGAGGCGATCGACACCTTGGCCTGCTGCAAATTGGCGTTCTCGGTTTCCTGATAGCGGCCGCCGGTCACCCAGACATAACCGCCACCAATGGCCAGCGCGGCTGGCAGGGCAACCATCAGCAGCAGGCGGCCGATGCGGCGCTTCTTGACCGGAGTCGGAGCGGGTTGAACCGGGGGAGCCACCGCGACAGGTGCTGCGGCCGGCTGTGCAGGCGCTTCGGCAGCAGGCTGTGCCGGCGCTTCGGCAGCCGGCTGTGCCGGCGTCTCGATCTTGGTAACATTCTCGTCTAGTTTGGCTGCCGCGTTCATGCTGCTGCCCCTTCCGTACTCTTCAAGGACGACGTCTCGCCGTCCGCCAGGTTTTGCACGATGGTGTCCAGCGCCCGGATCAGGACGCGGCGGTCGTCCGGCGAAACGCCGACCAGCGATTCCTCATAAACTTCGCCGGCAAGGCTTTTGACCTCGGCATAGGCCGCGTTCGCCTTGGCTGTCGGGAAGATCATGCGCACGCGCCGGTCAGTTGCATCGGAGCGCCGTTCGATCCAGCCGCCCTCCTCCATCCGGTCGACGAGGCGTGAAACGCTGATCGGCTCGATTTCGAGAAGTTCGGCGAGGCGAGCCTGGGCGACGCCGGCCTCCTTGGCGACGCGAACCAGAAGCCGCCATTGTGCCGAGGAAAGGCCAAGACCGCTGGCGCGCGCCTCGAAGCGCTTGCGCATGAGGCGCTGCACGTCGTGGATCAAAAAGCCCAATCTATCTATGCCGTCGGAAACCATGAGCGGTATATATTATAAGCGTGCTTACCATTCAAGGCGCCGCATTGCACCAGAGCCGAAAAAGAGGGATGGCAGCCATGCAGATGCGGTCATGGCACAGTCAATTACGGTTGCGGATGACCTCCCGACCGAGACGTGAATTGCCGTCGAGAACGCCGCGAGGAGAAAGGTCGTCTTGCGCGTCCTCGCCACCGGCACATCTAGGCTTTCGGCGGCATTTTCGCCGGCGGGGAAGGCATCGAGCCGGCGGTGGTTCCACAGGGCAAAGGCAAGGATGGTGCCCGCACCCAGCGCGCCCGGATATTGTCCCAGCGAGCCAGGCCGAGGCCGCCCAGCAGCGGCTTTCCACGATGGTGACCTGCCACAGTCGACCAGCGCCCTTCGATTTTACGACAGGCGCAATTTCGATCAAACTGGCCTCGCAAAAAGCCGGCAGCATGGTGTGGCCAAATGCGAGGAGACTCATGAACCCGACCGAGAAAGCGCTGTGGTTTGTCGAGAGCCATTTGCCGGAAGCGATCTCGCTTGAGGATGTCGCGCAAAGCAGCGGCGTCTCGCGCTTTCATGTGACGCGCGCCTTTGGCGCCGCCACCGGCCGTTCGGTGATGGGCTATATGCGCGCGCGCCGGCTGACCGAAGCGGCGCGCAAGCTGGCTTCCGGCGCGCCCGACATCCTCGCGGTCGCGCTCGATGCCGGCTACGCCTCGCACGAAGCCTTCACCCGCGCCTTCCGCGATCAGTTCGGCACGACGCCGGAACTGGTGCGCGCGCAGGGCAGCCTCAGCAATCTCGACCTGGTGGAGCCGATCCTGATGGACCAGTCCTTCCTCGCCTCACTGCCGCCGCCGCGCTTCGAGACCGGCCGTCCCTTCCTCATTGCCGGCCTCGGCGAGCGCTACAGCTGCGAAACCAGCGCGGCTATTCCGATGCAGTGGCAGCGCTTCGGTCCCTATATCGGCAACATTCCGGGCGAGACCGGCGACGTCGCCTATGGCGTCTGCGTCAACGGCGACGATGCCGGCAATTTCGACTATATCGCCGGCGTCGAAGTTTCGGATTTCTCGGACCTGCCGAAGGAGCTTTCGCGGGTGCGGGTGCCGGCGCAGAAATACGCCGTGTTCACCCATGCCGAGCACATCTCCACGATCCGCCGCACCGTCAACACGATCTGGAACAAATGGCTGCCGGCCTCGGGGCACGATATAGCCGACGGCCCCGAATTCGAACGCTACGGCCCGGAGTTCGATCCGCGCAGTGGCAATGGCGGGCTGGAGATATGGATTCCGGTTAGAGTGTGAGAGCGTTTGCGCGCGATCTTGCCTTCTTCCGGTGAAAAGGCGCTACAGCTCCAGGTTCCAGTTCTGGCCGACCAGATCCTTGCCGAAGGCGTGATGGCGCTCTTCGTCCACCAGCCTGAAGCCCGCACTCTCATAGATGTGCCGGGCGGCGGTCAAAATGTCGTTGGTCCACAGGGTCAGCGTCTTGTAGCCCCTGGCGCGGGCGAAGCCGATGCACTCCTGAACCAGCCGCTTGCCGATGCCGAGGCCGCGCGCCGATGGTTCGACATAGAGCAGGCGCAGCTTCGCCACCGCGTCGGATTTGCGCACGACGAAGACCGAGCCGACCACCTCCCCTTGCCGTTCGGCAATCCAGCTGCGTTCCCATTCTGGATCGAAGGATTTTACGAAGGCGCCGAGGATTTCGGCGACCAGCGCCTCGTAGGTTTCGTCCCAGCCATAGTCCTGTGCGTAGATCTGTCCTTGGCGGCGCACCACCCAGCCGATGTCGCCGACCTGCAAGGGGCGCAGCATATACGGCACTTTGGACTCCGGGCTGTCGCCCAGGAGTTGCTGCACCGTCTGCATGGCCTTGACCAGCCGGTCCTGTTCGGCAGCAGGAAGCCGCTCCAGCAAGGCCGCGACCTGGTCGTGCGAAGCCCGGTTCAGCGGCGCGAAGGCCTGCCGGCCCACCGGCGTCAGCGTGATCGACGACTGCCGCGCATCCGACGCCAGCGGCGCGCGCGCAATCAGCTGCAGGTGCTCGAACTTCTTCAGGAGCCGGCTGACATAACCGGCGTCGAGGCCGAGATCGCGGATGAGATCGCTGGCGGTCAGGCCATCGCGATGCGCCAGTTCGTAGAGCACCCGCGCCTCGGTCAGCGAGAAGGCGCTTTTCAGCAGGCCTTCGTCGAGCAGACCTATCTGGCGGGTGTAGAAGCGGTTGAAAGCCCGCACCGCGTCGATGCGTTCCTTGCCGGGTTGATGATGGATCGTCATGGGAAGCCTCCTGCCCATCAACGATCGGTCATTTATTTGACTTAGTCAAGTATCGAGGAGATGCTCCCCCGGTCGTGTCTCAGGCGATGGCGCGGCGGCGCCGTGCGATCAGGACGAACAGGCCGAGCAGCACAACGCTGGCCGCAGCACTGGCGGCGGCAAATTCCGGCACCGGCCGAAAATCCTTGCCGTCGATCAGCAGCGATGCCGCGACCGGGCCGATCGCCAGACCGAAAAGCTGGGCCGCCGGCACCAGAAGCACGGCCGTGCGCGTCTCGTCGGCGGTGATCGCCAGCCGGATCTGATAGGGCACGATGAACAGAAGGATGAAGCCCATGATCAAGGCCGCGACCCAGAAAACCGTCAGGCCGGGGCTGCCGGCGAGCACCACGGAACTGGCGACGGCGACCACGCCGATCGCCACGATGGCGAAGCGGTAGTCGATACGCGCCTCGAAGACGGTAGCCGTCATTGCGCCCAGCACCTGCAATGCCAGGCTGGCCGAGACGATCAGGCCGACGCTGCGGCCATCGATGCCGTATTGTGCGCCAAGCGGCTCGAGAAACGCCCAGACCGAGCCGAAGAACATGAAGTAGCAGAAGACGCACAGCAAAGCGGCAAGCGAAGGAACGGTCAGCACATTGCTGAACTGTTCCTCCTTGGGCAGGTCGGCATAGCTATCCGGGACGATGAAGGCGACGGCCACCGAGGCGATGCAGACGACGGCAAGAACGATGAAGCCGCCCGCCGATCCGGCGGCCGGGATGACGTAAAGCGCCAGCAGCAGGGCAAGGGCGCATTGCGCCAGGGTCTGAAGGGTGACGAAGAAGCCGCCGATGCGCTCGGCCCGGCGTGAACGGGCGATCAGTTCCGTGGCGACCGCCACCAGCCCACCCTCGGCGAGGCCTGCCACCGCGCGGGCGGCAATCAGCGAGGTCGAGGTCAGCGCATAGGCGGTCGCGCAGTTAGCCAGCGCCAGCAAGAGCAGAAGGACGGCACTTTTCAAGCGCATATTGTGGGCGGACAGCATCATGGCGATGGCCGCCGATCCGATGCCGATGGCGATCATCTCCGCCGTGGCGACCAGCGCGAGTTCGTCACCGCTGACATGCCCTTCGGTGTAGAGCGCGCCGAGAAGCACCGGCTGCAGCCCGAGAATGAGCAGCCCGACCGAGCCGATCCACAATGCCGAGGCGAGTTGCGCCCCAGTGGGGTTGCCGACCAGCCAGTCGCCGTTCCCGGCATCCGCGTTACCAGCAGAAGTCACGGTCGCCTCCCAACGTCCTTGCCTGACGGCAAAAAAACTGACAGTCTGTCAGCATTTAGAAACTGATACTCGATCATATTCGTTTGTCAATCAGTAGCGGGACTTGGCACCAACAAGGCTGGGGATGGTCTTGGCGATCGAATGGTCTGGGCGATCGAGAGGATGGCGGCATGAACGAAGCAGTGCAGATGACGACCGAACCGAGGCGCAGGCCCAAACAGGAGCGCAGCCGCGAGCGCATCGACGCCATCCTGTCGACGACCATGCGGCTGATCGGCGAGAAAGGCATCGACGCCGTCACCATGAAGGAAGTCGGCGCACAGGCCGGCGGGCCGATCGCCACCGTCTATCATTACTTCCCCAACAAGTCGGCGATCCTGGCGATGCTCTACGAGCGGTTCTCCGAAGTGAGCCGCTCTCGGCTTGCCGCGATCGTCGCCGACATTGGCGGGCTGGGCGACGTCATCGCGGCGGCCGACCGGCTGCTCGACGACTACTATGAGCGCGTCGCCGGCGACCCCGCCATTCAGGACCTGCAAAACGCCATACAGGCTGACAAGGCGCTGAAGAATCTCGACATCGCCGAAACCCGGCGCCAGGCGACGATGTTCTGCGACCATGTCGGCCCCTTTCTCGCGCCAGAGCGACGCAATGAGTTCGGCCGTATGGTTTTCCTGATCTTCCAGCTGGCCGGCGGCGTCGTGCGCATGGCGCTGACCCAGAACCAGGAGGAAAGCCGCCACACCATCGAGGACTACCGGTCGATCATCCATACGCAGTTGGGACTGTTTCTCTAGCGCCCGATTCGACCCCGTCCGGTCTGGTGGATGAGGTTTTCGAAGCCGTCGGCCAGGTTGGCGGTGCCGGCGGCAACGATCTTCGACAGGTTGCTGGCGCGACCCGGGGTCTTGTTGGCATCGAGCAGCACGGCCCTGCCCTCATGCACGACAAAGTCGAATTTGCCATAGTCGAAGCCCAGCTTCCGACGCAAGGCGCGCAGTTCGTCGGGAACCGCAACCGGCTCCCGGCGGATGGTGTCGTCGCCCTTGACCAGGCGCTGCGGCGAGACATAGCGGGTGCAGCGCTCCCGATCGCCGCAGAATATCCAGAACCGCGCCGCAAACCCGTCGGGCTCGATTTCGGGAATGAATTTTTCCACGATCAGGTCGGCACGCCTGAAAATCTCCGGCGCCACATCGGCCAGCGAGGCATGCACCTGATAGCGGTCGAAGGTCTGCGCGCCCGGAAAAGGCACTGCCTTGCCGGCGCGAACGGATTTTCGGTTGAGCTGCTCCTCGGGCGTCCCCCAATGATTGAGGTTGCTCTTGACGATGACCTGGCCGCTCCAGTTGGCACCCTCCTCGAGGATCGCACCACTGATGCGGCGCTTGGAAATGTCGGTTGCACCAAGATTGAGACAAATCGGAAATCCGCGCGCGTAGTCGACATAGTCCGATGGCGTCACCGTCGCGTCGACATGCAGGACGGCAATATCGGCGTTATGACTTGCCGAGGGTCCACGCATGATCTGCACGGAGTGACCGCGCCGTTTCAGCTCCGCCAGGACGTCGAACAGCATGTAGGGGCTGTCCTGGCGCAGCAGGAGGCCCCGCCGGCTCTGGAAGCGGTCAAATTCATGCGTTATGACGGCAATGCGGGCCATGGCCTTTCCTGCATGAGGTAACTCGCAAAAGGCAACCAACAGCCTGGAAGGAAATATGTCCAGCCTTTCCCCAAACCGTTCCGCATGACTGAGCATTGGGACGCAATTCGCCGTCATTGGCGGCTTCTCGGGTCGCCGCTGTGTCCGCCCCCGGAAGCTGTCGCCGCCTATGAGCGCGAACTTAGCCTGCAATCAGTCGATGTGGTGCTGCTCGGGGTCACGCCGGAGCTTGCCGGCCTCGGAAGGACCATGCTCGCGATCGACGAGTCCACTGCCATGATATCGGGCATCTGGCCGGGCGATACCGCCTCACGCAAGGCGGTGATCGGCAACTGGCTGGAGTTGCCGCTGGGCGACGAAAGCGCCGGGGCGGTGATCGGCGACGGCTGCCTGTCGGCGCTGGACTCCTCGGTTGCACGGCAGGCGCTGCTTGCCGAGATCGCGCGTGTGCTGAAGTCCGGTGGGCGGGCTGCATTGCGCGCCTATGCAAGCCCTCAGGTGCCGGACGATCTGCAGGAGGTCCGGGCGCTGACGCTGTCCGGTGGTGTCGCGACCTTCCACGAACTCAAATGGCGCATTGCCATGGCTTGTGCCGGCGGCGATCCCGACCGCGCCATTCCGGTGCGGGCGATCCTCGACGCCTTCGATGCGCTGTTTGCCGACCGGGAGGCCCTTGCCGCGACGACCGGATGGGAGATGCCGGTCATCGGCACCATCGATGTCTATGCGAATTCGCAGACTGTCTACAGTTTCGCCCCGGCGGCGACGCTGGTCGAAGAGGCGAGCCGGTTTTTTGACAGTGTCCGCCTCGCGCCGACAGGGACCTATGGGCTGGCTGAACGCTGTCCGCTTCTGGTGCTTAAATCGCCGCGGCGCCGGTAGGGTCTGCCGTCGGATCGCGGCACGGCTCCAATTGGCACAATTGTGCTCACCGTTCGCCTTGACTCTCGAAAGCCACGCGCTTATTTCAGCGCGACGTTAGCACTCTCCCCAGGTGAGTGCTAACGCACATCCGGCACCGCCGGATCGAGGAACAGCTCTCACCGTTCTCATTCGAGGAAGAAAAAATGGCAAAGTCGAAGTTCCGCCCGCTTCATGACCGCGTGGTCGTACGCCGGGTCGAATCCGAATCCAAGACCGCCGGCGGGATCATCATCCCGGATACGGCAAAGGAAAAGCCGCAGGAAGGCGAGATCATCGCCGTCGGCTCCGGCGCTCGCGACGAAGCCGGCAAGCTGGTCCCGCTGGACGTCAAGGCCGGCGACCGCATCCTGTTCGGCAAGTGGTCGGGCACCGAAGTCAAGCTCAATGGCGAAGACCTTCTGATTATGAAGGAATCCGACATTATGGGCATCATCGGCTGATCATCGGCCTCACCGTCAACTAATTTCGGGCTTGATCGCAAGCCCCCTGCCAGGAGCTAAAAAATGGCTGCTAAAGACGTAAAATTCTCCCGCGACGCCCGCGAGCGCATGCTGCGCGGCGTCAACATCCTCGCCGACGCAGTGAAGGTCACGCTCGGCCCCAAAGGCCGCAACGTCGTCATCGACAAGTCGTTCGGCGCACCGCGCATCACCAAGGACGGCGTCACCGTCGCCAAGGAAATCGAGCTTGAAGACAAGTTCGAAAACATGGGCGCGCAGATGGTCCGCGAAGTTGCTTCGAAGACCAACGACATCGCCGGCGACGGCACCACGACCGCGACCGTTCTGGCGCAGTCGATCGTCCAGGAAGGCCACAAGGCCGTTGCCGCCGGCATGAACCCGATGGATCTGAAGCGCGGCATCGATCTGGCCGTCACCGAAGTCGTCGCGGCTCTCGGCAAGGCTGCCAAGAAGATCAAGACCTCCGAGGAAGTTGCCCAGGTCGGCACGATCTCGGCCAATGGCGACGAGTCGGTCGGCGCCATGATCGCCGAAGCGATGCAGAAGGTCGGCAATGAAGGCGTCATCACGGTTGAGGAAGCCAAGACCGCCGAGACCGAGCTGGAAGTCGTCGAAGGCATGCAGTTCGACCGGGGCTATCTCTCGCCCTACTTCGTCACCAACGCCGACAAGATGGTTGCCGAGCTCGAGGACGTCTACATCCTCCTGCACGAGAAGAAGCTGTCCAACCTCCAGGCCATGCTGCCGGTTCTCGAAGCCGTCGTGCAGACCTCCAAGCCGCTTCTTATCATCTCGGAAGACGTCGAAGGCGAGGCTCTGGCCACGCTGGTCGTCAACAAGCTGCGCGGCGGCCTGAAGATCGCCGCCGTCAAGGCGCCGGGCTTCGGTGATCGCCGCAAGGCCATGCTGGAAGACATCGCCATCCTCACCGGTGGCCAGGTCATCTCGGAAGACCTCGGCATCAAGCTCGAGAATGTCGGCCTCAACATGCTCGGCCGCGCCAAGAAGGTGTCGATCTCCAAGGAGAACACCACCATCGTCGACGGCGCCGGCAAGAAGGCCGAGATCCAGGGCCGCGTTGCCCAGATCAAGCAGCAGATCGAAGAGACCACGTCGGACTACGACAAGGAGAAGCTGCAGGAACGTCTGGCGAAGCTCGCCGGCGGCGTTGCGGTGATCCGTGTCGGCGGCGCGACGGAAGTCGAAGTCAAGGAAAAGAAGGACCGCGTCGATGACGCCCTCAACGCGACCCGCGCGGCCGTGGAAGAAGGCATCGTTGCAGGCGGCGGCGTCGCACTGCTGCGCGCTTCGGCCAACATCAAGGTCACCGGCGTCAATGCCGACCAGGCTGCCGGCATCAACATCGTTCGTCGTGCACTGCAGGCTCCGGCCCGTCAGATCGCTTCGAACGCAGGTGCTGAAGCTTCGATCGTTGCCGGCAAGATCCTCGACAACAAGGGCGCGACCTACGGCTACAACGCCCAGACCGGCGAGTATGGCGACATGATCGCCATGGGCATCGTCGACCCGGTCAAGGTCGTTCGTACCGCTCTCCAGGACGCGGCTTCGGTCGCCGGCCTGCTCGTCACCACCGAAGCCATGATCGCGGAGGCTCCCAAGAAGGAGTCTGCTGGCGGCGGCATGCCTGGCGGCATGGGCGGCGGCGGCATGGGCGGCATGGGCGGTATGGATTTCTAATCCAAGCTATCTGGCTTATGCATACGGAAAGGGCGCCGAGAGGCGCCCTTTTTGTTTTGGAAAGCGGATGGTTAGGCGGCGCTGTCCGCCTGCCGCGCAACCTTGCCTGCAAGCACCGCCTGCTCGACAAGCGCCGCCACCTCGTCGGCCACCACCAGCACCGGGCCACGATCGCGGGTGGCCCTCGCAATCACCATCAGCCCTTCCAGCGAGGATTCGACCAGCAGTGCCAGGGCATGCGCCCGGCGTTCGGGCACTCCTGCCCTGACAAAGGCCTGTCGCAGCAAGCCGATCCATTGCTCGAAAGCCGATCGGCAGAGTTCCGCCAGTTCCGGCACATCGGTGGGTGAATCCAGCACCACCGGCGCGATGGGGCAACCCAGCGAAAAATCATTGTCCTCCAGCATGCGCCCGACCGACTGGTATATGTGATGGACGGCCACTGCAGGATCGCTCTCGGCTGCCAGTGCTTCGCCCAGCCTTTTCGTGACGTCGGCAACGCTGTTGCGCGTCACCTCGATGACCAGTTGGTCCTTGCCGCCTGGGAAATGAAAATAGAGCGAGCCGCGCGGCGCCCCGCTGGCGCCCAGAATGTCGTTGAGCGAGGTGCCGCGATAGCCGCGCTGCCTGAGCAACAGGCCTGTGGTCTCAAGTATGCGGGTGCGGGTGTCGTTGGCCATGTCAACCTCTGTCAGCAGTGACGCATTATAGGGCCTTGCCAAGAATATGACAATCGGTCTATATAATATGTAAATCAGTCTATATATTACAAGGAGAGTGACATGCGCAGCTACCGTCTTGAAGGGTTTGGTGGAACCGAATCCCTGGCGATGCGCGACGAGGCGCGGACGGAACCGAAACCGCATGAGATCGTGGTGCGAGTCCGCGCCGCCTCGCTCAATCGGCGCGACACGATGATCCTTGGCGGCACCTATCCGTTGCCGCCGCGGCAAGGCATCGTGCCGCTGAGCGACGGCGCCGGTGACGTCGTCGCAATCGGCGATGCCGCTACCCGTTTTGCCGTCGGCGACCGCGTCACCGGCAGCTACTTCGCCCGCTGGATCGATGGCCGCATCAATGCCGGTCTGATCGACCAGCTCGGCTGTACGCTGGACGGCATGCTGACTGAGTTTGCCGTGCTCGACGAACAATGGGCGGCGCGACTGCCCGATCATCTGAGCTGGCACGAAGCGGCGACGCTGACCTGCGCCGGCGTGACGGCCTGGAACGCGGTGACCGGGACCCGGATTCCGAAGCCTGGTCAATGGGTTCTCACCATCGGTTCGGGTGGCGTTTCGCTGTTTGCTCTGCAGTTCGCCAAGTTGCTCGGCTGCCGGGTTGTCGCCATCACATCGCGCGCGGAGAAGGCCGACAGGCTGCGGGCGCTGGGCGCCGACCTCGTTGTCTCCAGCACCGACATACCGGAATGGGGCGGCTGGGCGCGCGAGCAGACAGGCGGCATCGACCTCGTCGTCGAAACCGGCGGCCCGGCCACCTTCGCGCAGTCGCTGATTGCCAGCACGCTTTATGGACACATCGTGCTGCTGACGCTGCAGGACGCTAGTGGCAGATCGATCGAGATGCCGGCAGCGCTTTATCAGCGCAGCCTCGTCACCATCAGCCGCCTGTTCGTCGGCAGCCGCAGCAATCTCGAAGCCATGCTGCGCGCCGTGTCGCAGCATCGCCTCAAGCCCGTTATCGACAGGGTCTTCCCCTTTGCCGAAGCCCCCGAAGCGTACCGCCACTTCCAGCAGGGCGACGTGTTCGGGAAGGTTGTCATCGACTGCGCCTGACCCAATTGCCCGCTTTTCAACCCCGAATCAGGAGAACGACCATGACCATCCGTGAAGCTTCCGCAGAATGGCAAGGCACACTGAAGGAAGGCGGCGGCCGTCTGCGGCTTGGCAGCGGCGTCTTCGAAGGCGCCTATTCCTTTCCGTCGCGGTTCGAGAACGGTCCGGGCACCAATCCCGAAGAGCTGATCGGGGCAGCACATGCCGGCTGCTTCTCGATGGCGCTGACCTTCATCCTCGGCCAGGAAGGCCACGTCGCCCGCACCATCCGCACCGTCGCCAAGGTGCATCTCGGCGCGACCGCCGCCGGGCCGACGATCACCCGCATCGAGCTCGAAACGGAAGCAGAGATTCCCGGCCTTCAGCCTGCCGAATTCCAGCGTATGGCGGAGACGGCGAAGACGACCTGCCTTGTCTCCCGCGCTTTGGCCGGCGTTACAACCATCACCCTCAAGGCCGAGCTGGCCGCCACCACTGCCACGGAACAATGAAAACCAGGAGGTATGAGATGAGCCAGGACAGCATCACGAGCATTCATCCGGGCGACCACTCTAGCCAGACGGCCGAGATCATGCGTCGCTTCAACGATGTGTTCCAGTTGCACGATCCGTCCGCGCTTGCCGAGTTGGTGGCGCAGGATTGCGTTATCGAAAACACCGTGCCGGCGCCGGACGGCGCCCGCCATGCCGGCAAAGAGGCATGCATTGACCTATGGTCGGCGATCGCCACCCAGCCCGGCACGCGCTTCGACCTCGAGGAAACCTTCGTCGCCGGCGAACGGGCGACGATCCGCTGGCGCTACTTCATGGCCGGCGGCAACTCCATCCGCGGCGTCAATCTGATGCGCGTCGCGGATGGGCTGATCGTCGAGGCGATGGGTTACGTCAAGGGATAGAAGCGTTGTCACGGAGGTGGCGCAAAAGCGCGCAGGCAGTGAAACGGTGCTCACCAAACTGAGCGAACTGATGTTTGTCGACGTGTTGCGCCGTTACTTGGAATCGCTGCCGCCACAAACCACGGGATGGCTGGCTGGCCTGCGCGATCCGCACCTGGCGAGGGCACTGGCGCTGATCCACGACCGGCCGGCGCATAACTGGACGGTGGAGGCGCTGGCGAAGGACTCCGCGCTGTCGCGCAGCGTGCTCGCCGAACGCTTCACCAGGCTGGTCGGCATGCCGCCAATGCATTATCTCGCCAAATGGCGCATGCAGATCGCCTCGGAGCTGCTCAGCGCCGGCTCCAGCAACATGGCCAGCATCGCCGCTGAAATCGGCTACGAATCCGAGGCAGCGTTCAGCCGCGCCTTCAAGAAGATGATCGGCCTTCCGCCCTCGGCCTGGCGTCTAGGCATCCGGACCGGATCCGGAACCGACGAAGAGTAGGCCGAGGCCTGGCAGCTCCTGTTCTATCGATCAGCCAGCGCCAGCTTGGCGCCAAGCATGACAAAGGCGCCGGCGAAGGTGCGGCGCATCCAGGTCAGCACCATCGGCCGCGACACGACATGGCTGCGGATCGAGGCCGCAAAGATGCCGTAAGCGACGAAGACGACGAAGGTCAGCAGCATGAAGACGCTCGAGAGTTCGAGCATCTTGGCAAATGCGTTCGGTTCGGTCGTGCTGACGAATTGCGGCAGGAAGGCAAAGAAGAAGATCGACAGCTTCGGGTTCAGGATGTTGATCAGGATACCGGAGGTGATGACCTTGGCCGCCGAGCGGGGTGCCGCGTTTTCATCGACGCTCAGGCCGCCCTTCTCGTTCAGCGTGTTCCAGGCCATGTAGAGGAGATAGGCGACGCCGAGATATTTCAGCGTCTCGAAGGCGACAGCACTTGTGTGCAGCAGCGCCGCCAAGCCGGTGATGGCGGCGGCCATATGCGGGATGATGCCAAGCGTGCAGCCGAATGCAGCAGTGATCGAGGCGCGCGCGCCTCGCGAAAGCCCGGCGCTCAGCGTGTAGAGAACGCCGGTGCCGGGCGAAGCCACGACGATCAGCGACGTCAACAGGAATTCGATGCTCATGGTTCCTCCAAC
Source organism: Mesorhizobium sp. M0615 (assembly GCF_040320805.1). Lineage (NCBI taxonomy): Bacteria > Pseudomonadati > Pseudomonadota > Alphaproteobacteria > Hyphomicrobiales > Phyllobacteriaceae > Mesorhizobium > Mesorhizobium sp. M0615. Next base: position 70,657 of record NZ_JAMYQI010000012.1, on the reverse strand, counting down.
GCCCTGCCCGTGGTGGAAGCTATCGGGGGATGTGGGATGAGGCAAGGTGGGCGTCGGCTAGATCGTTGGCATCCCGTGCGCCTTGCGCGCCATCAGGCAATCGTCGCCGCCAGGCATGCAGGCGTGGCAGACGTCCGGGCGGATCTCGTAGATGCCGCAGGCCGTGTGCTTGCCGATCTCGCCCGTAAGCGCCGAACAGCGCACGCCCTCGCAGCGCATGCCGGACAGGTCGGCGGACACGAACTTTTCCGGAATCCGGTCAAGTTGCGCATCGTCCTCGGTCGAGAAGCGCGGCCATTCGGCCGAGTAGGAGCAGCAGGCGCCGCAGCTCTGGCAATCGAAAACCGGCTGGTCGTCCTGTTTTGACGACCGGATATCCCTGGCGGCCAACGCGACCAGCCCAGGCGCTGCGAGATTGCGATCGGCTTGGTGCGGCAAGGCGCTATTTCTTCTTGCCTGCCTTGCCCTTGGGCGTGGCGGCTGGCGCCTCGAACAGATCGGTCGCCGACGGTTCGGCGGCCTTCGGCGCGGCAGCGGGCTTGGCCTGCTTTGCAGTGGCAGCAGCCGGCGCTGCCGGCTGGTCCTTGGTGGAAAACTTTATGGCCATGTCAGTCCTCGTCGGAAAAGCGGGATGATGGTGCGCGCGGATTGCGCAAGCGGCCGATCAGCGCCGAGACCGCTGTGATGTTCATTTCCTCGGGCGACCAGTTCCTCGCCTCGGCAATGTGGTGCGCCGCCAGTTCGCGATGCGTGCTGCCGCTATAGGCGGCATCCTGGTAGGTCACGCGCTCCTGGGTCTTTTTGTCCTCGCGGACATATTCGACCAGATAGTTCGGGGCTTCGGCACGGCCGCGCACGCCGACGCGCACCTGGGCATCGCCATGCGCGCGCTTGCAGCGCTCGAGCTTTTCCAGCACACGGCGGACATATTCGACCGGCTTGTCCAGGCCCGGGACCATGGACGCGATGGTCGCATCGGCATCGATCGGCGTCGGCGGTACGCGCTTGGTGGCCATCAGCGTTTGCCTGCCCGCTTCGGCAGCGCCGCAAGGACTGCGGCCGCTGCCATGTCGTCGGCTTCCTTTTCCTTGCGCAGTTCGCGCAAGCGCGCGGTCTTGGCTTCGCGCGCCTCGCTGACGGCATCACGCTCGGACAGGATGCGGTTGAGTGACATCGACTGGGTTTGCGTCTTGCTGAACAGCGAGCCAGCCTGGTCGGCAGTCTTGGATTGAGTGGTCAAAACTTTCTCCTGTCGGGAGCCTGGTGCCGATAGAGCGAGAGCGGTCTTCGATTACGACCAAAGCAATACGGCAGCGGGGCAGTATGGGCGGTTCAGATTGCTGGATCGTCCCTTAGCACGTTCCGGCCGGCGTGCGGCGCACTTTTAGCGGCATGACGCACAAAATGAAAAAGGCCAGGCACCGCCTGACCTTCCATGAAAGCGCCGCGCATCCAGTTGGATGCGCAAGGCGCTCCTTTCAGCCTTTCATCGGTGCCAGTACATCCGTGGTCACCGGAAGGCCGAATTCCTTATCAGGCCGCCTTCAACTGGTCGGCGGACATCTTGCCCGACTTGTTGTCGCGGGTCATCTCGTAGCCGAGCTTCTGGCCCTCGACGATGTCACGCATGCCGGCGCGCTCTACGGCCGAGATGTGGACAAAAACGTCGGCGGAGCCGTCGTCAGGCTGAATAAAACCAAAACCTTTGGTGGCGTTGAACCATTTCACTGTGCCGGTGGCCATGAAGAACCCTTTCCCTGGCAAATATTCGTTCACCATCGTGCGACTGCACAACAGCGTTTTGTCTCGATTTTTGATGGGGAAGTTCGTCAAAGGCGCGCATCATGCGCGGATAACAAAAGTCGGTCAAACAAATATCGACATGTTTCTTATAGACTTCTTTTAGCGCCGAGTCAATTTCTGGTTTGGCCGGAACCCAAATTCAACCTGAGGGTGCCTGAGGCGTAAGCCTCAACTGACGAGGTGGCGGAGCTCAAGGCGTTCCAAAAAATATTCCACGCCCCGGAACCAATCGCAAGCCGGCGCATTTCCGTGGTGTCAGCAATTCAGAGAGCAATCTCGGTAATGCTGGCAAAAGAACGCCTCCCGCACATTAAGCGGTGCGAGAGGCGTTCTTGTATGCGCCGTTGTCTGACACAATTCCCAAGGGAAAACCGTTTGCACACTTTTCCTTAAACTTACGCTCGCCTACAGGATCGCGCTGATCAGCGGCAGGATCTCGTAGCGGAAACCGCGGCCGGAGCTCGACACCGGATCGCCGTCGGTGACCGCTCTTGCCTCGGCTTCGCTGCCGACACGCAGGATCAGCAGACCCCAAGGGCCGGCCGGGTCGGCGACCGGCCCGGCCAGGATCATGGCGCCCTCGGCAAGCTTGCCGCGCAGATAGTCGGCATGCCGGCCCATCAACTCCCTCTCCTCCTCCGTCAGGGTGAAGGCGAAGTCCGGCCGAGGCGGGATCAGCCGGCAGTGGAAGATTGTTGGCGCGGTAGTCTCACGCGGTCCATCATTGCTGGCCATCGGTCACTCACCGTGATGTCATTAGTGGTCCTATTCGTCCGGGCCGGGTTCCGGCCAAGTCTCCTTCGCTGCTTCCGCATACCAGTGCCGCATCGCCGGCGTTGCCAACACGGCGTCGACGTAGGCGCGCGTGTCGGGCGCGAGCTTGCCGCCATAGGTGTCGAAGCGGGTGACGACAGGTGCATACATGGCATCGGCCGCGGTGAAATGACCGAACAGGAAGGGGCCGCCTTTGCCGTATTGTTCCCGGCACTGGCGCCAGATCGTTTCGATGCGCGCGCGCTGCATTTCGCCTTCGGCGTCGAGCGGCTTGTGGCCCTTCGGCCTGCGCAAATTCATCGGCCAGCCATAGCGCACCTCGCGAAAGCCGGAATGCATCTCGGTCGCTACCGAGCGGGCCAGCGCTCGGGCGCCGATATCCTGAGGCCAAAGCTTTTTCTCCGGAAACAGGTCGGCCAGATATTCAAGGATGGCAAGGGTTTCCCAGACAATCCTGCCATTGTGATTCAACACTGGCACAAGGCCGGTGGGCGAGACTTTCGCCAGAGCGGCAAAGGTTTCGGGCGTGCGCAGGCGCACGAAACCTTCCTCGAAAGGGATGTCCAGATGCTTCATCGCCACCCATGGCCTCAGCGACCAGGACGAAAAGCACTTGTTGGCGATGATGAGCGTAAATTCAGCCAAGGCGGTCTCCCCAAAATTTCGTCACACTAGTCACATGATACGACGCGGCAAAGCGTTTCGGCGACCATATAAGCGACCATATGCGACGATGATCGGCCGCCCAGGGAACCTAAGCCAAGCCGGCCCGTTTGCCTCTTGCGAAGGATCCCCGGAAACCCCAGGAGATGTAAAGATGGTGAACAAGGATCAGGTTGCCGGCGTGGCCAAGCAGGTCAAGGGCTCGGTCAAGGAGGCCGGCGGCAAGGCGACCGGCAACAGGCAGACCCAGGCCGAAGGCACGGCCGACAAGACCGCCGGCAAGGTGCAGAAGGTCTATGGCGACGTGAAGGACAAGATCAAAAAGGCGCTCTGATTCGATCTTGCAGGCAATGAGGAAGGCGGCTCAAGGCCGCCTTTTTCTTGTCAGAGGCTGAGGCTCTTGCTGAAGGCGCTGGTGAACTTGACCCCGCCCCGGTCGCCCGCCGCCTCGCCCAGCACCACGTCCATGCCGTCCCCGGTTACCCTCACCAGCGCGAAGCCACCCATATAGGCAGCCTTCGGCTTGAACAGGTCGAGGCCATCGCTTTTGTAGATCATCGGCACTTCGTGCTGATGGCCATGGAAGATGGCGATGACATTGTAGCCCTTCAGCGCCCCCAGCAGCGCCTGGCGGTCGGCCTCGCTCCACCAATGCGGCGCGCCTGCGCCGTCATCGTCATAGGTGCGCTTGGCCGGATCCCAGCGCTCGACCGAGAAAGTGTCCCAGCCATAGTGCTGGAACAGGATGACGGGACGGCCATCCGCCGCGTAGATCGCCAGATCCTGCTTCAGCCACGGCAGGCTGCTCACCGCGCCATGGCCGGTGTCGCCGGCAAAGCGGTGAGTTTGGACGAGATGCAGGCCGCCCCAGTCCCAGGAATAGCAGTCGGTGTCGACATCGTATTCGGTGGCCGGCACCGGCGGCTTGAAGAACACGCCGGGGCGGTGGTTGATCTCGACATAGTCGCGCAATTCACGCCGGTACCAGTCGACATGGGGCGGCGAGCCGTTCTGGTCGAGATCGTGATTGCCGAGCCCGACATAGACCGGCATGTGCACGCGATCGGGGCCGACGCCCTGTTGATAGCGCTGGCTGAACTGCAAAAGCTGCGTGCCTTCGCTGGGCTCGGTGATCTGGCCGCCGCCATCGTCGGTGATGTCGCCGCCGACGACGAGGCCGAGCGGCGCGCCGATGCGGCTGCCGGCCGAATGCAGGCCAGTGGCGACGCCGTCGATCTCGGCCGGCCATTGCCGGTCGGCGAGGCCGTTGAGAGCGGCGACATTGCGCAGCAAGGCGGCGTCGGTCTTGCCTTCCTCCAGGCAGTTGGGGCTGAGGCCGCTCGACATGCGGCAGGCATGGACGTCGGCGATGAACAGAAAGGTGGCGTCGATGGGCTGGATGCGCTTGCCGGTCTGGCCAAGCGCGGCGCGCGGCAGCATGCCAGCCATGGCAAGGCCGGCTGCCTGTGCGAGGAAATTGCGACGGGAGAGGACGAGCTTGCGATTCATGACCTGAAATTCAGCACAGCCGGCGCCCCACCGTCCAGTTGCCAGGAATGGCAGGTCGACACGGCACTGAGGCTCTGGCATTTCTTGGGTCATGCTGGCGCGCAGCAAATACAAGCAGAGGGGAGGATTTCATGAGAGCCGTTTCGATAGGCGTGGTGCTGGCTGGGTTGCTGCCGGCGGCTGCGGTGCATGCCGCCGATTGTGTCGACGCAAAATCGGCCAAGGCCGGCTTCGTTCTGGAAATGCCCGGCGTCCGCAGCGAGTTTCGGCCGGTGGCCGGCGGCATGGTCTCCGTTGCCAACACCTACGAATCGCAATCGCCGCAGACACAGTTCCTGTTCGCAGGCCTGGTCGAAGTGTTTCGCGACAGCGATACCGGACGGGTGGCGACGATCCCGTTTTCCGATCTGCGAAAACTGTTTCCGCTGAAGACGGGAGCCAAGAGCACGATCGAATTCGTCGAGCTGTCGCCGAACAAGCAGCCGAAGAGCACCAAGACGCTGAGCCTGGTCGTCAAGGGCAAGGAGACGTTCAGCGTCGGCGGCTGCAAATACAACGTGCTGGCCGTCACGGAGACCTTCAAGAACGGCGCCGGCGAAACGCTGGACACATTTACCGCGCTTTATGCGCCCGATCTGCAAGCGTCCCTCGCCCGGCGCTACGACGAAGGGACCAGCGCGGAATCGGTGAACGGTTACGAGACGATCAAGCCGCTTTCCGACTAGAACAGCGCAGTTCCGGCCTCAAGGTTTTCCCGGCCGCAGCAGGATCCTGCGACGCCGCTTCGCTCTGCTCGGGAATGGCGGCGTTGAGCTGCCCTGAAGTTCGGCCAGGCAATCGCGCAGCACGCTGGCATCCTGTGCCGTCTTGGCCATCGACATGGCGCCGGAATAGGCGGCGATGGCGAGTGCCGCAAAGCGCTCGGGGTCGGTGCCCTGCTCCCTGCCCGACTGCTGGTCGGCTCGCACCTTGTCGGCAACCGCCTGACGCCATCCGGCAAAGATATCGTCCAGAGCGGCGCGGAAATCCGGGTCAGCGAGCGACAGTTCATGCGCCAGATTGTTGAGCGGACAGCCGCGCACGAAGCCTTGCTGCTCAAGCTCGGTCGCCACCGCCTCGAACACCGCGCGCACGCCTTCGCGCGCCGAGCCTGCCGCCCGTACAGGGTTGATCCAGGTTTCATCGAGGGCCGCTGCCACGCGCTCCTCGATCACCGCCAGAGCGAGCGCCTTCTTGGTCGGGAAATGATGATGCAGCGCGCCGCCGCTGACGCCTGCGGTCGTCATCAACTCGCCAAGAGCGGATGCATGATAGCCACGCGCCTGGAACGACGCTTCCGCGACATCGAGCACCTTGTTGCGCAGCCCTTCGGGATCGTTGGTGCGTTTTCGCGGCGGCCCTTTCGGAGCCCGAGCAATCTCTGCTGACATTTGCCAACGATAGCAGATTGACAAAACAGGACAACCGGTCTGTTTTATAAACCGGATGATCATCCTGTTTTTTGGAGACGACACAATGACCGTACCCCTGAATGCGCCTGCGACGGCAAGCCTGCTCGCTTCGCCTGTCGTCGAGTTGCGGCAGTACACGCTGAAGCCGGGCCGGCGCGAGACGCTGATCGACATCTTCGACAGTCGGTTCATCGAAGGCCAGGAACACGCCGGCATGACCATCATCGGACAGTTCCGCGACCTCGACCGCCCCGACATGTTCGTCTGGCTGCGCGGCTTCGATGGCATGGAAGCGCGGAAGCAGGCGCTCACCGCCTTCTATGACGGGCCGGTGTGGACGGCGCACCGCGACGCCGCCAATGCGACGATGATCGATTCTGACGATGTGCTGCTCTTGAAGGCGGCATGGCCAGGCGCCGGCTTCGATCTGTCAGGCGCGCAGCGGGGCGCCATGCCGGCGGATGGAAAGCCGAGCGCAGACGATGGCTTGACCGGTGTTGTTGTCATCCAGATTCATCATCTGCGGTCTGGCGCCGAAGCCGATTTCGCCGGCAATTTCGAAACGGATGCCGTTCCGGTCCTTATCGGCGCCGGCGGACGGTTGCTTGGCGCCTTCATCACCGAGCACGCCGAAAACAGCTTTCCCCGCCTGCCGGTGCGCTTGAGCGAAAACGTCTTTATCGCGGTGACGGGTTTCAACAGTCCCGAGGCGCATGCCAGTTACGAAGCCGCAGTTGCCGCTTCGCCCCAATGGCAAGCGGCCGATGTGACCTGGCGGACCGAAACCTTGCGCCTGACGCCGACGTCGCAGTCGCTGCTGCGGTAACCGGATCGGCACGCGGCCAACCGAAGTTCATACTGAGCGATAGGCCGGCGGCTTGACCGCCCTCGCCGATCGGCATTGCCTTCGTGACGCGGGCAACAGCGAGAGCATTCGATGCGACTTGGCCTTCAATGAGACTTTCTGGCAAACGAGCACTGGTGACCGGCGGCTCGGACGGCATCGGCCTGGCGATATCGGAAGCTTTCTTGCGCGAGGTCGCTTATCTGGTGCCTTTCGAGACCGTCACCGAGCACCAATTCCAGCAATCCTTCGCGCTCAATGTGACGGCGGCGTTCTTCCTTACCCAGCGCCTGCTGCCGCATTTCGGCGCCGGCGCTTCGGTCATCAACATCTCGTCCTACTTCGCCAACAAGATGATCCCGAAGCGGCCATCGAGCCTGTATTCCTTGTCCAAGGGCGCGCTGAATTCGCTGACCAAGTCGCTGGCCTTCGAGCTTGGTCCGCGCGGCATCAGGGTCAATGCGATTGCGCCCGGCACGGTCGAGACCGCCATGCGGCGCAAGTCGATCGAAAACCTGCCGGCGGCAGCGCAGGCCGAGCTGAAAGCCTATGTCGAGCGCAGCTACCCGCTCGGCCGCATCGGCCAGACCAGCGATCTTGCCGGCATCGCCGTCTATCTCGCCAGCGATGAGGCGGCGTGGACCAGCGGCGGCATTTTCGCGATCGATGGCGGGTATACGGCGGGGTGACCGTTTGGACGGCCCTCTGCCTCGAACAAGCGGAGCACTTGACCAAACTTCCGAGCCCGCGTCTGTCTGCAGATTGAGCAATGCTTCAGACATTCGTGGTGCCATGCCGTCTATCGATCCACTGATCCTCTTCTACACAACGTTCTTCAGCAAACCCGTCGATATCGCGTCGATACAGTGCGAAATTCCCGGGCGGTGGACACTGGACAAACGACGGATTTCCGAGGCCGCGGCAGTCGTCTTCCATATTCCGAACTTTCGCGAAGTTGGCGATGCCTACAAATACCCTGGTCAATATTGGGTCGCCTGGTCGATGGAATGCGGCCAAAACTACAAGCGACTTGCCGACCCCAAAATCATGCGGCACTTCGATATCATCATGACGCATGAATCCCGGTCTGATGTCTGGGTACCCTACCTTCCGCGTGCGGTGTGGTGGAAAGATGCGCTGGCCAGACCAATCGTGCCGAAAACGGAAGAAGCGCCGGTCGCACTCTTCCAGTCGGCAGGCCTGAATTATAGCGGCCGAGTCGATTTGGCGAACGAACTGGCGCGCCACATCAAGATCGATTCTTATGGCCGATATCGCAACAACCGATCGGTCTCTGGCCCCGATCTGGGCTCGAAGACCAAGATCGAAACCATTGCGCGGCACAAATTCTGCCTGGCCATGGAGAACTCGATCGAGGCCGACTATGTCACCGAGAAAATCTATGACGCGTTCATGGCGGGCACGGTGCCGATCTACCTTGGCGCTCCCAATGTGGACGAGTTCGTTCCGGAGCACTCCTTTATTGACGCCAGTGCCTTCGCCAGCGCCAGCGATCTTGCAGCCTATCTCCAGCACCTGATCGCAACGCCGCAAGACTACGAGGCTTATTTCGACTGGCGCTCAAAGCCATTGCCCGACAATCTCGTCAAACGGGTGCAATCATTGGAAACACCCGCGTTCTGCAGACTGATGAGCGTCGTGCGCCAGCGTCTGGAGGCGCGGACAAGCACGCCTTCCGGACGGCGAACACTTCCGTTCGGCTATAGATCCTATCTCAGGACAAAGCTGCGCCGTTGGAGGAAAAAGGTTCCGAGCTGACGGTCCGCGATCAGGCGCGCTTTCAGCAAAATACGGAGGACAAAGAGCGTCTCTTGCGACGTCGAGACGGCTTCGACCTTGCCGCCATGCATCTTGGAAATCTCCGAGGCTATGTGGAGGCGCTCCCAGGGTGGACTTGAAATTCTCGGCTTCGCGATCCGAAGCTCGATCCGGATGCGATGCCGGATTTTGGTCGGGAAACTGAACAGAAGGACAAGTGCATAAGCTACCTCATCGCTGCTGTTGCCAGTGAGACGCCGGCACGGATGGTAGTTTGTGTGGCAGCGTCGCTCGTAGGTAGACGTGAATTGCGCATTGCTGATCCTGGGGGAAGTTTGCGTAGAGCAATCCGCCAGCTCGACATGATCTTATCGAGCTAAATCCGCAAGTTTCCGTCCACTTTATGGGATCAAGCCGCACTGAGGAGCAATTTCCTTCACACGAAAGTGGAGGGTGCAGGATCCCGAAGGGCGGCGCTACTGCTTCAACCGATTTACTGCCTGCCGGCCGCAATCTCTGCTTGAAGGCCATTGTGCAACGCGATACGCCGTTGCCGAATTCGATCGTCGGAGAGACAAGTGACCGCTGCCAGGACCAGAACCGAAACCGACACGTTCGGCCCCATCGAGGTTGCCGCCGACCGTTACTGGGGCGCGCAGGCGCAGCGTTCCCTCGGCAATTTCAGGATAGGCTGGGAAAAACAGCCGGCCTCGATCGTGCGTGCGCTCGGCATCGTCAAGCGAGCGGCGGCGGAAGCCAATATGGAGTTGAAGCGGCTCGATCCGGCAGTCGGCAAGGCGATCATCGAGGCGGCGCAAGAGGTGATCGACGGCAAGCTGAACGATCATTTCCCGCTGGTCGTCTGGCAGACCGGCTCGGGCACGCAGTCCAACATGAACGCCAACGAGGTGATCTCCAACCGGGCGATCGAACTTCTGGGCGGCGTCATGGGCTCGAAGAAGCCGGTGCACCCTAACGACCACGTCAATATGAGCCAGTCGTCGAACGACACCTACCCGACAGCCATGCACATCGCGTGCGCCGAGCGCATCGTGCACGATCTGCTGCCGGCGCTGAAGCATCTCCACGCTGCGCTCGAGGTCAAGACGAAGGCCTTCGCCCACATCATCAAGATCGGCCGCACCCATACGCAGGACGCGACACCCCTCACGCTGGGCCAGGAATTTTCCGGCTACGCCGCGCAGGTGGCCTCTTCGATCAAGCGCATCGAGATGACGCTGCCCGGCCTGCAGGAACTGGCGCAGGGCGGCACCGCCGTCGGCACCGGCCTCAACGCGCCGGTCGGCTTTGCGGAAAAGGTGGCGGCGCGCATCGCCGAAATCACCGGCATCACCTTCGTCACCGCGCCGAACAAGTTCGAGGCGCTCGCCGCGCATGATTCCATGGTGTTCTCGCATGGCGCCATCAACGCGGCGGCCGCCGCCCTCTTCAAGATCGCCAACGACATCCGCTTCCTCGGCTCCGGCCCGCGCTCGGGCCTCGGCGAACTGTCGCTGCCGGAAAACGAGCCGGGTTCCTCGATCATGCCGGGCAAGGTCAACCCGACCCAATGCGAGGCTCTGACGCAGGTCTGCGTGCAGGTGTTCGGCAACAACGCCTCGCTGACCTTCGCCGGCAGCCAGGGCCATTTCGAGCTCAACGTCTATAACCCGCTGATGGCCTACAACTTCCTGCAGTCGGTGCAGCTGTTGGCCGACGCTTCGATCTCCTTCACCGACAATTGCGTCGTCGGCATCGAGGCGCGCGAAGACAACATCAAGGCCGCGCTCGACCGCTCGCTGATGCTGGTGACAGCGCTGGCGCCGACGATCGGGTACGACAATGCCGCCAAGATCGCCAAGACCGCGCACAAGAAGGGCACCACCTTGCGCGAGGAAGCACTGGCCACCGGGCTGGTCAGCGAGGCAGACTACGACCGGCTGGTGCGGCCGGAGGACATGACGCATCCGGGTTAAGCGATTCCAGGGGAAGTGCCTTCCTCGAAGCGCGCAGCCCTTCCTCTTTGGAATTGCGTCAACTAGAAATCCGAATTGTGTGGCGGGACAATTTGCTCCCGCCGCTGCTGGCCGCGACAAGAATTTTGCGTCGGTCGAACGATCCCGAAATGTACATCCTGTGAACAATGTGTCGCCGGACTGGCGGCTTTGGTGAACAGTCGGCTTGGTCTATCTGACCGGGACATCAACCCTTTTCGGAGAGCCACCATGTCCATCAACACTTCCGCTGCCGGCGCCGGCATCGCGTCCAACAGCTCCACCACCATCCTGCTCGGCCGCATCCTGCTCGCCGCCATCTTCCTGCTTTCCGGCTTCGGCAAGCTCACCGCCATTTCCGGCACCGCCGGCTATTTCGGCGCGATGGGCCTGCCGGTGCCGACCATAACGGCCATTGTCGTCGGCCTGATCGAATTGCTCGGCGGCCTTGCCGTGCTCGTTGGCTTTCAGACCCGCATCGCCGCCTGGGTGCTCGCGGTCTTCACCATCGCCTCGGCCTTTGTCGCCCATACCGGCTGGGCCGACCAGAACCAGATGATCCATTTCCTGAAGAACGTCGCCATCACCGGCGGTTTCCTGCTGCTGGCTTCCTCGGGCCCTGGCGCCTACTCGATCGACGCCAAGCGCGGCTGAGCTTTCCCTCCCAAGCCTGAAAAAAGCGGCGTGGAATTTTCCACGCCGCTTTTTCGTTGTCTGCCCAAGCGCGCGCCCGTCCCATCCCTGCTAGGATCGGTCTCGAAACAGCCGGCGGACAGACAACGGAGATGACCATGCCCCGCGATGCATTGCTTCTGATTTCCCGGCTGCTGCTCGCCGCCCTGCTCGTTCCCTCCGGCTACCACGCGCTCGCCGACATTGCCGGGACGACCGGCTATTTCGCCGGCCTCGGCATGCCATTGCCGACGCTTGCTGCCTGGGGCACCGGGCTGTTCGAGTTGATTGCCGGTCTCTTGATACTGGTCGGCTTTCAGACGCCGGTCGTTGCGATACTTCTTGCCGCTTTCTGCATCGTTGCAGGCTCCATCGGCCACTACGGCCAGGGCGGCGATGACCCGATGCTCACCTTCCTGCACCAGCAGATGCTGATGAAGGATATTGCCATCGCCGGTGGATTCCTGGCGCTAGCCATGGCCGGCGCCGGGGCCTGGTCGATCGACGGGCGCCGCGCCGCGGTCTGATATCGTCAAATATCGTCCCAGGTTGATCCCTCGCCGAGGCAGGTCGACCCCCACTCCGTCTCGGCTCCGCCGAGCCACCTCTCCCCCGATCGACGGAGTAGAGGAAGGGCTCGAGCCTATTGCCGCCAACGCTTTCCAACGAGGCTCCCTTCCTTTCCCTCCGGAGGGGGAAGGTGGCGGTGCGAAGCAGCGACGGATTGAGGAAGCCGGTCCTCGAACGCGAGGCCGACGACGACATGGTTTTGCTGTCAGGCCGCGCCTACTTCACCGACACGCTCTGCCCACCCTCGACCGCCAGCACCAGACGGCGGTTGGTGATCCGCGCCAGTTGCGCCAGCCGTCCGGCCGGGCGTTCGCCGTAAAGATCGGAAAGTGAGGCCGGCAGCACCAGCGCCAACGTGCCATTGCCGCGGTTTTCCCATTTCAGCCGCGGCATGACGCCGGGCATGGCCGCAGTCAGCAGATAGACGACGCGCAGCACCGCCGCCAGGATGCGGGCGCGATCGAGATAGCGCGGCGTCGCCAGGCCGCGGATTTCCGGCGCCGCATCGTTGAACACGCCTTCGTGGCGGAACAGGCCGACCAGCGCCAGGAAGGCACGGCCGGGGTGATCGACGCCGATGAAGGAGGCGTGGGCAATGATGTTGAGCGACTGCTTGCCGCGATATTCCGGGTGTGCGCGCCAGCCTATATCGGCCAGCAGACAGGCAGCGTGGCGATAGCGCGCCTCATCCTCCGTCTCGTCGATGCCGAAGGCGGCAAAGGTCTTGTCCGTCCATTCGACAAGCTCATGCGCATGGGTGACCGAGCGCGACCGCAGCCGCGCCAGTTCCTCCGAAGCGGAGACCAGCGGATCGGCCTTCTGCTCGGCAGGGTCGAGCAGCGAATAGAGAAACCCTTCGCGCACGCCCAATGCCGAGACGATGATCTTCGACGGCTGCATCGCCGCCATGATCTCCTGCAGCACGACCGCGCCATAGGGCAGCAGCGAACGGCGGTTCTTCGACACGCCTTCGATGCCCTTGACCTTCTCGATCTCGCCTTTCGCCACCTGCTTCAGGAAATTGGCGGCGCTTTCGACACCGATCTCATAGTGGTGCATGACGCCAAGCGGGTAGTTGGTCATTTCCATGTGCAGCCGGGCAAGGTTTCGCCAGGTGCCGCCAACGGCGTAAAAGGGCCGTCCCAGCCCGCCCTTCAACAATTTGGCGCGCGCCAGTTCGTCGCGGGTGATCTTTGCCGCCTGGGCGAGCGAATTCCTGGCCATGTCCTGCAGCCGCAGGCCACCCAGCGGCAGCGTGATGCCGTCGCCGATCGCCTCGCCATTGATGTCGATAAGCTCCAGGCTGCCGCCGCCAAGATCGCCGGCAATGCCATTGGCGGGGTGGAAGCCCGAAATGACGCCAAGCGCTGAATAATGCGCCTCCTGCCGGCCAGTGAGCACGCGGATCTCGGTCTTGAGCACATCCTGGGCGCGGTGGATGAAGTCGGGTCCGTTGATCGCTTCGCGGGCCGCGGCCGTTGCCAGCACAAACATGTGCTCCGCACCCGCCTGGTCGGAGAGCGCGCGGAAACGGCGGAACTCCTCCATCGAGCGCGTCACCGCCTCGGGATCGAGCTTGCCGGTCGAAACGATGCCGCGGCCGAGACCGGCCAGCATCTTTTCGTTAAACAGCAAGGTAGGCGAGCGCGCCAGCCCTTCATAGACGACAAGGCGGATCGAGTTCGAGCCGATGTCGATGATGGACAGCGGCCGGCGATCCTGCAGCCGGCCTTGGGACGTTGAAATCATCAGCCGGTGTTCTTCTTGCGACGCTTGAACTGCGCGATGCGCTTGGGCGCATGCGACTTCAGCGCGTCACCCCGTCCCGACAGGCTCGGATTGGTCATGAAATATTCCTGCGCGTTGAACGGTTCCTCACCCTCCTCCAGCACGACGCGCCGGGAGGTTCCGTCAGCCAATACGTCGAAACTTTGCTGGTTGTCCATGATGTTGCCCAGCATGATCTGGCCAAGGATCTGTTCATGCACCGTCGGATTAGTGATCGGCACCATGGTCTCGACGCGGCGGTCGAGATTGCGTGGCATCAAGTCGGCCGAGGCGATGTAGACGATCGCCTCGTCCGACGGCAGGCCATGGCCGTTGCCGAAGCAGTAGATGCGGCTGTGTTCGAGGAAGCGGCCGACGATCGACTTGACCCTGATGTTTTCCGACAGGCCGGGCACCTGCGGCCGCAGGCAGCAGATGCCCCGCACGACGAGATCGATCTCGACGCCGGCACGGCTGGCGTCATAGAGCGCGTCGATGATGTTGGGATCGACGAGCGCGTTCATCTTCATCCAGATGCGCGCCGGACGGCCAGCCAGCGCGTAGGCGACCTCGTCGGCAATGTGCTTGAGGATACGGCTGCGCAGCGTAAACGGCGAGATGGCGATCCGCATCTCATCGGTCGGCTCGGCGTAGCCGGTGATGAAGTTGAACAGCTGGGCGACATCGCGCGCGATCGTCGGATCGGTGGTGAAGAAGGACAGGTCGGTGTAGATGCGCGCGGTCACCGGATGGTAGTTGCCGGTGCCGAGATGTACATAGTTGCGCAGCTTGCCGTCCTCACGCCGCACCACGAGCGACATTTTCGCATGGGTTTTCAGTTCGAGGAAGCCGAACACGACCTGGACGCCGGCGCGTTCGAGGTCGCGCGCCCAGCGGATGTTGGCTTCCTCGTCGAAGCGCGCCTTGAGCTCGACCAGGGCGGTCACCGACTTGCCGGCCTCGGCCGCGTCGACCAAGGCGCGCACGATCGGGCTGTCGTTGGAGGTGCGGTAGAGCGTCTGCTTGATTGCCACCACCTCCGGGTCGGCCATTGCCTGGCGCAGGAACTGGACCACCACGTCGAAGGATTCATAGGGGTGGTGGACGACGATGTCCTTCTCGCGGATGGCCGCGAAACAATCGCCGCCATGCTCGCGGATGCGCTCGGGAAAGCGCGGATTGTAGGGGGTGAACTTCAGGTCGTCGCGCGGCACGGCGACGATCTCGGAAATCTGGCTGAGCGCCAGCGGGCCGGTCAGAACGCTGATGCGGCTCGAAGAGACGCCAAGCTCGCCGGCGACGAACTCGCGCAATTCACCGGGCATCGACTTGTCGAATTCGATGCGGATGACCGAACCGCGGCGGCGCCGCTTCAGCGCCGTCTCGAACAGGCGCACGAGATCTTCCGACTCTTCCTCGACCTCGATATCGCTGTCCCGGATGATGCGGAAGGTGCCGGAACCCTTGACCTCATAGCCGGGGAACAGCTTGCCGATATAGAGGCCGACAGCCTCCTCCAGTGGAATGAAGCGAACGTGCTGCTTGCGGTCGGGCAGGCGGATGAAGCGCTTCAGCGCCACCGGCAGGCGCAGAAGCGCGCTCATCTCCTCGCCATTCTTGCGGTGGCGCAATTGCAGCGCCATCGAGAAGCCGAGATTGGGAATGAACGGAAACGGATGCGCCGGGTCGATCGACAGTGGAGTCAGGACCGGGAAGACCTGGTCCTGGAAATGATCTTCCAGCCAGACTTTCTCATCCTTGGTCAGTGCATCGCGGGTGATGCTCTCAATGCCTTCCTTGTTGAGCAGCAACATCAGCGCCGAAAGGCTGTTCTGCTGGTCCTCCTGCAGCCGCTCGACCTCGCGCAGCAATTGTTCCAGCTGCTGCTCCGGCGTGCGGCCGTCGGGGCTCTTGAGCGCAATGCCTTCGCGCACCTGGCCGGCAAGGCCGGCGACGCGGACCATGAAGAATTCGTCGAGATTGGCGGCTGAAATCGACAGGAAACGGACGCGTTCGAGCAGCGGATGGTGCTGGTTCTGGGATTCCTCGAGCACACGCCGGTTGAACTGCAGCCAGGAGAACTCACGGTTGACGAACCGATCGGGGTTGCCGCCCTCGGGGCTCGCCACCTCGACATTGATGAATTCGCTCTGCACCGGCTTCAGTTCGTTCATGGTTCCTGCTCTTCCCCCGCCAACCGTCCCTTGGAGCGCCGCTGGACGTGCCATGCCTCTAACACGCTTTTGTGGCGCATGACCCTTCGGCGAAAACCGTTCCGATTTCAGGGACATGCACTTAACCGGCTCAACGTATCCTCTGACAGGCTTTTGCGACAGTTTCATTTCATCGATCTTGCAAACAGGCCTGTTATGTTCCAGATGCTTTTCGACGAGATCAAGGAGACGACGATGGCAGGCGGTTCCATTCCCCATTTCCAGAACGATGCGGGCCATCCGGCAATCGACATCGGCGTCAAGGAATTCATGTGCACCGGCGCCAACCCGCCCTTCGACCACCCGCATGTGTTCCTCGACATGGGCGACGACAATGAAAAGGTCTGTCCCTACTGCTCGACGCTCTACCGCTATTCGGCGAAGCTGAGGGCGACGGAAACGCTGCCGGCCGGTTGCCTTTATATCGACCAGGCCGCCTGATCCTTCCGCGACAAGCCCGATGGAAGACATCAGGTCCCGGCAGGTCATAATCGCCGGGGCCGGCATCGCCGGGCTGACCGCTGCCCTTGCCTTCGCCGGACGGGGTTATCCGGTAAAGCTGATCGAACAGGCACAGCACCTAGACGCGGCCGGCGCCGGCATCCAGCTTTCGCCCAACGCAACACGCATTCTTGGAAAACTCGGCGTGCTCGACCGGCTGCTGCCGGCAGCGTTGCGGCCGGAAGCGGTCGTGCTCAAGGACGCCGGGACGCTGCGCGAACTGGCGCGGGTACCGCTTGGGCAAGCCGCCGAAGCGCGCTGGCAGGCGCCTTATCTCGTCGCTCACCGCGCCGATCTGCAGGCAGCGCTGCTGGCGCAAATGGCGGAACGGCCAGAGATTGAGCTCATAACCGGCGCCCGCGTGACCGGCATCGTCAAAGACGCGCAATATGTCGCCGTGACCGCCGAAGTGGACGGCCGCGAGATCGAGGCACGCGGCAAACTGCTGGTCGGCGCCGACGGCGTCTGGTCGGCGGTCAGGGCGCAACTCGCAGGCGAGGACTTCGTCAAAAGCCGTTTTTCGGGCGAACTCGCCTGGCGGGCTACAATCGCGGCCGACGGTGCGGCCGGAGAGGCCTTTGCCGCGATCGGCGCCGCCGACTGCGTCACCACGTTCCTGCATCCAGGCTTCCACATGGTCGCCTATCCCGTCAGCAAAGGCCGGGCCTTCAATCTCGCCGCATTCACCAAGGGTGAGCGCATGGCCGAAGGTTGGTCGGGCCATGCCGATCCCGCGATCCTCACGGCTGCCCTGCGCGGCACCGCGCCGGGCCTGACGAAGCTTGTGGCACTGGCTGGCCCATGGACGGCCTTTCCGATCCACACCGTCGAACAACAGCGGTGGACGAGCCCGCGGGGCATCGCGCTGATCGGCGACGCTGCGCATGCGATGACGCCGTTTGCCGCACAGGGCGCGGCAATGGCGATCGAAGATGCCATCACGCTTGCCGACGCTATCGCCGATTTCCCTGGCGATCTGCCCAGAAGTTTTCAAATCTGGGAAAATCTTCGGCGGCCGCGTGTCGCCAAGGCCGCGCGTCGTGGGGCCGTAAACCGCCTCGCCTGGCATGCTGCCGGCCCGGTGGCGATCGCCCGCAATCTGTTCCTGGCCATGCGCTCGCCCGACAAGCTCGCCGCCGACCTCGACTGGCTCTATGGATGGCGAGCGGACACTCGGCAGTCTAGATCGTCGACGTAGCGATCCTTCCCACTCCCCTCTGTCCTGCCGGACATCTCCCACTCAAGGGGGGAGATTGGATGTCGCCGTCGCCTTCGCCAAAATCGCCGGCGTTGCAGACAGGAGCGCGGGCAAAACGGCTGATCTCCCTCTTGCGGGGGAGATGGCCGGCAGGCCAGAGGGGAGTGCTGTCCCGCTGACTTCAAAAGATCCAACACTGTCGCGGTGCGATGAAGGACTGCTAGTTATAAAACCGCATCGACAAGCCCAGCGAGGCCGGCAGCGGGTTCCACCAGCCGGTGCGCAGGCCGGCGGTGCGCAGGCCGGCGGCTGTCCAGGTGTTGCAGCCGACAAGCGCGTTGAAATGGCCGTTCGCCTCGAAGAAGCGGTCGACGCTGGAATGGGCGGCGTTCTCGATGACGACCGGACCATGCGGCCCTTGCTGGAAACTCGCGTCGATATAGTTGAGCAGCGCTGCAAAACGTTCCTCATCGATGTCGAAACCGGTGACAGCAGGGTGCGGCTCGGCGATGGCCCCGGCGATATCGACATGCATGACCGAGGCGTCCAGTGTCAGCGCCTTGAGGACGGGCACTGCTTTCAGCTGCGACCAGCTCGGCGTCTCCAGATAGAAGGCCCGGCCGCCCCAGCCAAAGACGATGTAGCGCACTTCCGGGGCGTCGACAGGGATGCCGGCAGCGACCAGGAAATGGAAGCGCCGGCGCACCTCGTCATCGACGGGAATGGCAATGTCGGTGTGGATCGGATTCTCCAGCACCAGAATATGGCGCGTGCCCTCACCCGCCGCTGACGCCGGCCACAGCGGACGCGGCACCAGCGTGCCGAGCGTGGCAGCGAGCGCGACCACGATAATCAGCATGGCCACGAAACGCAGGGCTTTTCTCATGCGGCGGCGGCTTTGTGTTTCAATGGAGAAGATCAACCCCGACCCCAGATAGCAAAAGAGCCCGGCCGCATTACGGCCGGGCTCTTTTGGTTCGCATGAAAATGCTCAGTGCAGGATCTGCGACAGAAACAGCTTCGTGCGCTCGTGGCGCGGATGGTCGAAGAACTCGGCCGGCGTGTTCTGTTCGACGATCTGGCCCTGATCCATGAAGATCACCCGGTTGGCGACCTTGCGGGCAAAGCCCATTTCGTGAGTGACGCACAGCATGGTCATGCCTTCCTCGGCCAGGCCCACCATCGTCTCCAGCACTTCCTTGATCATTTCGGGATCGAGCGCCGAGGTCGGCTCATCGAACAGCATGATGCGCGGGTTCATGCACAGCGAACGCGCGATCGCTACGCGCTGCTGCTGGCCGCCCGACAGCTGGCCCGGATATTTGTTGGCCTGTTCGGGGATCTTGACGCGCTTGAGGAAGTGCATGGCGATTTCCTCGGCCTGCTTCTTCGGCGTCTTGCGCACCCAGATCGGCGCCAGCGTGCAGTTCTCCAGGATGGTCAGATGCGGAAACAGGTTGAAGTGCTGGAACACCATGCCGACCTCGCGGCGCACCTCGTCGATCTTCTTGAGATCGTTGGTGAGTTCCTTGCCGTCGACGATGATCTTGCCCTTCTGGTGCTCTTCCAGCCGGTTGATGCAGCGGATCATGGTCGACTTGCCCGAGCCCGAAGGACCGCAGATGACGATGCGCTCGCCGCGCATCACCTTGAGGTTGATGTCCTTCAGCACATGGAACTCGCCATACCATTTGTGCATGCCGATGATGTCGATTGCGACATCGGTGGTCGAAATGTGCATCTTCTTGGCATCGACCTTGATCTCTTCGGCGCTGACGGCGTTTTCTATGACCATGGCAGGTTCCCCTTTTTGTTCTGTCTTTTAGCTATGATGCATGTCGTTGTCCCAAAACCGCTAAACACTTTTGGGCGACATGCATCAACGTTTGTGGCCGGTGTCGAGCCGGCGTTCCGTATACATCGAATAGCGCGACATGCCGAAGCAGAACAGCCAGAAGACGAAGGCAGCGAAAATCAGGCCGGACTTGGTGGTCTGCGGCGTCGCCCAGTTGGGATCGGAGAAGTTCTGCTTGACGACACCGAGTAGGTCGAACATCGAGATGATGATAACCAGGCTTGTGTCTTTCAACATGCCGATGAAGGTGTTGACGATGCCGGGTATGACCAGCTTCAGCGCTTGCGGCAGCACGATCAGGTTCATCTTCTGCCAGTAACCGAGACCAAGCGAATCCGCCCCCTCATACTGGCCCTTGGGGATCGCCTGCAGACCGCCGCGCACCACCTCCGCCATGTAGGCGGCGGCAAACAACGAGAAGCCGATCAGCGCCCTGAGGAACTTGTCGAAGGAAACGCCGGGGGGCAGGAACAGCGGCAGCATGACGCTGGCAAAGAACAGAACGGTGATCAGCGGGATGCCGCGAACGAATTCGATGAAGATGACGCACAGCATCTTGACTATCGGCATCTTCGAGCGCCGACCAAGCGCCAGCACTATGCCGAACGGCAGCGACACTGCAATGCCGACAAAGGCCAGGCTGAGCGTCACCAGCAGGCCGCCCCATAGCTGCGTCTCGACATGCGGCAGGCCGAACATGCCGCCGACCAGCAGCACGAAAGCGACGATCGGCAGCACCAGGAAAAGCAGGATCGCGTTCAGCCCCTTGCGCGGCACGCGCGGGATCAGCAGCGGCACCAGCAGCGCCACGAACAGTATGGCGACCAGGATCGGCCGCCAGCGCTCCTCAATAGGATAGCGGCCGAGCATGAATTGGCCGAACTTGGCGTTGACGAACGCCCAGCAAGCGCCGGACCAGCCATCCGGCTGAACCCCGCCTTGCGCCGCCGTGGCGCATACCGAGCGATCGGACCCTACCCACTGGGCGCTGATGAAGGCCCAGTTGATGATTGGCGGCAGGATCATCACCACCAGTGCGATGCCCAGTACGGTCAGGATGGTGTCGCCCACCGAACCGATCAGGTTCTTGCGGACCCAGGCGATAGGCCCCCGCACGCCGGCCGGCGCCTGTTGCGCCAGTGCCATTTCGGTCCGCACCCAAGCGGTATCATGTTCCTGCATGGCCTTACCTCTCCACCAGCGCCATCCTGGCGTTGACCACATTCATGACCGCCGACGTCACCAGGCTGATGACGAGATAGACGACCATCATGATCAGCACGTTTTCGACCGCCTGCCCCGTCTGGTTGAGCACTGTGCCGGCGGTCGCCGTCAGGTCCGGGTAAGCAATAGCGATGGCCAGCGACGAGTTCTTGGTCAGGTTCAAATACTGGCTGGTCAGCGGCGGGATGACGATGCGCATGGCTTGCGGCACGACGACTAGCCGCAGGATCGATCCCGGCCGCAGCCCCAGAGCGCCAGCCGCTTCCGACTGGCCCTTCGAGACGCCGAGAATGCCGGCACGCACGATCTCGGCGATGAAGGAGGCTGTGTAGCAGGACAGCGCCAGATAGAGCGACAGGAATTCCGGCCCGATGTGGAAACCGCCGGCCAGGTTGAAGGTCGATTGCTTCGGAAAATCGAAGGTCAGGGGAAAGCCGCTCAGCGCATAGGCCAGAATCGGCAGGCCGACGATCAGCGCCAGGGACGTCCAGAATACGGGAAACTGCTGACCGGTCGCCATCTGCCGCTGGCGCGCCGTGCGGGCGACGAACCATGCCATGGCGATGCCGACAAGCAAGGCGACAAAGATCAGCCAGGAGCCATCACCCCAGATTGCACGAGGAAGATAGAAGCCGCGCTGGTTGAGAAACGAGCCGAATGGCAGGTTGATGCTTTCACGCACCACGGGCAAGACCGCCAGCACGCCCGAATACCAGAAGAAGATCACCAGCAGCGGCGGGATGTTGCGGAAAATCTCGACATAGACCGTGCAGATCTTGCGGATCAGCCAGTTGTGCGACAAGCGGCCGATGCCGACGATGAAGCCGATGATGGTTGCGGTGATGATGCCGGCAACGGCGACGATGAGGGTGTTGATCAGCCCGACGACAATGGCTTTGCCATAGGTATCGTCCGAGTTGTAGGGGATGGCGCTGACTGAGATATCGAAGCCGGCACGGCTTTTCAGGTAGCCGAACCCGGAAGAAATGTGCAGGCGCTGCAGATTGTCGATGACGTTGTGGACAATCCACCAGACGCTCGCCACCAGCAAGACGACAACCACCGCCTGGAAGACAACTCCACGGACTTTTGGATCGTTGATGAAGGAACCGCGGCTCGGCTCCTCGCGTAGGACTTCCTGCGACGCCATTGCCCATCCCCTGCAAAGAGAAACCGGAAGGCAGACAATCTGCCTTCCGGATCGCATTTCGATCAGCGGATCGGTGGCGCGTATTGCAGGCCGCCCTTGGTCCACAGCGCATTGATGCCGCGCGCGATCTTCAGCGGGCTGCCGGTGCCGACATTGCGCTCGAACATCTCACCGTAATTGCCGACTGCCTTGACGATGTTGACGACCCAGTCATTGCTAACGCCGAGATCGGTGCCGATCTTGGTTTCGGGTTCCTGGCCGAGCACGCGCTTGATCTCCGGGTTGTCCGAGGTCTTCATCTCGTCGACATTGGCCTGGGTGATGCCCAGTTCCTCTGCCTGCAGCAGCGCGAAATAGGTCCACTTGACAATGTGGTACCACTGGTCGTCCCCCTGGCGCACGGCCGGGCCGAGCGGTTCCTTGGAGATGATCTCGGGCAACACGACATGGTCTGCCGGCGCGCTGAGCGTCAGGCGGATGCCGTAGAGACCCGACTGGTCGGTGGTGTAGACATCGCAACGGCCCGCGTCGTAGGCGGCGTTGACCTCTTCAAGCTTTTCGAAGACGACCGGGTTGTACTCCATCTTGTTCGCCTTGAAGTAGTCGGCGAGGTTGAGCTCGGTCGTGGTGCCGCTCTGCACGCAGACTGCCGCACCCGAAAGCTGCAGCGCCGAATTGACGCCCGGCAGCTTCTTGGCGTTGATCATGAAGCCCTGGCCGTCATAATAGGTGACGCCGACGAAGTTCAGGCCAAGTGCCGTATCGCGATTGATGGTCCAGGTGGTGTTGCGCGACAGGATGTCGACTTCGCCCGACTGCAGTGCGGTGAAGCGCTCCTTGGCGCTGAGCGGCGTGAACTTGACCTTGGTGCCGTCGCCGAAGACGGCGGCCGCGACCGCGCGGCAGAAATCCACATCGATGCCTTTCCATTCACCCTTGTCGTCAGGCGCAGCGAAGCCGGCAAGACCTGTGTTGGTACCGCACTGGATGAAGCCTTTCGCCTTGACGTCGTCGAGCGTGCTCGCCGACGCGGCCGAAGCCATCCATCCAAGCGCAGCGGCGCCGAGAATGCCAATTGCAATGTGTTTCATAACCCACAGACCCTTTTCTGTTTTCAGGTAAACCCTGATCCTCAGGCAAATCCTGATCTTTTCCCGCGTGAACCCGGCTCCCATCCGGCTCATTCCCGGAACCCCGCGTCGTAACCGACGCCCGGCCCCTCCCATTCACGAACTGCATCGAAGGCGATTATCTCTGTGAGGTCAAGGGAAATGACCGTTTCACGACAGCTTTGAAAACCAATTGCCGCAAATGCCTGAATTGCAGACAACATCATCAGGAAAGCAGCAAGCCCCGCAAATAAAACCGGCAAAGTCCGTCGACGCTAATCCACATCCACTCATGAAATCCGCGGCTCTGGATCGCCACGCATTCCAGACTATTCATGGGGGAATTGGCCTATGCAAAGGGCACCGTCTGGCGGGCGCCCGCTGTTGCACGGCCAATGCCGCCGCTCTATGGCTAGCGCTTTCACCACAAGGCGAAGAGCAATGGCGACTGACGGCAACGAAATGGGTATCAACACGCGGCTTGCCCATTCGGGCAACAATCCGCACGACTATTTCGGCTTCGTCAATCCGCCGATCGTGCATGCCTCGACCGTGCTCTATCCCAACGCGTCGGTGATGGCGGCGCGCAGCCAGAAATACACCTATGGCACACGCGGCACGCCGACCACCGATGCGTTGGCGCATGCGATCAACGCGCTGGAAGGCTCCGCCGGTACCATAATCGTGCCGTCGGGCCTGGCGGCGGTGACCGTCCCGTTGCTGGCGTTTCTCTCGGCAGGCGATCACATCCTGATTGTCGATTCCGTCTACCATCCGACCCGCAATTTCGCCGACACGATGCTGAAGCGGCTGGGTGTCGACGTCGAGTATTACGATCCGCATGCCGGCGCCGGCATCGCCAGCTTGATCAAGCCGAACACCAAAGTCGTGTTTACGGAATCACCGGCCTCCAACACCTTCGAGGTGCAGGACGTTCCGGCGATCGCCAAGGCGGCGCATGAAACGGGCGCCATCGTCATGATGGACAACACCTGGGCAACGCCGCTCTATTTCCGTCCGCTCGACCACGGCGTGGATATCTCGATCCATGCGGCGACGAAATATCCGGCCGGCCATTCGGATGTGCTGCTGGGCACAGTGTCTGCCAATGCCAACTGCTGGAAGCAGCTTTGCGAGACGTTCTACACGATGGGCTGCTGCGCCGGCCCCGACGACGTCTACCAAGTCCTGCGCGGCCTGCGCACGATGGGCGTTCGGCTGGATCACCATCAAAAGAGCGCGCTTGCCATTGCCGTCTGGCTTGAAGGCCAGCCCGGCGTGGCCCGCGTGCTGCACCCGGCGCTCCCCAGCCACCCCGACCACGCGGTGTGGAAGCGTGATTTTTCCGGCTCGAGCGGCATCTTTTCCATCGTGCTCAAAGGCGGCGGCCAGAGACAGCAGCACGCTTTCCTCGATGCGTTGAAAATCTTCGGTCTCGGCTATTCCTGGGGCGGCTATGAGAGCCTTGCCGTGCCGGTCTTCCTTGGCGACCGTACCGTTGCCAAGGGCCCCTATGACGGCCCGCTGATCCGGCTGCAGATCGGGCTCGAGGATGTCGAGGACCTCAAGGCCGATATCCTGCGCGGGCTGGAAGCGGCCGCTGCGGCATGACACCAGCAAACTTGCGAAGCTGATTCCGCTGGTCCGCCCAACCCGTTGAAAGAATTGGCGAGCGACTTTCGCAGGCGATCGACGTCGCAAAGCCGCTCATCGGTCAACCAAGCGCAATGTTATTTCCCCAATGCGCGCTTTTTCGGATCGGTTTGACTTTCAAAATCGTCGGTCCAACGCCATTGCAGGCGCTGCGCGCACAATTCCAGCCGGACTGAGCTTGCCATGGCCTTTCGTCTCTTTGTCCCCATTCTCGCCGGCGCGACGCTGCGCGAGCGCCTCATCGCCTGCATCGGGGCGATGATCGGCATTGCGCTGACCGGCGCGATCGGCGCGCTGGTGCTTGGCAATGGCCCGCATGTGCCGCTGCTGGTGGCGCCGATGGGGGCGTCGGCGGTGCTGCTGTTTGCGGTGCCTGCAAGCCCGCTGGCGCAGCCATGGTCGATCATCGGCGGCAATACAATATCGGCGCTGGTCGGCGTGATCGTGGCCCATTTCGTCCATCAGCCCGTTCTCGCCACGGGCATTGCCGTGGCGATGGCGATCGCCGCCATGTCGTTCTCGCGCTGCCTGCATCCGCCGGGCGGAGCCGCCGCACTGACCGCCGTGCTCGGCGGGCCGGCCGTGATCGGTGCGGGCTTCCTGTTTCCGTTCGTGCCGGTGGCGCTGAACTCCATGATGCTGGTCGCGCTCGGCTATGCTTTCCACAGGCTGTCGCGACGCAGCTACCCGCATGTGCCGGCCCCTGCCCCGAAAAGCACGCACGGAACCATCGATCCGCCGGCTCAGGAGCGCATCGGCTTCCGGGCCGAGGACATCGATGCCGCGCTGGCTGCGCTCGACGAGACCTTCGACATCGACCGCAACGATCTCGAACAGCTGCTGCGACAGGTCGAACTGCAAGCGACGATGCGCGCACACCGAACCATGTTGTGCGAGGACATCATGTCCCGCGACGTGATTTCGGTCGATGAACACGCGTCCGCCGATCGGGCGCGTCATCTGCTGCTCGACCACAATATCCGCACGCTGCCGGTTGTCGACAAGGACGCCAGGCTGGTCGGCACCGTTGGATTAAGGGAATTGGCGCGAGCCGACGAAGCCGTCGGAAGCGTTACCTCGACAGCGTCGACCGCCGCCGCCGGTACGCCCGCCATGGCCCTGCTACCGGTGCTCACCGACGGCCGCACCCATGCAGTCATCATCTTGGACGGGGACAGCCGCATCCTTGGCCTGATCACGCAGACCGACCTGCTTGCGGCCACGGCGCGAGCGCAGGCTGCTGACAAGCCGCTGGCGGAAGCAGTATTCTAGGCGCCGTCGGAGCCGGGCGAAAATGGCCGGGAACCTTTTGCCGGCGATGTCATCCAATGTCTTGATCGAGGTTTCGGACGGGGATTGGATCGAGGAACTGACCATGCCTGCTATGTCTGTACCAATGCCCACAGCTGCTTCAAGCGAGATGCTTCTCGTGCGCCGCGCGCTGGCACGCGAAGGCAACGCCTTCCGCATCATCATGAAGACCCATAATCAGCGGCTCTATCGCATCGCTCGCGGGGTGGTGCGCAACGATGCTGAAGCCGAGGACATCGTCCAGGAGGCCTATGTCAGAGCCTTTGCCCATCTCGATGCCTTTCGCGGGGAGTCCTCATTGGCCACCTGGCTGTCGCGCATCGTCATCAACGAGGCGCTCGGCCGTCTGCGCAAAAGGCGGCGGACGGTGGCGAAAAACCCGCAAGCCGAAATCATCCAGTTCCCCCTCAATCCCAGCGACGATCCGGAGCGGACGATGGCGCAGCGGCAGATCCTCGAGTTGGTCGAACGGGCGACCGACAGCCTGCCCGATGTCTACCGGACGGTGTTCGTGGCGCGGGTGATCGAGGGGCTCAGCATCGAGGAGACCGCCGAGCTACTTGGCGTGCGACCGGAAACCGTCAAGACAAGGCTACACCGCGCCCGCGCCCTGATGCGCAAGGCACTCGACGACCAGATCGGGCCGGTGCTGCTCGACGCATTCCCATTCGCCGGCCGGCGCTGCGACAGGCTGACCAGCGCCGTCATGCAGCGGCTCGGCCTGGAGAGCTGATCATCGGCTGATTGGCCGATTTCCCCGGGAACGTTTGCCGCCGCTGCGCATCCAATGACCGTCAACTGAAAAACATGGCCCGGAGCGATCCCGCGCCCGGGCGAAGGAGATGCCATGCTTACCCGACACACCGCCGCCCTCGCTGCCTTGCTGCTGCTTGGCGCTGCCCCGCTCGCACAAGCCGCCGACAAGCCGACGGACCCGCAGATCGCCCACATCGCCTACACGGCAGGCGTCATCGATGTGGAAGCCGCCAAGCAGGCGATCAAGAAATCGAAGACCAAGGAGGTCGTGGATTTCGCCAACGACATGGTGCGCGACCACGAAGCGGTCAACGCGCAGGCACTGGAACTGGTAAAGAAGCTGAAGGTGACGCCGGAAGACAACGCAACCAGCCAGGCGCTGACCAAGGCTGCGGCCGAGGAGCGGGCGAAGCTCGCCAAACTCGACGGCGCAGCCTTTGACAAAGCCTATGTCGACAACGAGATCGCCTACCACAAACAGGTCGACGGCGCGCTTGAAACCCTTTTGATCCCATCGGCCAGCAATGCCGAGTTGAAGAGCCTGCTGCAGACCGGCCTGAAGATTTTCCAGGGCCATGAACAGCACGCCGAGCATGTTGCAGGTATGCTGAAGTAAGGACCAGGCCATGTCGAAACGGCTGCTATGGATTGCACTGGCGCTGGTCTTCGGGACCTCACCCGTGCAGGCCGAAACCATCCAGGTCACCATCGACAAGCTTGTCTTTTCGCCGGCCACCGTCGAGGCGAAGGTCGGCGACACGATCAAGTGGGTGAACAAGGACGTGTTCGCACATACGGCTACCGTCAAGGGTGGCTGGGAAGTGATGATCCCGCCGAAGGCAACAGCGAGCCTGACCCTGCGGAAGGCGGAAGCGGTCGAATATTTCTGCCGCTTCCACCCCAACATGAAAGGTCATGTGGCCGTGACGGCGCCTTGATCCCGGTCCGCAAGCCCGTCCTGCTGCGTTGAGGCTCGCCTGGCTTCATCCGGCCGGGTGATGTGCGTCCACGAGCCGTGACAGCCCGGCTGGCGGCGTGCGATCCAGGCATCCAGCCCTTCGCGCAGATCAGCGGTCGGAGCCATGCGGGCGAACTGCTCGGCCTCGACAGCCAAGCCATCCGCGATGCTCTGGTTCAGGCCGCGCGCCACTGCTGTGAGGATCGAGGCAATTGCTGCAGGAGAATGCCTGGTCATGCGCCGGGCGAGATCAATTGCGGCGGGCATCAGCTCCTCATGCGGCACCACCTGATTGACGAGGCCGAGTTCGAGGGCGCGCGGCGGCGGGAACCAATCGCCGGTCAACAGCAGCTCGAGCGCCCGCTTGCGCCCTGCCAGCCTCGGAAGCCGCTGCGTGCCGCCGAAAGCAGGCGGCATTGCAAGGTTGATCTCAGGCTTGGCGAACAAGGCGCGGTCGCTGGCGATAGCGAGCGGCACGGCTTCGGTGATCTCGCAGCCGCCGCCGAAGGCGATGCCGTTGACGGCGGCGATGACGGGCTTGCGGAACGCCTCCAGCCTTGCGGTCAGGCGCTGTCCGCGCATGACGAAGTCGCGCAGGGCAACGTCGACGCCGATGTCCACGCTGCCTGAGAATTCATGGATGTCGCCGCCGGCGGAGAAGGCGCGCTCTCCTGCTCCAGTGAGGATGACGGCGCGGATGGCACCGTCGGTCTCGGCGGCATCGAGGAGCGCAAGCAGGCGATCAATCAGCGCATAGTTCAAGGCGTTGAGCTTTTCCGGCCGATTAAGTGTGAGGATGGCGATCCCGTTGCGGGCCTCGGTGAGCACAAGCTCGGTCATGTCTTTTCCTTCCGTGTGTTTGTCGACGGAGAGGATCAGGCTTTCGGTTGTATGTATATTCACTGGTCGGTATACTTGCGTATGAGCGAAGCACCGAGCCCTACCCGCAAACGCATTGTCGATGCCGCAACGAAGCTGTTCTATGCCGAGGGGATCGGCCGCGTCAGCGTCGATGCAGTGGCGGAAAAAGCCGGGCTGACCAAGCGCACGCTCTACTATCATTTCAAGAGCAAGGACGATTTGATCGCGGCCTATCTCGACGGTCGCGACCAGCCGAACCTCAAGCAGATGGCCGGCTGGTTCGAGATGGCCGAAGGCGATGTCGAGCGCAAGGTCGAGGCGATTTTCACCAATCTGGCGCGCGTGGCGAAGCACCCGAAATGGAGAGGCTGCGGCTTCCTGCGCACGGCAGCCGAACTCGCTTCCATGCCCGGACACCCCGCCGTTAAAGCGGGGGCGCGGCATAAGCAGAATTTCGAGACCTGGTTGGCCGGCGAACTCTCAGGCCACGGCGTCGACGAGCCGCGGACCCTGGCGCGCGAAATCGTGCTTTTGATGGACGGCGCGTTCTCGATCATGCTGATCCACCGCAACCCCGACTATGTCGAGGCGGCCGGACATGCCGCTGCAACGCTGGTTCGGGCAAGGTTAGGATCGGCGACTATCCGCTAGAGCGTTTCACCGTCTAATGGAGACGGCGAAACACTCTATCTCTTTGTTTTGACGCAATCCGGACGGAAAACCGCTTCACACTTTTCGTGGAGTTGCTCTAGAATCCAGCCGCCAGCCATGCCGTGCCGACGGCAAGGGTGAGCAGCGTCAGTGGCAGGCCGACCTTGAAGAAGGCTGAGAAGGACAGCTGCGTGCCGGCCGCCCGCGCCTGTTCGGCGACGATCAGGTTGGCGACCGAGCCAAGCAAGGTGAAGTTGCCGGCCAGCGTCGAGCTCATCGCCACCACCAGCCAGGCACGCCCGGGGTTTTCAAGGCCGGGTATGAATGGCCGCAGCGCCAGCACGGCCGGAACATTGCTCATGATGTTGGAGAGCACCGCGGTGAAGCCCGATAGACGCCAGACGTCGTCCAGCCCGAGGTTCTTGGCCGAGGCGATGATGTCGGGCGTCAGCAGCGTCTTTTCGGCGCCGGCGACAACGATGAACAGGCCGGCGAACATGAACAGCAGCGGGCCGTCGATCTCGCGGTAAATGCGTGCCGGCTTGATGGCGCGGGTGAGCAGCAGGATGGCGCCGCCGATGAGCGCTGCCTTGGCAACCGGTACGCCGGCGAAGAAGGCGATGGCCAGGCCAATGCAGACAACCACCGCCTTCAGCACCTGTCCCGGCAGCATGCGGCCGCGATAGACTTCCGGGTTGAGATCGGCGGTGCGGGCGAATTCGGCGCGGTAGACGATGCGCACGATGACGACGACCGCGACGAGGCCGAAGAGGGCAACCGGCGCCAGGGCGGCCGAAAAAGCCGGGTAGGAAATTCCCGACAGCGCGCCGATGACCATGTTCTGCGGGTTGCCGGTGATGGTGGCGACGCTGCCGCAGTTGGACGCGGTGGCGGTGGCGATCAGATAGGGAATGGGATTGCGATTGATGACACGGGTGACGTGGACGATGATCGGCGCCATGACCAGGCAGATGGCGTCGTTGACCAGGAACGCCGACAACACGCCGGTCAACAGCGTCACCATCACCAGCAGCACGAAAGGCGCGTGCGCATGCTCGATAGCGTAGGCGCCAAGCGCCCGGAAGGCGCCGGACACCTTCAGATGCGCCACCACGATCATCATGCCGAGCAGCAGCGTAATGGTGTCGAAATTGATGGCGCGATAGGCATCTTCCATACTGAGTGCGCCGATGGCGATCATCGCCGCCCCCCCCAGCAAGGCGATCCCTGCCCGGTCGAGACGGAGGCCTGGAATACGCCCGATTGCGACGCCGGCATAAGTCAGGACAAGGATCAAAAGTGCCGCTGCGCCCATCAATGTCATTGGCAGACATCCTTGTCCAAACGAACCGACGCAGGAACGGACTGTTCCCGCTCGGGCATTTGCCGGGCAGCTTTAACGCCGCTCCAGCAAAGCGAAAGCCTATAACGATCCGAATGCGAAAATCGGTGGGCAAAATCGCGGGTTGACCGATGCCGGGAGCAACCGGAGCTTGATCTTGAGACGGCCGAGATTGGGAATGAGACACGCGCGGCGGACTGCCGGTGGCCTGAGATTGCCATCCGCGAACTTCCCCTCGGAAGGCTCTCGTGGCGTATGTAATTTAATTCTAATTTAGGCTTTCCGGGTATGGATAGCTTAGCCATATTTCGGCCTTGGGGTTTCAGATGGTCCAGGTTCTTGAGAGGGAATGCCGTGTCTCGGAGAACGAGGCTCTGCTGGCGCGTCCGATGGAATGTCCACAATGCCACGGAACCCGCAAGGTGTTTGTCTGTGCCCGGTGGGCCAGTTCGAACGGCCATTGCTGCCCCGGAGGAACACACCGGCTC
This sequence comes from Mesorhizobium sp. M0615, assembly GCF_040320805.1. Taxonomy (NCBI): domain Bacteria; kingdom Pseudomonadati; phylum Pseudomonadota; class Alphaproteobacteria; order Hyphomicrobiales; family Phyllobacteriaceae; genus Mesorhizobium; species Mesorhizobium sp. M0615. The sequence continues at coordinate 39,561 of NZ_JAMYQI010000012.1, read as the reverse complement.
AGTTGCCCCGGTCACAGCGTCGCGTGCATGGAGTGCGAAGAGAACCTTGAGCGTGTCTGAAGCGATCGCGACTATTGCCTGTCGGGAAAACGCAAAAAGCCCGCTCCGGCGAACCGGAGCGGGCTTTGCAACCATACGCCAAGAGTACCCTGCTGAGACCAGTACCCTGCCGCGAGCCGACCCTCTTTGCGTTTCCGCCACCGCAATAAATTGGTAGCGGCACTCCAGAAAAGCGATTGTTGGCTAACCGCCGTCGAATTACTCGCCCGACTGGCCGTCGCCAGTCACACTGCTGCCCAGAATTCCAAAGTCCTGAGACTTAGTTCCTTGTCCCGCAGTCAGGAATCCATCCGCATCCAGGCCGCGCCGCAGCAGTTCCCGCACCGCCGCGGACCGGCTTGGCATGCGCTTTTCGAAGCGCCAGTTTTCCAAGGCAGCCAATTCCTCGGCTGTCAGCATGATCTGCAGTCGCTCGGGTCGTTCCAGCTCGGCCATTCGCGCCTCCAACCGTCAAGACCAAAAAATATGGTGAGTTAGTATGTGTCTCAATTGCAGTATAGCTAGGGGTCCCCGTGCGGCGCGTCAAGAGAGGCTGATGGGCGACTCACATACAAGACCAACGATGAGGAAGACACGCCGATAGCACAACCCGCGCAGTCTGCTAACTACTTGATTTACTTGAGAATACTTTATATTCTTCTTGCCATCTGAAGGTCGTTGGCGCATCTTGACCACGACGGGACAACCGGCTCCTGAAAGGAAGGTTTCCATGCGCTACGGATATTCGGCTCGGCTACGGGAGGATCTCAATTCACGGGTCCTGGGCGCGCTGCGCTCGCGCGGAATGGTCAATATTGCGGTGGTTGCCGAGGACATACGATTGCGTAACCTGGACGAGAACGTCGCCCTTGAAGATGTCGAGCGGCTTGTGATGCAGACGGCCCAACTCTACGGCGCGGTGATGGAGTTGGACGGACTGACCTCCGTCGAGGCGGGGAGATTGACTTCGCTTGCCGACGATAAGCACGAACTGCCTGGCATCGGCAATTCCGACACCACAGGCGGCCAAACCGGTCCCCTGCTGGGATTGTCCTAAGGCGCGACCCCCTCTTTCAATCGACAAAAATCCGCGAGAGAGATTTGGACCGAGCGCAGCGGCGCCTTGAGCGTCCAGACAACGCCTTGTTCCCCAAATTTTAGTTGTCCGGTGCCGCTAAGCGCTTGTGGCGCAACCCGCTTGAGCACGACGGAGCCAAAACCGCGGCGCGTCGTCCCACTCAGGTTCGGCCCACCCAATTCACGCCAGATCAAGCTAAAGGTATCGGTGCCGTCGGTTGCCGGCGCCGTATCCCATTCGATTTCGACTCGTCCGCCGTGACGTGAAAGTGCTCTATGCTTTGCGGAATTGGTGGCCAGTTCGTGGAAAGCGATGCCGAGATACTGCACGGCATTCGGGCGAAGCGTGATCACAGGCCCGGCCACCGACAAACGGTCCTGCGCCGCGAAAGCTTTGAGTTGCGCCTTGAGCAGGTCGCCGATGCTGGCGCCGCGCCATTCGGCGCCGACCAGGAGATCGTGTGATTGCGAAAGCGCCGAGATGCGCTATCGCACCTGTTCGAGGAATGTCGCCGGACTGCCCGCCGATTTGCTCGTCTCATAGATCATCGAAATGATGACCGGATGCGGGCTTCGTCGGCTTGCGTTTGCGTGCGCAGATCAAGCAGCTGTTGATGGCGCCGACAATTTCGCCCGATCCGTCGCGGAGCAGGCGTGGGTGGGCTATAAACTGAATAAGTTCGCCGTCCGGCCGCTCTGCCTGCAATGGCCTGGTCCCACGTGATATCGTGTCCTTCAACCATGGAAACGGCCATCGGGCACTCAGCATGCGCCATCGGCCGACCATCGAGGTGACGGAGTTTCCACGAGCCGCACCACAGGTCTCGGCCAAGACCGGACGATGCCCCCAAATGTCGGCAGCGGCCTCGTTGTAGAACGTGATGCGGCCGTTTTTGTCGGAACCTCGTCAGCCCGGGGCGGTTCTCCCGTTAGCCCAGCCTGACCCAGCAACAAGTCGCCTGGAAACCGTGTCGCCGATGGCAAACGACAACCATTACGGCAAACAGACCTGATCGGCATCCAGCTTCAAAGGCCGCGGAACGCTGTTTCGCAGCCTTTACGTTGCGCCGGCGGCTTCGCATCGACAGGAACCAATCTATGGCCAGAGCGTTTGCCGCTGCGTACTCTTCTCAGACGTAGCCAGACGGAGTGAGGGACATGGCTTCATCGGTACTTATCGGCATTCTGATCACTTTCCTGGTGATCATCCTGGTGCTCTATCTCATCCAGCGTCTGCCACTCGATGGCCGCACGAGGCAGATCGCGCAGATCGTTGTCATCATTATCGGCATCATTTCGCTGTTGAAATACCTGGCCGTATTTTAGGATAAGGATCGCCATGACATCCCAAACAATGGCATGGATCATTGGAACGGCGTTGTTTGCAGCAACAAGCACGGCCTACGCCCGACCCGACACGCGTTCGATGACCTGCGAGGAGACGCAGCGCCTGATCCAGAGCCATCACTCGGCGGTGTTGACGACCGGCCGGAATACTTACGATCGCTATGTCCGCCAATACGGCAACGAGTGCGACTGGCCGGAGGTGCCGGTCGCTGCCTCCGTTCCGACACGTGATGGCCAGTGCCGTGTCTATTGGTGCCGGGAACCGGTGTTCGATTTCCCGAACTGACATATCCAGCAGCCTTGCGGCGGTCGTTGCCATGGCGCTCCCGGGTTCAGACGATGCATTGCGCGAGGCGACATGGAACCCTTGCGCTGCGGGTGAATTGATTGTGCGCATGGCGCTGCAAGATGTAGCGGTGTGATGCCCAACCAGATGGAGGAGCGGTCATGCCCAATGATACAAGGCGGAGCGGCAGCTGCCTGTGCGGCGGCATCCAGTTTTCGGTGACGGGAGATCCCTTTCGGATTGGCCTTTGCCATTGCAAGGACTGCCGCAAGGCTAGCGGGTCGGCTTTTTCGACGTTTGGAGTGTGGCCGCTCGAGGCGTTCGAAACGACGGGTATCGTCAACAGCTACGGCGACAGAAGTTTTTGTCCCACCTGCGGCGGCCGGGTGCCTTTGGTTCGGGAGAATGAGGTGGAAGTGACAATTGGCAGCCTCGATGAGGTGCCCACCGAAGGGCTGGAGCCCAGCTATGAACTCTGGGTCAATCGCCGTGAGCACTGGTTGCAACGCTTGCCTGCCGCCCGGCAATTCGAGCACGACCGAGTCGATGACGAGCCGACAAACCGGACAGCCGAACCGATTTCTGACGGTGTCGAAACGCCGTCTAGCTTGCCGCAACGCAAGTCGGCCTAGCGCGAGCGGCGCAGACAGCCGGCGGGCAGGAAATCGTTCTCGAAACCGCCCGATGCCGACAGGACCGGGTCCGACAACATTTCACCCGGTAGAAGCCAAACGCAAAAAGCCCGCCTTGGCGTCAAGCCAAGGCGGGCGGTAGATCATCCGGCCTGCGCTGCCGTGGAACGATGGGCTGGCCAAAGCCCTGGGCTGAGACCCGGTGCCGTTTGTAACCGGCGATTGACTACGTAGCGGCCCGGTCAGCTGGAATTCGTCTTGTGGTTGCAACGATGCTACGTTTTGTTTGGAAACGAGAGCTTAAGACCATGCAATATCGTTACGTCAACTATGCTGTCCAAGTATCTCGTGGTGTGAACTGAAGGAACCTTCCTGTCTTGTACAAAAGAACGCTTTGTTTATTTTGTTTCCGTCACCTAGTGTAGCGAATCTTGAAGCCGGGTGGAGCGGTTTTCATGCAGCCAGCGCCTTCGCAGGATCGCGGTCCGCACGTGCAATATCCACTTCACGGCAATCTTGATGCAGCATAGCCAGCGCAAAGTTCATGCGCAGACGTTGGGGGGCACCAATGGACCAGCCGAGCAAAATGGAGAACCTGCAGTTCGCGCAAGGGATACTGCGGGAGCTTCGGCAGAAAGCCGAAGCCGACGGCCAGAAGCTTCTGACCTACCTCATCGACATGGCCTACCTTGAAGCCAGCGACCGCATCCGTGCACATTGGGTCGGCAATCACGAGCCCGAAAACCGCAGGGCCAAGGGGTAGTGTCAAGGGGTAAACCCGAAACGGGGCTATGGTTGCCCCCACGGAGCGTTTGATCAGACGCCTGGGGCCGGCGAGGCCACCGGTCAGTTGGCAATACCGGCTGAGAGGTCAGCCAGAACCTCCCTCACCCGAGTTTCGCTGACGCCGCGCGTGTCCTTGACCCAGCTGGGCGTCGAAAGCGGCGGTTCGATAAAGCGAACATGGTTGTTTACAGGCCCATGCACATAGGGGCGATTCAGCCCGTAGATGAGCGCGCATGGGACGTTCAGGGCAGCGGCGGCGTGGGAAATCCCGCCATCAACCCCGAGGAACATGGTCGACGCAGCGATTTGGCACATCGCGTCAGCAATCGACGGGGTCGAGGTGAAGTCGATTGCCTCAGGAATGGCGGCGCGGATTTTTGCGGCACCGGCGTGCTCGCGCGGTCCGCCTACAATCCAGATTGCCCAGCCGCGATCATGATGGTCTCTGGCGATCGAAATGAAGCGCTCGACGGGCCATGAGCGGAAATTCTCAATGTCGGCAGTATAGAGCGCCAGTGCCGGTCGGTCGGCATCGATCTTCTTGTGCTGGCGCCATTCGTCCAGTTCGGCCGGATCGACCACAAGCCGGGGCGCCGGCCACTCTGCGCCCGCAGCCGGCTTTTCGCCAAGCGAGGCAATCGAGCAGACTTCCTCGAACAGCCGCGTCTTGCGGGGTCCGAAGGCCCATAGATGGGCCAACCAGCCGGCGGGGAAGCGATTGAGGAGGCCGAATTGCAACTCCTGCGGATAGCCGATGCGCTCCTCTATTCCGGCCATGAACGCCATCAGCGCCGCCTTGGTGCTGCTGGTCATCAGATAGGCCGTACGGTAATTTTCCTTGCGCAACTCGCCAACCAGGCGGCTGCGCTCGCCAAAACCGGGGCGCTGATGACGCTTGGCAAGCGCCCAGCCCTTCCTGACATGCGGCATCAGGCGCGCCAGCGGCGCTGCAACGGGCGAGGTGACGACATCTATGGGGCGATCAGGAAATCGCGCGGCAATGATCTGGATGGCGGAATGGCAACGGACGAAGTCGCCGACCGCGGGGAAGCCGACGAAGAGGATTGGATCGCCGGTCGTCAAGGAAGCGCTTCGCCGTCAAGGATGCGGGCATAGAGATCCAGATAGCCGCGCGCCGCTTTTTGGATGGGAAATCTCGTCGCGGCCGATTCGCGGCATTGCTGAGGCGTAAGGTCGGCGACGGCCTCGAAAGCGGCCGCAAATTCTTCATCGGTCTCAAAGAAGCGCCCGCTGTCGGCATCGACGGTCTCGGGCAATGCGCCTCGCGTCGTCGTCAGCACCGGAGTGCCGCACAACATGGCTTCGACCGGTGCGTTGCCGAACGGCTCCTCCCAGGCGATGGGGTTGAGGAAGGCTCGCGCTTCGCCGAGAAGGCGAAGCTTCGGCTCGCCGTCAACGATTCCGTGGAAACGGTATCGCCTGCCAAGGCTCTTGAAAAACAACCCTTCGCGGCGGGTCTGACTTCGGCCCAGCAGTTTCCAACGCGAGCCACCGGCGATATCGAGACCGAAATCGAATTTTTTGGCGAGATCGACGGCGCGGTTGAGGCCTTTGCTTGATCGTGCAATGCCGGCGAGAAATAGCAGGCGGTCGCCCTTTGCAGCCGACAAACGATAGGCGTCCACCGGAAAGCCATTGTAGACGAATGTCTCGCGCCCATGCTGGCGGGCATGATTGGCGCTGATAAAGCTCCAGTTCGCAACTGGCATGGGCTGGTCCGGCATAAAGCCGCGCTGCGTATTCAGCGTTGGAAATGGCACCTCGACGGGCCAACTATGGGTGTGGACGATTTGCGTGTCCCGCGGAATGGCTGCCCGGCATTCGGCATCGGTCGAAGCGTGCCGGACTTCGAAGAGCGGGTGGCTGGAGCCAGGGCCAGCGATCACCACGACTTCGTGTCCGAGACGAACCATCTCCGTGGCCAGCCATTCGACCTGACGCTGAATCCCACCGTAACCTCGGCAGGGTATTACGCCCTTCAAAACCAGCGTCACCCGCATTGACCTTGCCTCACAATGCTCTCAAAGACGGCCCAGTTGCGTCACGGGCTGGGCATTGTCAAGGTCGCGCCAGAAACGCAAAAAGCCGCGGCGGCCTCGATCGGGTTACGGAATCGTTAATCAGCGCTTGCTACTATACCGGATGACCAAGAATCTCGGCAATGCACCCAGGACCATCTCCAGGCAACAGCCAAAGACCTCCGCTCTTGGTGGGCTGACGCCCGCCCTGTTTCCCCTTGTGGTCGTCGCGCTCGGATACATGATCGGTCGGCAATTCTTCGGCTTCTAGGGCGACTCGTCTAGGCGCACGGTAAAGGCTCGCGCCACGCGGGGGACGCCGTCAATGTCCACCCAACCTCCAAAACCAACCGGCGGCACCGTACGCCGCTACCCACTGCCCCGCACGTAAGCAAATTTTGTGCAATCACGGGAACGTGATATTCACTGATCACCGGACAAGGGGGCGCTGATGAGGTGTCTGGTGATCAATCTTGATCGTTCTCGCGATCGGCTGGCGCATGTCGCGTCCGAGTTCGGCCGGATCGGAGTACCATTTGAGCGTGTCTCCGCCATCGATTGCCCCGATTGCTGCTCTGTCGCCAAAAGCCCGCTAAGCGCTGCTGAGGTTTGCTGTTTCCTGAGCCACCGCTCGTGTTGGGAGATCGTTGCGAACGGCGCGGATCAATATGGCGCGGTTTTCGAGGACGACGTCGTTTTCGGCGCGGGCGCCGGCTCGCTGCTTGCTTCCGATCGATGGGTGCCGCGCGATGCCGATGTGATCAAGCTGGAAACGCATTTTGCCAAAGTGAGGGTCGGACGCAAGGAAGTCGCTCTCGATGATGGGTTTTCGCTTGCCAGACTTTATGGCCTGCACGCGGGCGCCGCAGGCTATGTCATCTCCAGATCGGCAGCGCAAAGATTGCTGCGCAGGACCATGCATCTGAGAGGAGAGGTCGACTTCGTTCTTTTTCACCCAGGATTCATGACCTGCTCGCTCAACCGAATCTATCAGATCATGCCGGCGCTTTGCGCACAGCACCATTTTGTTTCGGGACGAGAGCGCTTTCCAAGCCTCGTGCGACGGCCCGGGAGGCGGCCAAAACCGTTTCTCGATCGAATTGTCGGAGAAGCGGTGCGAACCTTCGCCTATCTTCGAAACCAGAGCCTGACCGGAACAAAGAAGATCGAGGCCGTCGCGTTCTCAGGCTCTGAGGTCGACGGCAAACCCGTCCACGGCGCGTTCATCTATGGGCAGCCCGAGCACGGCCCCCTCGACGCGGCGGCCGGCATACCGATCGCGCGGAAGAATAGTTCGACCGCCAGATAAGCAGACGATAGCGGCTGCGTTACGAAACAGCCTTTTCGCGGACCGGAAGCTTCCAGCCCGGCCTGACAAAGTGGCAGGTATAGCCGTTGGGGTATTTCTCGAGATAGTCCTGATGCTCTGGCTCCGCCTCCCAGAAATCGCCCACCGGCGCAAGCTCGGTGACGACCTTGCCCGGCCACAGTCCAGAGGCATCGACATCGGCGATGGTGTCTTCGGCGACGCGCTTCTGCTCGTCGCTGGTGTAGAAGATCGCAGAGCGATAGCTCATTCCGACATCGTTGCCCTGGCGGTTCCTGGTGGTCGGATCGTGGATCTGGAAAAAGGATTCGAGCAATGTGCGAAAGCTAATCCTGGCCGGATCGAAAACGATCTCGATGGCTTCGGCATGGCTGCCGTGGTTGCGATACGTGGCGTTGGGCACATCGCCACCGCTATAGCCGACGCGGGTAGAGATCACGCCGGGATAGCGCCGGATCAAATCCTGCATGCCCCAGAAACAGCCGCCGGCAAGGACTGCACGTTCGGTGGACGTCGCCATATCATACCTCCATTGGATTGCTCCTTAGGTAGGCATTGTCGCTGGCTTCTTCCAGCATCTCAAGTGCATCACTCGTTGCCGGCCGAGCCGAACCGCCGCACGATGACCTCGAAGACGATGTCGGAAATCCACATGGCCGAGACGCCGATCAAAAAGGCGGCGGCGAGCGTCGTGGTGTCGTCGGCCGGATCGGGGATAGGCATGCCGGTTGCCCTGAACCAGGCGACGGCAGGCAGCGTCAGATACGCAGCCGCCAGCGCCCCGCAGATCGGCGAGGCAATCATCTCGCGCAGCTTGTAGCGATGGCGCGACAGTGCTCGCAGCACGCCGCCAGCTAGCCCGGCGGCGACGACCGGCCCCTTGATGCCGAGCATGTCGAAGAGGTCGTGCATCGGCTAAGGCCTCCATCCGCAGAGCTTTTGTCCCTTGCGGTTGTGCGCCAAGAGCGCTCTCGCCTCGGCGTCCGACAGGACGTCGACGGCTTCGGCCGACAGGCGCAGCGGGCTCGAAATCGCGCAGAAGCCGCCCGAAGCAGTCGTGCACCCGGCAAGCGCCACAAGCAGCGCAAGCATCAGTCCCTTGCCCATGATTTCAGCTCCTTTCGAACAGCGTCCGCCGGCAATGCGCCGACGTCGTTCTGCACCTGCTCAGCGACCGCGCGCGCCGCGGCCTCAGCGGCCGCCAGTTTGCCGCGCTCGGCCCTGGCGCCGGCCAGCCGCTGGTGAGCGCCCCAGCAAAGGGCGGCGATGACCGATGCCAGGAAGCCCAGCAGCGCTTTGTTGCCAAGCAGGACGGCGAGGAGCGCGCTCACAGCAGCCACCCGGCGACAAGCCCGGCGGCAAAGCCGACAGCATAGGGTTTCGCGGCTTCGAGATAGGCGATGAGCAGTTGTTGAAACCCTTCCATGTCAGTGCTCCCAGCCGGATTTGCGGGCCAGCCAGTGCCAGGTCTCGGTGACCGAGGCGATGGCGAGACCGGCGGCGATCTCCAGACCAGCTTGAATGTCGGGGTCGGAAGAAAATGCCGCCGCGTCGTCGGCGCCGAGCAGGCCACGCGCGACCAGAACACCGGCGCCGTAACGCAAGCCGATGCGGATGAAGACGGCGATCATGTCGAACTCCTTGCGAAAATCGATTTCAGGATTTGAAGCAGCGCACGCCAGAACGGCAGGCGTTCGACGGGGCTGACGCGCCCGCCGGTAGACACCGGCGGCATCGCACTGCCGGGCTTCGGCGAGAGCGCTGATGGCAGGGGCGGGGTGCCCGGCAAAGGTGCCGCGGGCTGTAGTGCCGACATCAACAGCGCCTGGGAACGGACCGACCGGATGCGATCGCTCCAACCCTTGCCGAAAACCGGCCAGGTCGGCAGCCGCCGCAGGAATGCCAGGCGGGCATCGCAAAGATCGTCGATGACTGCGCCCGGTGGCCTGGCGCCGACAGCTTTGAGCGTGGCCGGGCCGATCCTGCCGTCCTGTGCGGTGCCAACTGCCGCCTGCAGATATTTAGCCGCCCTGCCCGGCCCACTGTTCAGGGCGAAGTCGAAGACGGCATAGTCGACACCGCCGGGAAGCTCGGCGCCCGCAGCGGCATCCCAATAGAAGCGGCGATAGACCGTGGCCACCTGAGCATCCGTGATATGGCGAAGGTCGTCCTTCGTCGCATCCGCCTTCACGTAGCGGCGGAAATTGGCCAGCGTCACGCCCTTCATGGTTGCGCCGCCGGGATCGGCCGGATTGTCGGACCAGCCGCCTTCCGATTTGAGGACGAGCGCAAGCGCCCGCGCGAAGTTGCGGTCCATTGGGGTTTTCCTTTCTGCCCGCGAAAGGCAGGTTGTCGATTTGCGAAGCTGCTTGCGGTTAGGCGTCGATCATCGAGACAACGTCGCTGGAGACCTTGGCGGGGCGGTATTTGGTGGCGTCGGCCGGAAAGGAGATCGGAACGGCGAATCGAGCGACGGCACCATTGCCGTCGTCGCCGCTGCGATGGTGATCGAAGATGCACCTCCGTATGCAGTGTTAGGAAGAATTCCGGCAAAGGTGATCAAGAAGCGCTTCGACGACGAAAATAGCCGAGGCTTATTGAGATTCGGTGGTGGATTGGGCAGACGCCATATCTCGGAAAGAGAGAGCGGCCTTTTGATCTTTCTTTTGAAGAATTCACTCGAATTTATGCTAGGCCCATGCCCTAATGACAAGCCGCCAGCTTGCATTGGTAATATTTAGAAATCCACCAGTGTCTTTGCGTGTAATCTGAACGGCACTAGAAGCCTGCGACCCAAATCTAACGACCATATTTGTAGCATCGGGAACGACACTTAGGCCTCGATTGGTGCTTGCTTCGTGCGATCCAATCGAGACAGGTTCTTCGTCTCCAATAGAATAGCCACCCTCAGCAGTGGTGCACTGTAAGAATGCAAGGTAATTTTTCGGCTTCACCCCCAGCCCATGAGCCAACGTCAGCGACCCGCCGGATGTGATGGTCTGTTGCGGGCTTTCATAAAACTTCTGAAGCAACGCCGTGGACGACTGGACATAGCGTGCATCCTGTTCGGCCTGCGACCATTGCAGCTTGATCCATCCTCCCCAGGCACCGCCAGCCTGCCTGCGCCGCCATAGCTTTTGGTCTGCCGCCGTAGTGTCGTTGACGAAATCATGCACCGTCTGCGTCCGGTAGCCAGTGCTTCCGTGCGCTTCCACAAACCCCAGGAACCAATTTACGCCGTCTGGCGCATTAGCCGCCGCCGAGGCCATATACCAGCCGTTGTCCAGGGCGTTGTTCCAATCGGTGATCGTCTGCGCGACGACACCAAGGTTGGGTCGGCTATCAAGTTTCAGATCAAACCCAGCCTTGACGAACCCCGTTGTAGCCAATTGCGTGGTATTCGTTCCAGGCGCTGCGGTCGGCCCCGTTGGCGTCCCGGTAAATGTCGGGCTGGCCTTCGGCGCCAGGCTGGACACCGCGATCCCACTATCCTTCCCCACCTTGCCCGTGGTGCCCGCGAAAGTGACAATATTGTCGGTTGCCGAAGACGCAGGCCCCAAAAAATCTCCTACTCCCGTCCCGTCGGCGCCTCTGTCGCCGGCACGGTCGAACATCAGCCAGATGCCGTTGGCCACCGTCGGCAAAGTGCCGGCGCCGCTGACATAGGCGAGCGTCAGTTTGCGGTAGCGCGTCGCGGCCATCAAATCGTCGCGCAGTTTCACCACCTTGCCGTCCTTGCGATGGTAAAGCCGAAATTCCTCGAACCAGGGCAGCAGCGACGAGAACACCTTGAAGCGGCCGGACTGCATGCGGTCGAGCATCTCCATCAGCCCGGCCTCGACCGAGACCGAGCCGTCGGCGAAGCGGGCGTGGCCCGACAGCATGTTCAGCCCGTGCGCGGCGTATTGTCTGGCAAGCGCGGTGCCCGCGCCTTCCAGCGTCTCGCGGCGGCCATCGCGCGGCCATGCCCAGGGCAGCCATTTGCCCCACGGCTTCAGCGCCAGCACCTGCATGGCCGGCGTCTGCTGCGAGGCGCGGGCAGCCTTGGAGATATAGACGACATCGGCCTCCGTATCCCAGGCAAGCTCGACGGCGGCCGACGGATGATCCCAGCCGAAATCGAGCGCGCCTATCCGCGGCCAGTAGCGCGGCAGCCGGAACGGCTCGCAGGCGATCAGCTCCTCGGCAATCGGAAAGATGCGGCCGGAGCCCAGCACCGGAACGCCGCGCGCCCGCGCCTCGCGCTCATGCTCGGGATAGGCGGCAATGATCGCGGCTCGCTCGTCCGGCGAATAATGTTCGGCGTCATCGATGGTCATGAAGGTGACGTGACGGGTCATGGGGCCTGCCGGATTGATTCGGGATGCCGTGATATGGCTTTGTTCGCGCACGATATTTTTGGGCCGGACGCGGCGGGTCTTCCCTTCTCCCCTTGTGGGAGAAGGTGTCGCCGAAGGCGACGGATGAGGGGTGTTCCAGGGAACGCCGACGCGTCACTCCGCTGGAACACCCCTCATCCGTCTCGGCGCTATCGCGCCGATCCACCTTCTCCCACAAGGGGGGGAGGAAGAGCGCGCACCTCACCCGACAAAAAACGCAGCACCACGTCGCTCATGCCCAGCAGCGGCGTGAACGTCACGATGGTGATGCCGCCCGTCGCGTTGGTGCGGGTCAGGCCTTCGGAATAGATATCGAGCGGCGGCTCCTCGTCGAACCAGACGCCGTGCAGGGTTTCGCCCTGCCACTTTTCGCGGCCCTTCTCATAGCTCTTGAACGAAAGCACCGATTCATCGGCCTGCACGTCGCCGCCGCCGCCCCAGCGCACCACGATGCTGTCGAGCGCGCCCGGGGCGCCGCGGCCCATGGTCGTGTGCAGGATGGCGTTGGCCGGGATCATGCCGGTGCCCCATGCCGCCTGCTGCTGCGGCGGGCCGACCAGCACGCGCTGCGGGTTGTCGCGCGTGCCCTCCCCCGTCACGCCGGCAGCCCATAGCCTGACGGGGGTGTCGAAGGTCTTGCCCTGCCACCACGCGGGGTAGCGGCCGGTGAGATGCATGGCCCATTCGGCGCCGCCGGCCCTGGTCTTGCCGAGCTGGTTGCCGGCCATGAACAGACGTTCCCGGTTCTGCGCGCCGGCGGCGTGAAACTGCGCCTGCCTGGGATAAGGCCGGTAGGCGGCAAGCTGGTTAGTCCTGCGCCTGCGGTCCAGCTCCTGCAGCAGCGCCAGATAGTGGCGGCGCGCCTTCAGGCTGGTCGCCAAACGGCCCGAGGACGGCTTCGAGGCCGCGGATGCGGCGGCGGATCTCGTCATCGCTCAGGGCTTCCAGATTGTCAGATGAAACATGCAAATCCTTGGCCAGATCCTTGGGCAGCACCGATTGCACGATCTTCAGATACTGGTCGGGCTTGTCGGCCCGGACCGCGGCAATGACGCCGGCTCCATGGGCGCGGAAGTCGGCGCGCACCGCGTCGAGGAAATCATCGCCAAGCGTCTTCTTCGTCCGCTTCGGCTTGGCAGCGGCGGCGGCAGGCGCCTTGCGGTCAGGGCGCGCACGCGGCGCCGTCCGGTCAGCCATGATCCGAGATCCCGGCGGGCTCGGCGGTCGCTGCCTGCTTCGCCTGCTTTGCCGGCCTTGCCCGCTTGATCTTGCCGGACTTGATCTTGCCGGACTTGCGCCGTGCCGATTTTGGCCCTGACCGTGTTGGGGCGGCCTTGCGGGCTGCATCAGCGGCCGGCGCGTGGCGCTTTCCGGCAGACGCGGCTTTCAGGCTTGCCCTGGCGATCGCCCTTGCGTCGTGCGCGCCGCGCGGAAAGCCGAAGCCGCCGATGGCATCGACAGGACCACCGCGAACCATGCCGATCAGCACGCCCGGCACGACCGGCTCGATACGGCCGATGCGCGCCTGCGGGGCAGCGCCCTCGAACACGCCAATGGCGCTGACGACCTCGCGGCCGTCATCGTCGGTGATGATGGTGGCATAGCGGTTGGACAAGGGAGGCCTCGCGGATAAGGCAGAATGAACCGAGGATAGCGTTCCTTCACGCCCCCCTCTGTCCTGCCGGACATCTCCCCCTCAAGGGGGGAGATTGGCAGCTCCAGGGTCGCGACCAATTTGCAGCGCTGACGATTGGCGAAAGCAAGGCGGCAGTCCGATCTCCCCCCTTGAGGGGGAGATGGCCGGCAGGCCAGAGGGGGGTGCTGTCCCGCCGACATCCGATATCCGCACGTTGTGGGCATCAGGAAAACAAAACCCGCCTCGTGGGCGGGTCGGTGGCGCAAATCAGCACCATGGACAAATCATAGCAAAGCTGCCCTCACCCGTCAATGCAGATAAGAAATAATTCCTACTCCGGTCAAAGCCTCGTCCTTGGCGGCGGCGCGCATTGCGCGAGGGCCGCATCGATGGGATGCTGGGTCTCGTCGGAGAGCGCAATGAGCGATGTGACCAGTCACTATGGCAGCGGCGGCATTGTCGAGCGCATCCTGTCGGCTGTGCCGGACGCAAAGGCCGGCAGCCTCGCAGCCAAACAACTCTATCCGTTCGATCAGCTTCATGGCCGCGAGCTGATCGCCACGCAGGACCATGCTGCGCGTCTTGCGCCCTCCGCCGGCGATCGGGTTCTGGACATCGGCAGCGGCATTGGCGGCCCGGCCCGGTTCCTTGCCGAGACCTATGGGTGCAGCGTCGACGGCGTCGACCTGACGCAGGCGTTCGTCGAGGCATCCCGCCGATTGACCGAGCTCTGCGGCCTCGGCGACAAAGTGCGTTTCCATGAGGCCGATGCGACAAGGCTGCCTTTTGCGGACGACACATTCGACGCGGCGATCTGCTTCTATGTCGGCATGAATATCGCCGACAAGGCGGCGGTCATCGGGCAAGCGTGGCGCGTACTGAAGCCGAAGGCCAGGCTTGTCTGGACCGAGGCGGTGCTGGCGGACGGCGAGCCTCACTATCCCTTGCCTTGGGCGGTGTCGGCTGTGGCCAGCCATCTCGTCGACCGCGAAACCCTGAAGGCTCTGTTTGCTTCAGCCGGATTCCAGGTCGACGACGTCATCGACGAAACCGGCGATCATGTCGAGCTGGCGTTGAAACGGGCAAATTCCGGCATCGTGCCCTCGCCCGCCCAGCAGCAGGCCAATGAGATCGTGCTCGGCGCCGAGTTCGTGCGTCGGCGAAAAAACTACATAAGCAGCCTGAGCGAGGGAAAACTCGCCTCACTGGCCGTTATTGTTTCCAAGCCGGCATGAAACAAAAACCCGCCTCGGCGGCGGGTTGCTGGCGCAAATCAGCACCATGAAAAAATTATAGCATAGCTGCCCTCACCGGTCAAGATATGTCAGGAAATAATTCCTACATCGACATCGATCGGAGACTCGGCGATGCTAGCGCTACCACATCCGGCGTCAAGTCATATGCATATGTTCTAAAGTGCCATGCCGTCGGCGGATGTTGTCTGATAATTTGCCCTTTGGCATCAAGGGGGCAAAAGAAGCCATGTCTGAGGACAAAATCCGAAATATAAATCTGACCGCCGACATCGTCGCGGCATTCGTGCGCAACAATTCAGTGCCTCCGGATAGCCTGCCGGCGTTGATCGAGAGCGTCAATGCAGCGCTCGCGGCCGTGGACAATCCCGTTGCTCCGTCGCAACCTGCGCCTGAGCCCGCGGTCAACCGCAAGCGCTCGGTAACGCCGAATTTCATTTACTGCCTCGAGGATGGCAAGAAGTTCAGGTCGCTGCGGCGTCATCTCGGCTCCGCCCATGGCATGACGCCGGAAGCCTATCGCGCCAAATGGGACCTGCCCGGTGACTATCCGATGACGGCGCCCAGCTACGCCGCCAAGCGATCGGAGTTGGCAAAGGAGTTCGGGCTCGGCATCAGGACACCCGAGGCCCCGGCCGCCAAGGCGCCGGCCAAGAGCAAGACCAAGGCGTAAAGGCACGCCCCCTCCGTGCCGTACGCCTGCTGGAGGACGATCGTGGTGGCCGGAGAGCCCAATGACGTTCGCGTGGAACGTGTCGACCGCCGCCAATGGGCGGTGCTGGTTGCCGAGAATGGCACGGTGACCCAGCATCTGTTCATGGCCCAGGAAGCGGCCGAGGAGTTTGCCGACGGCGAGCGGACAAGGCTCGGCCTTCCCGCCAGGCCGCCGGCGGCGGATCCGCTGGCCTGAACAGTCCTTCAACGGGCTGCAGGATACAAGACGCAGCCTTCGACAGGCCGTCTAGCGACTGGTCATTAGCTGGCTCTTATGGAATCATTCCACTCCAACTCGGGGGAGAGCGGGATGGACAAACCAGCCATGGCATCCGTGTTCAGGATGCGGCAAGCGCCAGCCACTGTTTCGGGCGTTCGCAGCGTCGGCCAAGGCCAGGCCGATCCGGTCATCGGCAGAAGGCCGCTCGGCGAGGCGATCCGCTTCGTAATCGACGCCCATCCCCATTACGACATCAGCGGCGTTTCGATCGCCTATGGCGACGGCTCGGCCCCGCGCCTCGGCAACCGGGAGGTCAAGGCGCTGTGGGCCGAATATGGCCGCCGCTGGATGGAAGAGTAGCGCAGGCCATCGGCCGACGCCTATCGCTTGCATCCCCGTCCGGATCGTAACAGCTGCTCATGCGTTGAGCGTGAGCCAAATGGGAGCAACAGCCATGAACGTCGCCAATCTGCAACTCGAAGGCCTGCTGATGGCCGTCGCCTCGATCAATCAGGTACTGGTGCGCAAGGGCCTGCTCACGGTGGAGGATATCGACATTGCGCTGCGCAAGGCCGAGGCCATCGAAACCGGCGAGGAGCGGTCCGACGGCATGTCGGAGTCCAACCGCGACGCCGTCAACTTTCCGATCCGACTGCTGGAACTGGCCAATCAATGCCAGCCGGAGGCGGACATGCCGTCCTTCTCGAAACTGGCCCGCATGGTCGGCCAGATGAAGGAACCCTACAACGACCAGATGTGAGGCGGTCTGCCGACGCGGGGCCTCACCCTCGGCCGAGCTTCGAGGCCAGCACGCTGCCCGGTCCATGCACGGCGGCGAACAGCAGGCCGGCGGCGAACGGGAAATGGGACATGAAGGCGCCGAACTCGGCCTGGTTGCCGGTCCAGTGCGACGGACCGTGGAAGGCAAAGCCGAGGAAGACCACGTAGACGGCGGCGACCAGGGCGGCCGGTGTGAAGAATGCTCCGGTCAGGAGGGCGATCACCAGCAGCGTTTCGAGGATCGCGGCGCACCAGGCCAGAAACAGCGGGAACGGGAAGCCGGCGGCGGCGATGTAGCCGGCGGTCATGTTCATATCCATGAACTTGAAGGCTGCCCCCATCGCGAACATGGCGGCCAGGGTCAGGCGGGCGATGAGAATGGCCGCGGTCTGCCACGGCGATTGAACGGCTTCCATGATGTTCTCCAAAGGTTTGCAACGGGTTCGTCCCAAGGACGGGCGCCACGCCTCCGATCCTACACCAGCCCGCGAAATTCTTTCCCGGCAAAGCCGGACCTCGCAAAAGGAGGCGCTTGCAATCCTCTTGCCGCGCGTGGCCGCTCAGAGCTTCGCCATCAGTTCCCGCCCCAGCCGCTTCGGCGGCTCGGCGCGCAGCACCACATTGGTCGTCACCGCGCCGTAGCGGCCGATGGCGTCGACGATGCTTTCGAGGTCGGGCGGCGACGGGACGACGACCTTGACCAGAAAACAATCCTCGCCGGTCACCCGCAGCACCTCAACCACTTCCGGCATGGCCGCGAATTTCTTCAGGCAGGTCTGGATGTGCTCATGCGTGGTGCGCAGGCGGATCATGGCCATGGTGCCGAGACCGAGGGCGGTGGGATCGATCGCGGCCCGGTAGCCGGCGATGATGCCGCGCTCCTCCAGCCGCTTCACCCGCTCCGACGTCGCGGGCTGGGACAGGCCGACGCGGCGGCCGAGTTCGGAAATGCCGATGCGGCCATCCTCCTGCATGATCTCGATGATTGCCATGTCGGTGGGGTCGAGCCGTGGCCGGTAATCGCCGTTTGCCATGAACACCTTCAATCCATCGGAATTCTTCATCGCTTTCCGATGATCTCTCATTCCGCGAACAAGGAGAAGCCCTAGGATTGGGACATCATCTGCGGCGAAGAAACAGGATTTTCTATGACCGACTTCATCATTCTGCCGGGCAGCGGCGGATCGGGCGAGGCCCACTGGCAGACACGCTGGCAACAGGCCGACCCGGCGATGCGCCGCTTCAGCCCGGCAAGCTGGGAGCTGCCGGATTTCGACGACTGGGTGGCGGCGCTGGACGTCGCGGTGTCACAGGCACAGACCCCGCCGGTGCTCGTCGCCCACAGTCTCAGCTGCCTGCTGGTCGCGCATTGGCAGGCGGTGTCGAGCCGTCGGATCGGCGGGGCGTTTCTGGTTGCGGTTCCCGACCCGGCCTCGCCGGTCTATCCCGCTTACGGAATTCCCTTCGCCGATACGCCGCGCGGGCCGCTTCGCTTCCCCTCGCTGATCGTGGCCAGCACCGACGATCCCTATGATCCGAACGGCTATGCCGGTGAGAAAGCCACACAATGGGGCAGCGAACTGCACATCGCCGGGCCGCTTGGTCACATCAACAGCAATAGCGGGCTGGGCGACTGGCCGGCGGGAATGGAGCTGCTGACGGCCTTCGTGAGAGAGAGACAGGCCGACCACGCAATCGCACCGTAGGCGCCCGAAGCGTGCGCGCGGGCTTGCCCCGACTTGTCCCGCCAGCTATCTCTCGGGAGGGGCCTTTGTGAGGGAGCCTGCGAATGGTGTCCGTCCGATATCTGGTCCGCGATGTCGATCTGTCCATCGCGTTTTATACGAGCCATCTGGGCTTCGCGCTGAAGCAGCAATTCGGTCCGGCGATGGCCATCCTGACGCGCGGCGACCTTTCGCTCTGGCTCGCCGGCCCCCTGGCGTCGGCAGCCAGGCCGATGCCGGACGGCCGGACACCCGAGCCGGGCGGATGGAACCGCTTTGTGCTCGAAGTCGAGCAATTGCCGGCAGTCGTGACTGAGATGCGAGAGGCCGGCGTGGGGTTCCGCAACGAGATCGTCGAAGGTCCGGGCGGGCGACAGATTCTTTGTGAAGACCCGTCCGGCAACGTGATCGAGCTGTTCGAGCCCAGCTAGGCTTCGGCCGTCGCCTCGGATTCGGCGCCGGGCTTTGCCTGGCCTTCCCACTGCCGCTCCGCCTCTGCTTTGCGCTTCGGACAATCCTCGTAGTCATGCTCTCGCGAACCGCAATAGGAGCAGCATTTTGCCGGCGTGTCAGTTCGAAGCATTGTGGCCATGCACAAGAATGCACGAAAATTCATCCGGTTGCAGCAGCGTCCGCGACGTCGCTGCTCGGATGCGTGACCGCCAGCCTGGCGACGCCGCTCAATAGCCGCCGAGGATCGGCAGAATCTCGGCGGCAGACATTGCGCGCGGCGCGTATTCGTCCGGCCTATATCAAAGTTAAATGCGGATGCTGGGCGTGAGGTGGTAGGTGATCGCGATGGGGGGACTCTCAACGCGCTCGAGGTGTCCCATGGACGTTCGAAATCTGATTGCCAAATTGTCAGCCGCGGTATTGCACCGCCGCGCCGCGTCTTCGCCGATACTGTTCAGGCCGATCCGCAACTCGCTCGCCGACATCCCGTTGAAGCCGGCGCCGCGGCCGCCTTATCGTCCGCATCGGCCGATCTGGCCGGCAAGCAACATGTAGCTCGCCGGGCTGCAACCAGTTTGTGATTTCCTCGTTTATGGCGATCCCGTTTTCAAGGAGGCAAGTGATGAGATCCATCCGGGCGAGGCGCGAATGGTTTGGATGGTGAGCGCATGAGCCGTTTTCTGCCCCTGACGATCAGATTCGTGGACGGCAGCGCGATGACGGTGTCGTCGATCGCCGACGCCAGGAGGGCGCTAGGCGGAACATGGAAGAACAAGCAGACGGCGGCCTACAAGGCGGCCGACAGGCTGGTGGACGACGCGTTGAACGGCATTTGCCGCCCGGACATCGCCTTTGCCGCTTTCCAGAATGCCGCCGCCCAACAGGGCTTGCTGAAGCCGGCCAAGCCAAGTGCCGCCCTTGCCATGCTCGACGAATTGGCGTCGCTGGATGGGCATCGTTGAAAGACCGGCTGACGGATTGCCGGCGATGTCATGGCGAACGCCGGATGGCCTATCTCGGCTCGCGGTTCATGCTGAGATAAGTCGGGTCGAACTCGGCGATTTCCACCAGCTGCTGCCAGTCCAGAATGGTCACCATGTAATTCGCCCAGCCGATCACACCGATCTTGCGCAGCGCACCGATGACCCGGTTCATGTGGACCACCGAAAGCCCAAGCACATCGGCCAGTTCCGCCTGCGACAGAGGAAGCCGGAAACTCATGCCGTTGGTCTGCTTGACCACCTGGAGCCGGACGAACAGCTCGCACACCAGATGCGCCAGGTGCGACGTCTTGGACCGCCGGCCCATGGCCACGATCCATTCCCGGTGAATGGCGCCATCGACGAGCGTGTCCAGCCACAGCAAGCGGCTCAGATGAGGCGCCTGTTCGGTGATCGTCCTTAGCCGACTGTGGTCGGCGGCGATCACCCGGCATGGCGACAAAGCTATAATGCCATGGTCCATTGTCTTGAGCAGGAAGGCGTGCAAATCGACAAAATCGCCGGGCACCTGCAACGAGGTGAACTGGCGGCCGCCATCCTCCAGCACTTTGTAGCGCGCCGCCAATCCCTCGATGATGAGCGTGCTGTAGCCTGGCCTCGACCCCTCGGAAACGATGTCCTGGCCAGTGGCAAAATCCATCTCGATGGTCATGGCGGCGGCCAGCAGCCCCTTTTCCTGCTCGGACAAAGCGTCATGCTGGCCAAGGTTGAGATAAAGCGGTTCTAGCATCGAGGATCCAGTTCGAGATTTCGTGGACATTCGTGGCCTAGCCAAACGCCGGAGATCGGGTGCGGTTGCAATCGGCCGGCACGGCGACGGCTCCTGGCAGGAAATCTGCTCAGGACACAGTCGCATGGAACCATGGGTGCGGGTTGGGATTTAATCCATGTCGCTCAAAAATGGCCCCGATTTTGAGACAACGACATGCATAAAAACACAGACCTGAAGCGCGTCGCCTGCGTCCTTTCAACCGCGATGCGCCTTAGCGTTCTCACGCAGGGATCCTTGCACACATGGAACGGTTCTACTTCGACTTGTACAACGCCGAGACCCAGATTGATGAAGAGGGGCAGCTTTTTCCCAGCCGGGAGCGTGCGGGAGCCGAAGCGCTGCGCATATTGCACGATGTGGCGCGCGACGAGATTCCGGAGGGCGACCACCGGCGGATCACCGTCAAGATGCTGAACGAGAACAGGGAGCAGATATTCGAAGCGTCGCTGACCATGGCGTCGCTGTGGAGTTGAACTCGTCGACCCTGTCGAGGACTGTATGGAACCTCTTGCCCTCCCCTCTGTTTCCTAAGGAGGGGCCAGCGGCAGAAGCTGCCCGGCTGATTGACTGGAGGCATCTATGTCCTTGCAAAAGCTTCATCCCGAGCAGGTCGACGACACACGCAGGCTTGCCTATTCGACCTTTGCCCCGGCGCTGATCGGTTCGCTCACCAAGCGTCTGGCGCGGTGTCAGGGCGTCAAGGAACTGGGCGCCCTGGAAAAGTCGCTCATCCGGCTGATCGAAGACTCCGATGTCGATGGGCCGCAAGCCGAGGCGATGAAAGAGTTCGCAATCGAGCTGGTGGTGTCGACGATATCGGAAGCCCGCGCTCACCCCGACACCAAGAGCGATGTCGAAGCCGTTGGCGAGCGCCGCGCCGAAGGCCGCTCCGAGAACCCGCAGACGCTCGAGGAGCAGTTGCAATCAGGCCTCGAAGACAGTTTTCCGGCCAGCGATCCGCCCGCCGTCGTCTCGACCGCCATTTCCGGCGGCTCGAAGGACCTTGTCGGTACAGATGAGGTGTTGCGCCGCAAGAAAGAGGCGGCGCAGCGAAAGCAGGAAAAGGCCGACGCCGGTTAGCCGGACAAGTCGCGCGAGCCCGAGGCGATGAGAGCCGTCAGCCGAAGCGCTTTTCCGGCGACTGTCCGCTGGCCGGTGACTGTTCGCCGGCCCGCGTGACGATCGCCTCGAGCGGCTCCGGCCGGTGAAGCAGAAAACCCTGGCCATAGGCCACGCCCATGCCGCGCAGAATGTCGAGCGCTTCCTGCTGCTCGATCTTTTCGGCCACCACCGCGCAGCCGAGACTTTTGGCGATGCCCGCTATGGCCGAGACGATCTCGCGGTCGAAACGGCTTTCCGCGATATTCTCGATGAACGAGCCGTCGATCTTGATCTGATCGACCGGAAAGCGCCGCAAATATTCGAACGAGCTCATGCCGGCGCCGAAATCGTCGAGGCTGACGCGGCATTGCCGCTCGCGCGCCTTGCGCACGAACTGCTCGGCGGCGTCGAAATTGGTGACGGCCGCGGTCTCGGTGATCTCGAAGCCGATGCCGGAATGCGGCGCCCCGGTCTCGGCGATGACGGCGTCGACGAAATCCCATAGCAGCGGATCGCTCAGCGTCTGCGCCGACAGGTTGAAGCCGAGCATGATGGCGCCTGACCGCATCGCCGCGCCATGCTGCGAAAGCGCTGTCCTGATGATCCAGCGGTCCAGCCGCGAGGCAATGCCGAAGCGCTCGGCGACCGGAATGAATTCGTTGGGCGGGATCAGCTTGCCATTGCGCCCGGCAAGCCGCGCCAGCACCTCGACGTGGCGGCTCTCCTGCCAGGGCTGGCCGAGCAGATGGATTTCCTGGCCGAACAGTTTCAGCCGCCCGTCATCCATGGCGTCGACCGTGTCGGCGGCGACACGCGCCGCGTTGAGGCCGCCGGAGCCCGACGCCGCATCGGCCGAAAACACCGCGAAGCGATTGCGCCCGGCCGCCTTGGCGGCATAGCAGGCGTCGTCGGCGCAGGCCAACGCATCGGCAACCGTGGTGGTGGTGTCCTCGACGAAGGCGATGCCGATGCTGGCCGCGAGTTTTCGCGAGGTCGCCGGCAGTCCGAGGTCGGCGTCACGGACCGCCGCAAGAATCGCGCCGGCCAGCGCCTCGGCCTTGGCCGATTGGCAATTGGGCACCAGCAGCGCGAACTCGTCGCCGCCGAGGCGCGCGGCACGCGCCGATGCCGGCAGGCAGCCCAGAATACCGGCGGCCACACCCTTCAGCGCCAGGTCGCCGGCGGCGTGGCCGGCGAAGTCGTTGAGCGCCTTGAAGTAGTCGAGATCGACGTAAAACACCGCCAGCGGCAAAGCCCGCTCGGTGGCGATGTGCACGGCCAGCAGCCGGTCGAAGGCGGCACGGTTCAAGAGGCCCGTCAGCGCATCGTGGTGAGCGGCGTAGGCGAGTTCCCGCTCGCGTTTCTTGTCCTCGGTGATATCGCGCACGGTGCCGAGAATCTGGCCCGCTGTCTCAGGCGCCGCGATGAAGCGCACCAGCGATTCGACATGGCGGATTTCGCCGTCGCGCCTGACGATGCGGTATTGCGCGGCGACGACGCCGTCGGTCGAAAGCGGCGCCAGATGGGCGCGCTCTGCGGCATCCTTGTCGTCGGGGTGCAGATAGGAATGCCAGAGGTCGGCGGCCACCTCGTCGGTGTCGGCGACCAGGCCGAATATCTCCCTGGTGCGGGCGTCCCAATAGCTCTTGTTGGCGTCGATATCGTGATGCCAGATGCCGGTGCCGCTGGCCGCCAGCGCCAGGCGAAAGCGCACATTGACCCGCTCCAGTTCGGCTTCCGCCTCTTTCTGCCGGCTGATGTCGGTCTGTACGCCCATCAGCCTGACCGGCCTGCCCGTCTCGTCACGCTCGACAATGCCGCCGCGGTCCAGCACCCAGATCCAGTGGCCGTCCTTGTGCTTGAGGCGTAGCTCGGTCTCGATCGAGGCGGTCAGGCCGGAAATGTGCCGCTCTCCGCTGGCCAGCGCCCGCTCGCGGTCGTCGGGATGCGTCAGCTTCAGCCAGAGGTCGTCGCTGTTGGCAAGCTCGCCATCCTCATAACCCAGCATGTGCGACCAGGTTGGCGAATAGAAACAGTCGCCGCTCAAAATATCCCAGTCCCATACGCCGAGATGAGCGCGTTCGAGCGCAAGCGCCCAGAATTCGCCGTTGCGTATTTTCTCTTCAGCCATGCCCTGGTTTCGCTCACTCCGTCGCCGCCACTATGCACGCAAGCAGAGAAGAAAGCGTTACCGGGTGCGCCGCGCCCACAGTGCGGACAAGGCCTGCAATCGTGCCGGACCATGCCGTAAGGCGTCATCATGCGATTGGGGCTCGTCATGCCATTGGCGCCCTGATTGGAACCGCCCTGCCCGGGCCTGGCTCGACGATCCTTATCGCGCGGCGGCGCGCATTGTCCTCGAGCAGGCCGCGCAGTTCCTCACGGCCGCGCGCGATGCGCGACATCAGCGTGCCGGCCGGCACGCCGAGCATCTCGGCGGCCTCGGCATAGGAGAAGCCCTCGATGGCGACCATGGTCAGCGCGGCACGGCGGTCGGGGCTGATCGCCTGCAGCGCGTCGATGATCTCGCGGGCCGCGACATTCTCCAGCTGGTCGGCGGGAGAGGCCTGCACCTCGCCGGCCTCCAGCGGCAGCATCGAGGCCTCGCCTCGCCGGTTCACCTTGCGCATCTGGTCGATGAACAGATGATGCATGATCGTGAACAGCCATTTTCGCGGGCTCTCTCCCGTCTGCCAGTTGTCCAGCCGCAGCAGCGCCCGCTCCAGGCAGTCCTGGACGAGATCGTCGGCGGAATCGCGGTCGCGCAGCAGCGAGCGCGCATAGCGGCGCAGGCGCGGGATTTCGTCGAGAATTGCTCTCTGCTTTTCGTCCATGACCTTTTGTCTTCGTTTCGGCATGCCGTTGCCGCAAAACCGCTGCGCCCCCGGGTGAGGACAGCTTTGGCTGATCTGAAAAATTCCTCTGTTCATGCCTGTCGTCGGCTCCAAAAACGCTGGGCACTTTTGGGCGACAGGCATGAGGCGCTCAGCGCGGCGCGGCGTCGATGGTGACCCGGTGTGGGTAGAAGGCGCCGTGGTCGCGAATTTCAGTCATCTCGTCGAAAGGCTGCTCATAGGCCCACATCGCGTCGTTGCCGGTTTCACCCGCCGGCAGCACGTTCCAGTAGCTGGCGTCACCCTTGTAGGGGCACAGCGTCGACCGCTCCGTCTTCTTGAGCTTGCGGAAGTCGATGTCCTCGAACGGGATGTAGAAGGAGAAGGGATGGGGCGGCTCGGTCACCATTTTGGCTTTTGCCGAGGAAGCGATGATGTTGCCGCTTGCAAACACGACGACACGCCCGTTGAAGGGCTCGACGGTGATCACCTTGCCCGGATTGCGCCTGAAGCCGGGTGACGGGTTCGCATGCTGATCCATGACTGCTCTCCTTGTCCGCTGGTGGTTCGATGCCGGTCGACGGCGTCAGCTCTCACTGGTCACTGATGGGCCGGCGACAGCCGTCACGCGCGACAGCTTCTGGCGCTTTTCGAGCTTTGGCTTTTCATAGGTCTTCTTCATCGATCTTCCTTTTCTGACGTCTGGCAGCCGGTCCGCGCGGCTACCGGCCGTACGATCATGGCTCCAAGGGACAACAGGCGCATCTCCCGTCCGGCCGATGCGCCGCCGAAGAAATCGGGGTCAGCGTGGCAAGAATGATTCGCATAGCCGCGATCCGACGGCGGTGGATTTATCTCAGCCGGGACGGCCATGCTTGGGCCGGGCGGAACACGGTTTTGGCGAATGCGGCCCTGTCAGCATGATCGCAAGGCTTGGACAGGCGGGAACAGCCCACCCGCGCGGCTATATGGCGATGGCTGCTTGGCGCCGGTGCACGCCGCGAAATATCGATAATAAAGGACGGCAGGTGAGACTCTACAAAATTAAGATGATTTGCCGGATATTTTCGCCTTTTCCGCACGAGAACTAAAATAAATTATCGACAGAGGAACTTTCACTTTGGAAAAATGTCCATTTTATCTCTGTTAACCAAATATTAACCAAAATTATCCGATACATACCGAAGTTATTCGCTGTCGCAATCCGAATCTAAGTTGTAATAATAATTGCACAGTTCGCTTGTGACATTACTGTACCGTTGATGTCTTGCGAAGCATGCAGCGGAGGAGCTGTAGGGGTGAAATCCGGGTCAAGACCGTTTTGCGAAGAACGATCTGCCCCGACGGAGGGCCATCGCATGAGATTGCTAAAATACGCGCTGCTGCTGGGTGGGTCGCTGCTTGCAACCCTTCCCGCGACCTCCACCGTCTTGACCACCAACTTTAACGTGAAGATCACGATCACAAACGAATGCAAGATCCTGACGGCTAGCGATCTTATTTTCGGTTCGCACGGTATCATTGATACCAATGTGGACCAGACCAGCACCATTGGCGTGCAATGCACCGCCGGACAGACCTACGTCGTGGGTCTGGGTCTCGGCAATGGCGCGGGCACAACCGTCGGGAGTCGCAAGATGACCGGGCCGGGCGCAGCGGTGGTCAACTATAGTCTTTACCAGGATGGCGGCCATGCGCAGGTCTGGGGCATCACATCCGGCACCGACACGCAAGCGGGAACCGGCAATGGCAGCGTCCAGAGCCTCACGGTCTACGGGCGCGTTCCGATCCAGCCGACACCGGTGGCGGGCGACTATGCGGACATCGTTCAGGTCACCCTAACCTACTGATTATCGGCACCAATTACGAGGAAGACCATGCGATCCATGCTTTCATGCATTGGCGCCACGGCTCTTTTATTGCTCTGCGCCGGGACGTCACACGCTGCCTCGCTGAGAGTAGCGCCGACAGGCCTCGAACTGATCGCTCCCGACAGCGCGGCGGTTCTCAACCTCGCCAACGATGACGCCAAGCGGCCGATCAATGTGCAGATCCGGGTCTTCGCATGGAGCCAGGCCGGCGGCATCGAAACGCTGACGCCGACCACGGACGTGGTCGCCAGCCCACCATCGACCAAACTCGGACCCAATGCCCAATACGTGGTTCGCGTCGTGCGCGTGTCGAAGGCGCCGGTGCGGGCCGAGGAAAGCTACCGCGTCATCGTCGACGAACTGCCGGACCCCTCACGCAAGAAGGCCGGTACGGTCGCGCTCGCGCTTCGCTATTCGGTGCCGGTGTTTTTCCGCAATGCCGATGCAGCGGCGCCGGCAGTTGCGTGGAGCATTTCGCGCAAGGGCGGCGGCCTTGTGCTGACCGCCAGCAACAGCGGCGAAAGTCGCCTCCGCCTGTCCAACCTATCCCTGACCCAGAACGGCAAGAAGCTTGGCAGCCGAAACGGACTCGTCGGTTATGTCCTGGGCGGCGCCACCATGCAGTGGCCGATCGGCAGCAGCAAATCACTGTCCGCGGGCTCGGTGCTTTTGAAGGCACAGAGCGATCTTGGACCTTTCGATGCCAAAGTTGCCGTCAAGGGCCGCTAGCACCGCGATTGTCGTCGCGCTCGCGACTTTCACACCTTGCCCGGCAGTGAACTCGCAAGAGCTGCCGGCCGTGACGAACCCTGAAGAGCCTGAATCCGTTTTGCCAGCCGGCCGCAGCCTCTATCTGGAGGTGTTCATCAACGACGCCTCGACGAAACTGATCGGCAATTTCACCGAAATGCCGGGCGGCGGCCTGGCGGCGACTCCGGAAGAGCTGAAAGGGGTCGGCCTGAAGCCGCCGGAGGGCGTAGCCGACGCCGGCGGCCTGGTCAGGCTCGACCAGCTGGCGGACGTGTCGTTTCAGGTCGACGAGGCCACGCAGCGCCTCTATGTCACGGCGGCCGATGACAGCCGAGAGGCGCGCATCGTCGATCTCGGCTTACGCTTGCAGGAGGACCGGCCGGCGCCGCAGTCGGGCTTGGGCGCGGTTCTCAACTATTCGCTGTTTGCCAGCTCCAACTCATTGTTCGACAAGGACGTCGAGCTGTTCCAGGGCGTTTCCGGCGGTTTCGATGCGCGCGTGTTCAGCCCCTACGGGACGCTCAGCCAATCCTTCATCGCCGGCTATTCCGACGGCAGGCTGGGTGGCTTCACCCGGCTCAATACGACCTGGAGCTATTCCGACCCCGACCGGCTGATGACCTACCGAGCCGGCGACTTCATCTCCGGCGGATTGTCGTGGACGCGTCCGGTCTATCTCGGCGGTATCCAGGCGCAACGCAACTTCCACCTGCGATCGGACCTGGTGACGCTGCCCCTGCCCTCCTTCGCCGGCACCGCGGCGGTGCCGTCGACGCTGGAGGTCTATACGCAGAACGTGCGCACCTATTCCGGCGACATCCAGCCCGGGCCGTTCCAGGTCACCAACCTGCCGGTGTTCACCGGCGCCGGACAGGCGCAGGTGGTGTTGCGCGACAGCCTCGGCCGCGAGACCACGGCCACCTTGCCATTCTATGCCTCCAGCATGCTGCTGCGCCAGGGACTGCTCGACTTTTCCGTGGAGGCAGGGATGGCGCGGCGCAATTTCGGCATCTCCTCCGACGATTACGACGGCCGCGTCATGGGGGTCGCCACGGCGCGTTACGGCGTGACCGACCGGCTGACATTGGAAGCCCATGCCGAGGGCGGCGCCGACCTGATCAATGGCGGCATAGGCGCTGCCTTCCCGCTCGGGGCATATGGCGCGGCTTCGCTGGCAGTCGCCGGCAGCCATCATGACGGGCGCACCGGTTCGCTGGTCGATGCCAGGGCCGAGTTCGGTTATGACGGCTGGGCGGTCAATGCCCGCATGCAGCGGGCGTTCGGCGGCTATGATGACATCGCTTCGGTGACGGCACAGCCGGTCATACTCGATCCCGATGATTTCACCCGTTTCAGCGCCGGTGTGCCGCGGGCGGTCGACCAGGTGACGCTCAGCGTGCCGATGCCGATCGATTTCTCCAGCCTCAACTTCTCCTATACCCACCTCAAGGATGCCGAAGGCGAGACCAGCCAGATCGTCGGCCTCTCCTATAGTCAGGCGATCTTCAAGCGCAGCACGCTCTATGCCACGGCCTTCGCCGATCTCGACGACGGCGACAGTTATGGCATCTTTGCGGGGATTTCGATCCCGTTCAATGACGACGTCATGGCGTCGACGGGTGTCGAGCATGGGCCTGACGGCCTCAATATCGTGGCCGACCTCGCCAAATCGGAGCGGGCCGAGGACGGCAGCATCGGCTGGCGGCTGCGCACCTCGGAGGGCGAGGTCCCCAATCGTTCGGCAGCGGTCAGCTACCGCGCGCCGTTTGCGCGTTTCGAGGCCGGCGCCCAGCAATTCGACAAGGACTTTCGCGTGACCGGACAGATGGACGGCGCCATTGCGGTCGCAGGCGGCGGTGTGTTCGCCACCAACCGCATCGACGATGCCTTTGCCGTCGTCGATGTCGGCACGCCGGACGTCGAGGTCCTGCATCAGAACCGGCCGGTGGGGAAGACCGACAGCAAAGGCCGCATCCTGGTCACCGGGCTGAATTCCTATGAGCCGAACACGGTGTCGATAGACCCGAAGAACCTGCCCGTCGACGCCGATATTCCGACCACCAAGGAGACTGTCGTTCCGGCCGACCGCAACGGCGTCGTGCTGAAGTTCGGCGTGTCGGAGGCGGCGCAGGCCGCGCTGGTGACGCTGGTCGACCCGAGCGGCACGCCGCTCGAAGCCGGGCTTGCCGGCCGCGTCGACGGCGGCACGGAAGATTTCGTCGTCGGCTATGATGGGCAGGCCTACATCAAGGGCCTCGGCAAGCAGAATGCGGTGGTGGTCGGTCTGGCGGACGGCAGCTCGTGCCGAGCGGATTTCCCGTTCGAAGCGGTGCGAGGCCGGCAAGTGACGATCAAGGATGTGGTGTGCCAATGAAAATCCCAGGCCAAATGATGCGCGCTGCAGTCGTTATAATCCTCGTACTGCTGCCGTCGCTGGCCCGGGCGCAGAGCTGCACCGGTACCGTCACCGACATGAATTTCGGTCTCATCGACACGCTGTCGGCCACCGCAGCCACCGCGACGGCGACACTCAACATGAATTGCACCGGCGGCGTGGTGCGCATCCTGTTCTGTCCGCATATCGGCGCCGGCAGTGGGGGTGCTACCTCGGCGGCAGCCAGGCAGATGGCGAGCGGCGCCAACAGCCTTAACTACCAGCTCTATTCAGACCCCGGAATGAGCGTCGTGTGGGGTTCCTATACCTGGGCCTATGCATCGCGCCCGCCGCCGCAGGTGTTGGTGCCCATTCTCATCGGCAATGCATCCGGCAGCGCCACGATCTACGCTCGGGTGACCGGCGGCCAGTCAGCGGTTCCGCCGGGCACCTATCAGTCGATATTTTCGGGCATCCACGTCGAGTTTCGCTACCAGAACGACCTGCTCGGCAACAGCTGCAACACCGGCTTCGGTCTGACGGCGCCCGATCCGACCTTCACCATCAACGCCACGGTCCAGGCAAACTGCCTGGTCACCACCCAGAACATCGATTTCGGCTCCAAGGGCGTGCTCACCGCCAATGCCGACGCCACCGGCCAGGTCTCGGTCACCTGCACGCCGTCGACCGCCTATACGGTGTCGCTGAATGGCGGCACGACAGGCGGCACGCCGACCAACCGAAAGATGTCAAAGGGGGCTGAGCGGGTGACCTACGGCCTCTACAAGGACGCCGCGCGCTCGCAGCCCTGGGGTGACGCCGGAACGCCGGGAAGCACGGTGGCCGGCACCGGAACCGGTACGGCCCAGGCGCTCACCGTCTATGGCCGCGTGCCGCCGCAGACGACGCCCTCGGCCGGCGTCTACACCGACACGGTGGTGGTGACCATCACCTATTGATCGCGGCCCGCCTCGCCGTTGGCCGGCGCCAGCCAGCGCGCGTAAATCTCGCCGACGATGCCGCGGCGAAAGACCAGCACGCAGATCATGAAGATCAGGCCGGTGGCGATGGTCACCGGGAAGCCGGAGGTGGCGAGCGTGTTTTCCAGCCCGACGACGAGGCCGGCGCCGACGACAGGACCGACCATGGTGCCGATGCCGCCGAGCAGCGTCATCAGGATCACCTCGCCCGACATCTGCCAGGTGACGTCGGTCAGCGTCGCGAACTGGAAGACGATCGCCTTGGTCGCGCCGGCAAGCCCGGCAAGGGCTGCCGACATGACGAAGGCGACGAGCTTGTAGCGGCCGACCGAATAGCCCAGCGAGATGGCGCGGTTCTCGTTCTCGCGGATCGAACGCAGGATCATGCCGAACGGCGAGTTGACGATGCGCCAGACGGCGAAGACGCCGATGAGGAAGACGGCAAGCACGACGAAATACATGTTGAGCGTGACGTTGAGATCGACGATGCCGAACAGATGCCCGCGCGGCACGCCCTGTATGCCGTCCTCGCCTTCGGTGAACGGCGCCTGGACACAGAAGAAATAAAACATCTGCGCCAGCGCCAGCGTGATCATCGAGAAATAGATGCCTTGCCGGCGGATGGCGAGGAAGCCCATGACCAGGCCGAGCACGGCCGCTCCGGCGGTGCCGAGCAGGATGCCGGCCTCGGGCGGCCAGCCCCATGCCTTGACGGCGTAGGCGCAGAAATAGGCGGCGGCGCCGTAGAAGGTGGCGTGGCCGAACGACAACAGCCCGGTGTAGCCGAGCAGCAGGTTGAAGGCGCAGGCAAACAGCGCGAAGCACAGCATCTTCATCAGGAAGATCGGATAGACGAAGAAGGGCGCGGCTATCAGCGCCAGTATGGCCAATGCCAGCAATACCCGCTCCAGCCGCACGGAGGCGGCGGTGCGCTGTTGGTGAAGGGTTGCCTCGCTCATCTCAGGCGTCCCTTCCGAACAGGCCGGCGGGGCGCAGGAGCAGCACGACCGCCATGATGACGAAGACGACGAGGTTCGACGCCTCGGGATAGAACACCTTGGTCAGGCCCTCGGCGAGGCCGAGCATATAGCCGGTGACGATGGCCCCGAGGATCGAACCCATGCCGCCGACCACGACGACGGCAAAGACGACGATGATGATATCGGAGCCCATCAGCGGACTGACCTGGTAGACGGGCGCGGCGAGAATACCGGCAAGGCCGGCGAGCGCCGCGCCGAGCCCATAGGTGAGCGTCAGCAGCAGCGGCACGTTGACGCCGAAGGCCTGCACCAGCTCCGGATTCTCGGTCGCGGCGCGCAGATAGGAGCCGAGCCTGGTCTTTTCGATCAGGAGCCAGGTGCCGATGCAGATAATGAGCGAGGCCACCACCACCCAGCCGCGATAGTTGGGCAGGAACATGAAGCCGAGATTGGTGCCGCCGGCAAGCTGCGCCGGAACGGCATATGGGTTGCCTGACACACCGTAGTAGAAACGGAACACGCCTTCGATGACCAGCGCCAGTCCGAAGGTGAACAGCAGCCCGTAGAGCGGATCCAGGCGGTAGAGCCGCGACAGCGCCACGCGCTCGACCGCCATGCCGAAGACGCCGACGATGAGCGGCACCAGGAGCAGCGCCGGCCAGTAGCCGATGCCGAGATGGACGAGCAGCAGGTAACCGATGAAGGCGCCGAGCATATAGAGTGCGCCATGGGCGAAATTGATGATCCGCAGCAGGCCGAAGATGACGGCCAGGCCGAGGCTCAGCATGGCGTAGAAGGAGCCGTTGATCAGCCCGACCAGCATCTGGCCGAGCAAGGCCTGGACGGGGATGCCGAAGATCATGGTCATGGCGTCACCGATGGTGTTGCAAGGGGGATGCGTCTGTGCGGCACGTACCCCCACCCGGACCTTCGGTCCGACCTCCCCACAAGGGGGAGGTAGGGCGGTGGCCCTCCACCCTCCCCCTTATGGGGAGGGTCGCTGCGCAGCAGCGGGTTGGGGGTACTGCCGTGGGCTGTCGTCATCATACCCCCAACACCTCGTGCAGCTGTTGCGTGTGAGCGGCAAGCTCGCTTACGGCAAAACCCTCCACCACCTTGCCGTGCTCCATCAGGTAGAAGCGGTCGGCGATGCGGGCGGCGAAGCGGAAATTCTGCTCGACGAGCAGGATGGTCATGCCGCGCTTTTTCAAGGTCGCCAGCAGTTCGCCGATGCGCTGGACGATGACCGGCGCCAGGCCCTCGGTCGGCTCGTCGAGCAGCAGCATCTGCACGCCCGTCCGCAGGATGCGGGCGATGGCCAGCATCTGCTGTTCGCCGCCGGAGAGTTTGGTGCCGGGGCTGTTGCGGCGCTCCTTGAGGTTGGGAAAGAGATCGAAGATCTCGTCGACGCTCATGCCGCCCTTGGCCACCACCGGCGGCAGGATCAGGTTCTCGTCGACGGTGAGCGTGGCGAAGATGCCGCGTTCCTCCGGCACGAAGCCGATGCCGCGATGGGCAACACGATGCAGCGGCAGGCGCATCAGGTCGCTGCCATCGAAGGCGACGCTGCCGCTGCGCTTGCGGACCAGCCCCATGATGGCGCGCAGCGTTGTGGTCTTGCCGACGCCGTTGCGGCCGAGCAGCGTCACGGTCTCACCGCGAAAAACGTCGAGGTTGACGCCATGCAGCGCATGGCCCTCGCCATACCAGGCATGGAGATCGCGCACGGCAAGCAGCGGCTCACTCATGCTCGGTCCCCCTGCTCGGTCCCCATGTAGGCGACCCTGACGCGCTCATCGTTGCTCACCGTCGCGTAGTCGCCGGCGGCGAGCACCTGGCCGCGCTGCATGACGGTGATCCAGTCGCAGAGGTCGGCGACGACGGTGAGATTGTGCTCGACCATCAGCACGGCGCGGTCCGTTGCCAGCGAGCGGATGATGCCGGAAATGACGCCGACATCCTCGTGCCCCATGCCGGCCATCGGCTCGTCGAGCAGCAGCACTTTCGGGTCGAGCGCCAGCGTGGTGGCGATCTCGAGCACGCGCTTTCGGCCATAGGAGAGATCGCCGGCCGGACGATGCGCGACATCGTCGAGACCGACGACGGCAAGCAGTTCGCGCGCCCGTGGAGTCAGTTGGTCAAGCGCGGCCAGCGAGCGCCAGAACTGGAAGCCGAGCCCGCTCGGCCGCTGCAAGGCGACGCGGACATTGTCGAGCACGCTCAGATGCGGAAAGATCGCCGATATCTGGAACGAGCGGACGAGACCCATGCGCGCCACCCTGGCCGGCGCGGTGCGGGTGATGTCGTTGCCCAACAGTTCGATCCTGCCGCTGCTCGGCTGCAGGAACTTGGTCAAGAGGTTGAAGATCGTCGTCTTGCCGGCGCCGTTCGGCCCGATCAGTGCATGGATCTGGCCGTGATGGACGTCGAGGTCGACATTGTTGACGGCGACGAAACCGGCAAAATCGCGCCGCAGGCCGCGGGCGGAGAGCACCACCCGCGGCTTGATTTCGGCACCGTCCGGCTGGACGGCCACGGCTTGCGCCAGCGTCACTTGGTGACGAGCGGGCAGCCGCTGTCTTCAGCCTTGATGAAGGCCTTGTCGCCCGGAATGGTCGCAAGGTAGGTGTAGTAGTCCCAGTCCTTCTTCGACTCCTCGGGCTTTTTGACCTGATAGAGATACATGTCGTGCACCATCGAGCCGTCGGCCTGTACCTTGCCGTTGGCGTTGATGATGTCGTCGACGGGCATTTCATGGAGTTGCTTGGCGACCGCCTCGGTCTCGTCGGTGCCGGCCTTGTCGATGGCCTTGAGATATTGCAGCACCGCCGAATAGGTGCCGGCCTGGATCATGTTGGGCATGCGGTTGGTGCGCTTGAAGAAGCGCCCGGCGAAGTCGCGGCTCTTGTCGTCGCGGTCCCAGTAAAACCCTTCGGTGAGCACCACGCCCTGCGCCGCCTGCAGTCCGAGGCCGTGCACCTCGGCAAGCGTGAACAGAAGTGCTGCCAGCCGCTGGCCGCCAGCGACGATGCCGAACTCGGCCGCCTGCTTGATGGTATTGGAGGTGTCGAGGCCGGCATTGGCAAGGCCGATAACCTTGGCGCCGGAGGACTGCGCCTGCAGCAGGAAGGAGGAATAATCCGTCGATCCCAAGGGGTAACGCACCTCGCCCAGCACTTTGCCGCCGCTTGCCTCAACAACCTTTGAGGTCTGCTCCTTCAGCGAATAGCCGAAGGCATAGTCGACGGTGATGAAATACCAGCTGTCGCCGCCCTGCTGCACAAGCGCGCCGCCGGTGCCGACCGCCTGCGAGTGGGTATCGTAAGCCCAGTGGAAACCGTA
Organism: Mesorhizobium sp. M0615; assembly: GCF_040320805.1. Lineage (NCBI taxonomy): Bacteria > Pseudomonadati > Pseudomonadota > Alphaproteobacteria > Hyphomicrobiales > Phyllobacteriaceae > Mesorhizobium > Mesorhizobium sp. M0615. The sequence goes on along the minus strand of NZ_JAMYQI010000012.1, from coordinate 4,864 downwards.
GGGCGAGCATTGCTTGCCGGTCAGGTCGGCCGATGCCGCTCCGGTAACGATGTCGATCTTCTTCTTTTCCTTGGACAACCCCTGGACGGCGAGCGCCACCGAGGATGTCGTCAGTTCCATGATCGCGTCGACCTGCTCGGTGTCGTACCACTGGCGCGCAATGTTGGAGGCAATGTCGGGCTTGTTCTGGTGATCGGCGTTGACGATCTCGATTGGCGCGCCCTGCACCTTGCCGCCAAAATCCTCGACCGCCATCCTGGCGGCCTCGACCGACCATTTGCCGCCGAAATCGGCATAGACGCCCGACTGGTCGTTGAGGATGCCGATCTTGACCTTGCCGTCGGAAATTTCGCCGGCCGCCGCCGGCATCGCAGTCGCCGCAAGCAGCACGGCTGAGACGAGATAGGATGCTTTCACAGGTGGTTCCTCCCTTGTGGCCGACGCTGGAAAACGCGGCGGCCTTGCAATGGTTCAACAACTCCGTCCGGTTCTCGCTGAAATCCGGGCCAGCGCCCGCCACTTCTCCTCTTGGCAACCCCTCCGCCCTGGGTGCGCCGGGAACCGTAGCATCACATTTCGCGAGGCGAGAATGCTATTTTCGTAGCATGGCGTGCTAGCGCGGCCGCTACCAGTCGGGCTCAATTGGAGAGTCTTCGGAAAAGCCGCTCGGGCCAGGCAGAGAGAGCGTTGCGGCCGCAGCGTCCAGCAGTGCCCCCGGAAGCCCTTTGAGATGCTCGCTGTCCAGCGGAAGCGCAAGATAGCCCGTGGCAATGCGTGCAGCCGCTTCCGCCTGTTCACGATCTCTCATTGCCTTGACCGCAGACCGATCAGGCCGCGTGGCCAGCCAAGCCTTGTGCAGAGCGAACATTCGAGGGTCGACCGTCGGCATGCTTACGGGATAGCCACGCTCATCGATCGCCACAGCCTCCACCTTCGGGGCGTTGATGAGCCATTGCAGCCCCTTCATGGGTGCGCTGTCGAGGTCGTCGGCAAGCTGTGTAATCGAGGTAGTGGCGTTGTCCTTGAGGACATGTCTTGCCCGCGGACGGATCAGGTCGACCAGATAGCCATCACGGTTCGCTGCCCTGAAGGCCCGGGGCTGGAGCGGCTTGAAGGACCTGTCCACTTTACGCAACACGCCTATCAGGCCGGACTGGCTTACCCTCTCGCCGGTCACGAAGCTGATGCGGCGTCGGGAATCGAAGAGCAGGTCGATGTCGCCGGTTGCCGTGAGACCGCTGGTGATCTGGACGCCCGCCAGAGCCTCGTAAGCGAACAGCGCATTCGTGCCGACGACCAGCAACTGCTTGCCCAGCGGGTCTGTTTCGGCGCACCGCCGCAATATCCGTGCGGCGATGGCCGGTACCCTGCCCAACCCCATTGCCACATTGACTTTCGCCAGGCCGTTCAGGCGATCGGCCAGACCTGCCAGCAGATCCTTGTTCTGCACCCTGCCCTCGGAAAACGCAGCGAACGCCTTCTCCGTCTGGCTGCTTTTCGGCCCGAGTGAATTCTCGACCTGCCGGACCTTCCGCAGCAGGTATTCAGCACCGCTGCGCTCAACCCAGCGCATGCTGCCTGCAAAGCGCCTTTGGCGCTGGTCATCAGCACGCTGCCAGGCCTCGTAGACCTGTTGCGTATCTATGAGTTGGCGCCGCTGCTCGCCGGTCAACTCTCTCAGCATCGTTTTCCACTCTTAAGCCAGGATCAAGTTAACATAGTGGAAAACTCTTAATTAACAATAAGTTGCTATGTTTTTTCCACTATCGCATCTATCACCCACACGCCGAGTGGAAAATACCGTAAAAACAATAGGTTATGTCCGAGAAAGGGAGGCCAGAACCTCACACGCGGGTTTTTAGCTGCGCGCGCCATGGCAGCCGCTTGCCGTCGCCTCACCGCTTCTGCGGATAGATCGGCTCGCCGCGCTTCAGCATCTCGACAAAAGCCTCGATCTTCTTCCTGCGCCCCGCCTCCGTCTTCATGTTGTGCGTTCGAAACGCCAGCGCGAACCGGTTCTGGGCGGAAAGCTTTGCCAGCATCTCCTTCGCCTTCGGCTCGGCGTCGATGGCGGCCTGCAGATCGTCAGGGATCTTCATGTCCTTGCCTGAGGCATAGGCGCGGTCCCAGCGGCCGTCGGCCTTGGCCGCCTCGACCTGTTTCAGCCCGTGTTCGGTCATGCGGCCCTCCTCGACCAGGCGGGCGACATTGTCGATGTTGATCTTGCTCCAGATGCTCTTCTTGCCGCGCGGCGTGTAGCGCTGCAGAAAGCTCTTGTCGTCGAGCGGCTTGCGTATGGCGTCGATCCAGCCGAAGCACAGCGCCACGTCGATGGCCTGCTTCGGCGTGATCGAGGCGAGGCCCGAGCCGACCTTGTGGACCTTGATCCAGACCTCGCTCTCGCCGGCATGATTTTCGCGCAGCCAGGCGTAAAAACTGTCGGGATCGGGGAATTCATGAACCTTGTCGGGATCGACCTTGAACGGCGCCATCATCACCTCGTTGTTGCCGGGCCGGCTGTATCGGCTGTCGATGCCAGTTTCCGTCAGCGGCGTCGATACCCCCTGGCCTATTGCGAGCCGGCTTGCGCCCAAGCCGGCGCTCATGGCAGTTTCCCGGCTGGTCGAGCCGGGCAAGGCAGACTGCAATTCGGGGGAAATGCCATGCGATCGATGTTACTCGGCCTCATCCTTCTGCTGCCGGCCTCGGCGCTCGCCGAACCCATCGAAACCCAGAAGATCATCACCGCGCTGACCGGCGACTTCAATGGGGACGGCGCCGCCGATCTGGCGATGATCGTCGAGACCGAGCCCGAAGACGATACCATGGACATGCATTTCTTCCTGAGGGACAAAAAGTACAATTTTCTGAAACCCGCCGGCGTCGTGCATGAGCAGGTCTACGGCGAATGGAACGACTACGACCAGCCGCATTATGAGGGCTCCGGCATCGAACCGGAGTTGACCTTGCTGCCCAACGGCTCGATCAAGATCTATCTGCCGGGGCTGATCGGCCCCGGCGAGCGGACCGACATGACGCTGACCATCGCCTGGCGCAACGAGGCCTTCGTCGTCGCCGGCGTTGCCTATGACCATTACAAATACCAGTCCGTTGTCGTCTACAGCAGCTGCGACTACGACGTGCTGACCGGCAAGGGCAAAAGTATGCAGACGCAGGATGATGATAGCAAGGTGAACAGTATCGTGTCTGTCGAAGGCCAGGTCGTGCCCTTCGCGGAGTGGGACACGGGGACGCCTTTTAGGGTGTGCGGGGATTGAGGGGGCAGCCAATCTCCCCCCTCGTGGGGGAGATGGCCGGCAGGGGGGCCGCTGTCCCGCCAACGCACCGGCCAGTGTCAGCCACGTTTATCCCGCGATTCTTGTCAGAAAATAGATCGAGAGGTCGCGATCCTTCGCGCCCCCTCTGCCCTGCCGGGCATCTCCCCCACTTGGGGGGAGATTGGCTTCACTGCAGATGCGGTTTCTTCAAAAAGCTGTTTCGGTCGGCGGATTTCACTCGCAGCCAAGTCTCACGACCGTCACGCACGACCCTGAGAGGAATCTCCGAACCCGCCGGATTCTGCCATAGCTTGCGGTAGAAATCGGCGAGCCCGTCGACCTCGCCATCGCGCACGTCGGAGATGATGTCGCCCTGGCGCAGGCCGGCCTTGGCGGCGGGGCCGCCTTCGGCGACGCTCATCACCACGACCGCACCGTTCGACTCGGCCGAGAAGGCGCCGAGCCATGGGCGCGGCGGCTTCGCCACCTGGCCGCGCGTCAGCAGATCGTCGAGGATCGGGGTCAGAAGGTTGATCGGCACGACCATGTTGATGTCGGCGACCTCGCCGTTGCGGCTCATCTGCAAAAGCAGCGAACCGATGCCGAGCAGGCTGCCATCCTGGCCGATGAGCGCCGCGCCGCCCCAGGACGGATGCGCCGGGGCAATGAAGATCGCCTCGTCGAGCAGATATTCCCAATAGCCGGCGAATTCCTGCTTGGTGACGATGTGTGCCTTGACCGAGCGGCCGGTGCCGTCGGCAAACACCACGGGGTCGCCGATCTTGGCCTTCGAGGCGTCACCCAGCGCCACCGCCGGCAGGCCGAGCGGCGCCAGCGCCTGCACCAGGCCGAAGCCTGTCTCCTGGTCATAGGCCAGCGCATGCGCCGGCACGACGCGGCCGTCCTGGTCGGTCAGCCAGACTTCCTCGGCCTCGGTGATGAGATAGCCTATGGTGAGCACCAGCCCGTCGCCGCGGATGACGACGCCGCTGCCTTCCCGGCGCGTGCCCAGGGCATTGGCCGTGAAGGCATCGTCGGGAACCATGGCGCGCACGCCAACGACGGAGCGCAAGAGCGGGGAAACGGGATCGACGGGCATGCTTTCATCCTGGCAGATATGCGTGGGCAGTATCCTCTATAGGTATGCCGCGCTGCACAGGGCGCAAGGGCTTAGGCAACAAGGCAATCATTTCAGAGGCTGGCGCTGCTCCTCATCCGCCTGCCGGCACCTTCTCCCCGTATAGCGACGGGGAGAAGGGAGATGTGTCCGAACCGGATAGATAGGTAACAGAATGGACCGATAGCATGGGTGACAGTTTTCTTGTCCGCCGGAGGACCGGCGATGGTTTGGCGAGAGACTGGCATCATGGACGAGCGGCTACGGTTTGTTGTGGAGTGTCTTGCTGGGGATGAGACGATGGTTGCGCTTTGTGCGGCCTACGGGATCTCACGCAAGAACGGCTACAAATGGCTCGGACGTTATCGGGAGTTCGGCCCGGAAGGTTTGCACGACCTGCCGCGAGCCCCGCTCAATCATGGCCGGGCGACAGCTCAGGATCTGGTTGAGCGGATTGTGGCGGCCAAGG